>JAWXBD010000094.1:0-17306 GCA_034439815.1 Phycisphaerae bacterium
GAGAGAAAGCCGACCACAGGTCATGGAGGACCGGACAATGTCTGATCTGAACGTTCAGTGCCAGAACCGCAGGGAGCAGGTGATCGCGGAGCGTGCGCTCCTCGCTTTCCGGGAGCTGCACCGCGTGATGGATGCCGCACCGCACGGCCACGGACTGGAGGTGCTGGAGCAGGCGGTGCTCGAGCACGGACACGAGCAGATGCGATTGACGATGCAGGAACTGGCCGACGCCCGGATGGCGGCGGAAAAAGGGGGCGACATGTCGTGCCGCGCAGGTGCGGGGGAACCACGAATTTCAAGGAGCATGCGTCGCGCGGTTTCGTGACGGTCAGAACCAAACTGGCCATGCGCCTTTCGTGACTCGAATTGCAACTTGTGGTCGATCGGAACCGAACCACTACCTGTGGGCTCGAGGCTCGAGAGGTGCATGGCCACAGCCGGACGCCTGGCCGCGTGGTCGCCTCAAAAGGTGCTTGGCCAAAGTCGCCTTGGCCACTGGACGATCCGCCGCAGGCAACCATGACGCTGCACTGGACAGGGGGCGTGCACACCGAGCTCGTCGTCGAGAGGAACCGGACCGGTCGACACCGATAGCGATCGGACCGGGACGTCGTGGAGCTCACGCGGAACCTCGCACTGACCTGCAACGACATGTCCATTGCAGCGATTCTCAATCGACTCGGCTACCGCACCGGTCGTGAGAACACCTGGACGGAGTCGCGAGTGCGCTCCCTCCGGACGCATCACGGCATCGCCGCGGCCCCTAGGCCTGAGGAAAGGCAGTGGCTGACGCTGGCACAGAGCGCGGCGCAGCTGGGGACCAGCGTCGGCTTCGTGCGTGGACTGATGCGGCAGCGGCTTCTGCCTGCGCGCCAGACCGTAGCTCACGCGCCATGGATCATCGATCGCGCGGATCTCGAGCTGCCTGCCGTGACGGGTGCCGTGAAGAACCTTCGCCAAGGACTGCGGCGCCCGCGTCTCGAGAGTCACCCATCGCAAACCTCGCTTTTTCCCGAGCGCTGAAAGGTGTAGCAGTATGTCGCCCTCTCCGGCGGACCGAGCAACAAGACATCACCTCCCTCACGCACGAAGCGGCACGTGGCGAGATCCTCGATCTGTCGGCGCCTGACCGACGTGTTGAAGGTCCAGTCGAAGTCCGCCAGCGAGCGCCGGTCGCGGAATTGTGCGGCCTCCGTCCGACGACCCACCTGTCGGTCGCCGCGGATGGCCAGCTCGTCCTGAAGAATCAGTTCGAGAGACTCCTCGTGGCCCAGGCGGTTGCCTGCGGCTTCGGCGAGACGCGTCTCGAGCGTCTCGCTCATGCCTGAAAGACGCAGGCGCCGAAGCGCGGTGCGCGTCGATTCACGGATCGATCCCGTCATGCTCCTTCTTGATGGTGGACGCTCGCGCGCCCGATGGTGATGCGCGTCCGCGCACGACGCGCTCATCGCGTCGCGACCGCTGATCCGCGCTGATCCGCGCTGAAACGCCCGGCTGGCCAGTCGCTGATACTCCTCCAGCGGTCTGATCAGCGGATCCTCGCTGAGAAATTCGAATGACTGCTGCTCGATCGCCTGCTCTGCTGCCTGCATCAGCCGACGCAGGTCGCGGAGACGATGGGCACCATGTCCCGCAGCGACCCTGCAGGCGCGCTCGAGCTGCGCCGCCGGATGCCGCCCGGCCAGCGAACGCAGCCCGGCGATCGTGCGGAGTGCCTCCACGCCCCGCTCTGCGATGACCTGCGCCGCCCACTGCTCCGCATGGCGGCCGATCAGGCCGGCACGGGAGATCAGATGTGCCGCACCGCGCTCCACCGGGGAGATCTTGCGACTGGCGATGTGACCGTCCTGTGCGCTGTGCCGGCCTGGCTCACACTGCGCATGCACGGCGATCTGCGTCAGCCGCGAGTCGAGGATGCGCACCACGCGTCCATCCCAACGTGCCCAGACGTCGCGACCGAGATGCTCCGGCGGCACCGAGTAGTACGCCTTCGCCACCTCGACATGGCCGTCGCGATGCACTCGTCGACGCGCCTCGCGGAAGCATGGAAAGCGTCCGGCCGGCAGCGGCAGCAGCGCTGCGCGCTCCGCCGACTCGAAGTGCTCGCCGACCTGCTTTCGCGTCGTGCCATGCACGCGCCGGTCGGCGACCGTGCTCTCCTTGTGACGCGGTGTGTACGGCTTCGTCGGCAGGATCACCGTGCCGTGATGCCTCGCGAACGCCGCGATCTTCGGATTCAGCTCCGGATCGAACCAGTCCGCCTTCAGCACCGCCGCCTTGAGATTGTCGACCACGACCGCGCGCGGCACGCCGCCGAAGGAGCGAAAGGCATTCTCGATCCCTCGGATGAATGACTCGGCATCCTGCCGCAGCACCGCCTCCGAGTAGCCCTTGCGCGAGTGACTCAGCACCACGCGCAGCACATGCGTGCGACGCTTTCGACCCTCGACCGTGATCGTCGGTCCGCTCCCGAAGTCCACCTGCACCTCGGCGCCGGGCCCGCACTCCATGCGTCGGAACGGATCCGGCGTCGCGCGTCCCGGCGCCGCGACGAACCGACGCACCGAGTGGTAGCTGAACTCGACGCCGTGCTCATCGCGCGTCCTGAGCGAACGTCGAAGGGGCCGGTTTTGCCTCAGAGCCAGCGCGACGCACATGCGCCGCCACTGTCTCTCGATGCACGCCCAGCTCGCGCGATCCTCCGGAAGGACCAGCCCTGTCGATGCAGTTCCAGAACACACAGTCTCTTGGCATCTTCAGCCGATTCGCCGTGCCATCTCCCTCGACCCCCCACGCACCATGCGCACGGCGGAACGGGAGCTTGGGCGCGAACCGCCTCTAGGTGGCCGGTTTTCAGGCGCTCATGAGTGGCCGGTTTTGGGCGCTCAATGACACAAGTGCGCCTTGCAAAAGCACTTATGAATCGCACTGCGTTGGCTTCATGCCACTCGATCCTGACACCTCTTCGTCCCGCATGCGCCGACATGAGGCGAAACCCGGCGATTCAGGAGCTTTGCCGCCCTGAGCTCGCCCCAACGCGACATGTGACGCGGATCGACCGTCGCCGGCGGGTGGAATCCGGCCGATGGCGCGGCTTCGGGACATGTGTGGCCTCGAGAGATGTCTTCATCGCTTCGCCCGAGCACGACACCGAGCCGGCAACCGCGCACCCGGCGCGAGCTCAACAAGCCCCTGAGTTTGCATCAGGAGGCGGAAGGGACTTGTTGCTTATCCCGCGCGGGTCCGGCGGTACGAGCTCGACCGCCAGGATAGAGATATCGTCCTGAGGTCTCTCGGATCCGTGCCACCGCTCGACACCCGCGAGGAGAGCAGCCAGACCCTCTTGGAGGGATTCGCACCCGCCTCGGCTGATAGCCTCCAGGAGCCGTCCGTGACCAAACTGTTCACCAGTGGGGTCCATCGCCTCGCAAACGCCGTCAGAGTAGAGGTACAGGCGGTCTCCCGCCCCCAGGCGGACCGACCGCTCCTCGTAGGCGTCGTCTGCCAAGCCGATCGGGAACCCGGGGCTCTCCAGTATCACAGGATGGCCGCCCGAGGGCAGATGCACAGGGCCGGGGTGGCCGGTGGAGACGTAGCGGAACTCCCCGGTCGCCGCGTTCAGGATCCCGTAGACCATCGTTGCGAACTGCTCGGTCGCCGAGTCGAACGGGAAGAGCCGGTTCAGGTGGGCGGCGACCACGGCGGGCGGCGTGATGTCGAGCCGATCGGAAGCCTCTCGATTCCGGATCAGAATCGAGGACGGCTGCGAGGGCGGCGAGAGGAGACGGCTGAGCGTCACCGACAACAGGGCCGCCGAGACGCCATGGCCGCTGACATCCAGGATGTAGAGGCCAACCTCGCCATCGCCGAATGGGATGATGTTCAGGCCGTCGCCGCCTAGTTCGTCGCAGGGTCGGTACGCCCAAGCGAAGGCCGTTCCCGGAACGCGAGGAGCCTCTCGGGGCAGGAGCGTCTCCTGGATCTTTGCCGCGGCTTTCAGGTCCCGGTACATCCGATCGTTGGCCTTCGCCAGTCGCGCGTTGGTTTCCTCCAACTCGACGTGCAGGCGGCGGAGCTTCAGATGCGTCTCAACACGCGCGTGCAGCTCTTCCATCTGAAACGGCTTGGTGATGTAGTCCACGCCCCCGCTAGCAAACGCCTTCACTTTGTCCAGTTGCTCCGTGAGAGCGCTGATGAAGATGATGGGTATTCCCCTCAGCGTGTCGTCGGCCTTGAGATGTTCACACACCTCGTAGCCGTTCATCTCCGGCATATTGATGTCCAGCAGGATCAAGTCCGGGGGATCACGCCGCGCCGCCAGCAGCGCCAGCTTGCCGCTGGGAACGGGACGGACCCTGTACCCCCGGTCCTTGAGCATCCCCGACAGCACCTGGAGATTCGCGGGGGTGTCGTCCACTGCCAAGATGCTGGCGGGTTGACCGGCACCACCGTCAGGCATCGCGGGATTCAATGGAGACTCTTGTGTTGAACAAATCAAGAAGTTTCTGGTACTGGAAGCCTTCGGCCAACCGGCGCAGCCCCTGGGCAACTCGGGGATCGCGCGCTTCAACCTCCTGGATCTCGGCCAGCAGCTGGTCCAGGTCCGCCGTCATGACGGCGTCACGCATCGGGCGGATGACCTCTTGCGGCCAGCCCGCGAGCGACTCGGGTGTGAGCACGGCCGCTTCATCCGCCGTGGCGGCCCCAGCATCCTCGGCGTAAACGTATTCCACGCCCAGGTGGGCGTGAACCTTCTGGAACAGCTCGGCTTCCCTGAACGGCTTGCCGATAAAATCGTCGGCGCCGATGTCCATCAACTGCTGCCGGTTCTCGTCCAGCGCACTGGCAGTCACGGCGATGATCTTCGGATCCTTGCCACCGGCCATGGCCCGGATCCGGCGGATCGCCTCATGGCCGTCCATTCCCGGCATCCGGAAATCCATCAGGATCAGATGGGGCCGCCATTGCTCAAACTCATGGACGGCTTCCGCTCCGTTGGTCGCCAGCCGGATCTCGAAACCCACAGGTCCGAGGAGGCCTGCAAGGAGCCGGCGATTTTCCTCGACATCATCGGCCACGAGCACCCGGCACGTGGCCTGTCCGGGCTGGAGTTTCAGGACCCGCCGGGGTTTGTCTTTCGCTTCAACCGCATTGGCCTCCCCCTCTCTAAGGGGGAGCTGAATGACGAACACGCTGCCCTTCTCAACTTGGCTGGTCACCGTGATGGCCCCTCCCATCAGGCGAACAAACTCCCGGCTGATGGCCAATCCCAACCCTGTACCGGTGCCGGCCTGTTGCCCGGTCTTGGTCTGCTCGAAGTGACGGAACAGCCTCTCCTGGTCGTCCGCCGAAATACCCGGCCCGGTGTCCTCGACCTCGACCCGGAGAAAGGGGCCCGTCGCGCCCTCGCGGTCGCGCGCACGCGCAAGGCGACGCCACCCTGCACGGTGAACTTGACGGCATTGCCCAACACGTTGATGAAGACCTGACGCAGCTTGTTGATATCGGCGACGATGTACTGCGGGACATCGCCGATCATCTCGACCGAGAGCGAGAGCTTCTTCTCATCCGTGCGGACGCGGAACATCATCTCCAGGTCTTTGAGCAGGTCGGGCAGATCAAAGGTGGAGAGGTTTAGGGTCGTGCGGCCCGCTTCGATCTTGGACATCTCCAGGATGTCGTTGATCAAGGCCAGCAGATGCTCGCCGCTGCGGTTGATGGTTCCCAGGTACTGGCTTTGCCGCGGGGTGAGGTGCTGGTCGCGGAGCATCAACTGGGAGAACCCGAGGATGGCGTTCATGGGCGTGCGGATTTCGTGCGACATATTGGCCAGGAAGACGCTCTTGGCGCGGTTGGCTTGCTGCAATGATTGTTCGTAGCGCTTGCGTTCGGTAACATCGCGGGCGGCGGCGAACACCCCCTGCAGCTTCCGGTCGCGGTCGTGGAAGGTGCTCGCGTTGTAGGACACCGTGGTCTCTTTGCCGTCCCTGGCCCGCGCGGTGAGCTCGTGGTCGGTGACCTTGCCCTCGCCCAGCACCAGCTTGATGCCGGCTTCGGCCCGCTCCGGGTCGGTGAAGTAGTCCCTAAACGGTGCGCCGATGAGCTCGTCGCGCGTGCATCCCGTGAGCGCCTCCATCTGCTTCTTCACATCGGTGATGATGCCGCGCGGATCGGTGGTGATCAGCGCGTCGATGTTTGATTCAATGAGCGAGCGGGTGTAGAACTGTTGATCGCGCACGCGCTGATCGAGCAGCAGCCGCTCGGCCTCCACCTGCTTCCTCGCGGTATTGTCGGTGCCGATGAGCAGATAACCGATGATCCCCCCTTGTGCGTCGCGGAGCGCCGTGACCGAAACGATGGCCGGGAAGCGGCTGCCGTCCTTGCGGATGTAGGTCAACTCGTAGATGTCCTCGATCCCGCGCGAGGCTTTGAACACCAGGGCCTCAAACCCCGGCGTGATCGCGGTTCCAAGCTCGGCACTCAAGGCCTTGGCGCGCGTGACTACTTCCTGCGGATCGGAAATATCGGCCGGGGTTATCTTGTTCATGACTTCCGCGGCGGTATAGCCCAGCATGCGCTCGGCGCCGACGTTGAAGATCTGAATGACACCCTTGTCGTCGGTGGCGATGCTTGAGAAGTTGGCGCTGTTGAAGATCGCGCTCTGCAAGGCGCCGGCCTTGAGCAGTGCCTCTTCCGCCTGCTTGCGCTCGGTCACATCCTCCATGGCCAAGACGAGCAGCTCGCCGTGGTGACCCGCCTGGAGTTTGCGGGCGTTGAGCAGAATCACCCGGCGGCCGATGACCGGAAAGATGTGCTCGAGCTCGAAGTCGTCGAACACGGAGCTCTTGGGGACGATGTCCTCGAGCAGGGTCCGCAGGTGAGGGATGTCCCACTGACCGTTGCCCAGTTCGTAGATGAGGCGGCCCTCGGTCTCCCCGGGCGAGACCTGGAACGTCTGGTAGAAGGCGCGGTTGGCGGACCGGACGCGCAGCGTGGCGTCGAGGATCAGCAGCGGCTCGCGCATCGTGTCGACGATGTTCTGGGCGTAGGTTTCGATAGCCTTGAGGTCCGCCTCTGAGCGCCGCCGCTCGGTCACGTCCTCCATCGCCAGGACGAGTAGCTCGCCGTGGTGGCCAGCCTGAAGTTTGCGGGCGTTGAGCAGCATCACCCGGCGGCCGATGACCGGAAAGGTGTGCTCGAGCTCGAAGTCGTCGAAGACGGAGCTCTTGGGGACGATGTCCTCCAGCAGGGTCCGCAGGTCGGGGATGTCCCACTGGCCGTTGCCCAGTTCGTAGATGAGGCGGCCTTCAGTCTCCCCGGGCGAGACGCGGAACGTCTGGTAGAAGGCGCGGTTGGCGGACCGGACGCGCAGCGTGGCGTCGAGGATCAGGAGCGGCTCGCGCACCGTGTCGACGATGTTCTGGGCGTAGTTCTGGATATCCTCGACCAGCGGTTCTCGTCCCATCCAAGCACTCCTCTAACTCGCTGCGAGACTCCTCCAGTGCGACCGGCCGCGAGCAGACGCGGCTGGGCCGAGGGGCAGGGCCACTTGGGAATTCTAGGGGCATCTTGGACACGCATCTCTGCGGTGATGGCACCCGGTCAACCGCGCTTCGTCGCCCGTCGATCTGCATCTCAACAGCAGTTCGGCAACCTGAAACCGGCTGAGGAAGGCGTCGACATGGGTGCGGCCATTGGTCGCGCCGCGCGGCAACGCCCGATCCCGTTGGAATCGTGGCATGGTGGCGTCGGCGACCCTTGCCGACGATGCGGAAGGCAGCGCCAATCACCCGGACGACCCAACGCGGCGGCGCCGCCACCCGCCTGCGACGGCGAGAAACATACCACGCCCGAGGTGGCGACCGACGAGAACGGCGGTTGCGCAGAAAATGTGCGTGGCCAAGTTGGCTCCTGACGCACGACACACCCGTTCGCGCCCCGCAACCGAGGCCGGGATCCCGCAACGCGCGATTCGAACTTCTCAGCAGCTCGAGTCGGGCAGAGGGTCAGCGCGAGGGCTGCGCACTCGCTGTCCCACTGCGACGAACAACATGTCGGGGCCTTGCCGCACACTTCTGCTGCGCACGCGGAGTCCGCGCAGCCAACCTGACCGTCGACGGTCGTGCAGCATTCGTTCTCCGGCGTCGCCCGCTCTTGGGCGTTTCATCGCCTGACCTATGAGGCGAATGACGGTCGACTTTCGGAGACCGAGCTGACCGCGCTGACTCGCGCGGCCCTTGATCCGCGAGTGCAAGCGGCTCTGTCCGAGTCGCAGCACCCCATATGGTCTCGGAACTCGCCGTTTCTCTCCGTCTTGGGTGTGCATCTGGCGCGCGGGACTCTCGACGAGGCGACCGCGATCGCACTGCTCGACAAGGTCGGTGGACCGCCAGCGCCGTTCGTACTCCACATCGTCGAAGCAAATCGACCATTCGCGGTGCCACTGCGATCGGGACCGTTGGACGTCACGTTTAGCTCCGGCACGCCAAGCGAACAGACGAAGCCGAAGGCGACCGGGAACGTCGTCGACCGAATTCTCTCGATTCGAATCGACGGTCAGGAACAGGCGCTCAGCCTGCGCGATGGCAACCGACCGATGCGTTCTGACGGAGTCTCGATGGAGCCGGAGTCGACGCTGCCCGCGCTCAGCGAGGGAACTCACGGCGTCGTCGTCAGAGTGGAGCGGACGTACACGTGGAAGGCGGGGCGATGGATGCAGCCGTAACCGAATGCGCCTCAATTCACTGCCCGGCGGGTCATCGAGCAACACTTCGAACTGGCACCGGTCCTTCCCAGAAACATTCTTCCGCATCGTGCGTCGAGTGGATTGCCGACCGACCGTCTGGTCGGTATGCTTCGCCCCCCGATGCCGCCCCGACCCAAGAAGTCTGCTCCCTCCGCGCCCTCCAGCGAGATCAGCCGTGATCGCATGCTGGATGCTGCCGAAGAGGTCGTGCTGCGCGACGGCATCGGATCACTCACCCTTGACGCCGTGGCCAAGGAAGCGAAGCTGAGCAAGGGTGGCCTCCTCCATCACTATCCGAACAAGGACGCGCTGATCTCCGCATTGGTGCGCCGCAAGATCGATGAATGGCGCTGTGACACGGCGGAGGGACTTGAGCAGCAGCCGGTCGGCCCGGGCCGCGCCGTCCGTGCAATTTTGAACACGTGTCTTTCGTGCACCGACCATTGGACGGACGCGATGCGGCGCAGCAGCGTCGTCCTTGTCGCCGCCCTCGTCGACAATCGCAAGCATGTCGAACCGCTGCGCGCCGCCCAGCGCGAAATGCTCGCGCGATTCGCGAAAGACGGTGTGCCCAACGGCGTGGGCGAGGCGATTCACCTCGCCGCGAACGGGCTGTGGTTTGACTGGATCTTCGGCCTGTCCGAGTGGACGCCGCAGCGTCTGGCGGGAGTTCGCTCGGCGTTGCAGGGATGTCTTGATCATGCGGTGGTGGCATCCGCGACTGGGCGGAAACCCCCGAAGAAGCCTGAACGGAAACCTGAACGGAAACCCGAGCGGAAACTCGAACAGAAGCCCGAAACGAAACTTGAAAGGAAAGGCGCCCGCAAGGCGCCTGCAGCGGCCGCGAAGAAGCGTGCAGGGAAGCAAAGGAAGCGTTCATGAATCGTGCAAGCATCATCGCGGGCGTCGCTGTGTTCGCGACACTCGGACTCGTCGGCGGCGGTCTCGCGCTGTACAAGCAGCAGCAGATCGCCGCGTCGGCGAATGACTCGCATCACGGGCCCCCGCCCGAGTCCATCCGCGTCGTCGAGGCGCGTTCCATCGAATGGCGTCCCATGGCGGACCTCGTCGGCACAGCGTTTTCGCTGCGTTCTGTGCGTGTCAGCAACGAGTTCGCGGCGACCGTCAAGGCTGTGCGATTTGACTCGGGCGCCATCGTGGAAGCGGGCGAGGTGATTCTGACACTCGACGACTCGACGGACCGCGCCGATCACGACGCGGCGATGGCCGCTGTGCGCGTAGCGGAAGCGAGTGTCGCCGTCGGTGATGCACGGCTGCGCCTCGTGGAAACTGAGCTTGAGCGCATCGAGGAGGCGGCGAAGGAACGCGCCGCGACCGCGATTGAAGTCGACCGCGGCCGCTCGGAAGTCGAGCGCGCGCGGGCCGAACGTGATCGCATGCTGGCCGAAGTCGACCAGGCCAAGGCCCGCGTCGCTCAGGTGCAGGCGCTGCTCGACAAGCGCGTCATCAAGGCGCCCTTCCGGGCTCGTGCGGGCATCCGTACGGTGCACGAAGGGCAGTACCTCGCCGAAGGTTCGCCGGTCGTGATGCTCGAAGAAGTCGCGGACACGATCTACCTCGACTTCACGATTCCACAGGAGTATCTCGCCCGCGTTCACCCCGGTCTCGTGGTGCTTGCGACGAGCTCGGTGTTTGGCGACCAGCAGATCGAGATCGAAGTCGTTGCGATCGACGCGACCGTCAGCAATGAAACGCGGAACATTCGCGTACGCGGACAGGTCGCGAATCCGAACGGACTACTCCGTCCCGGGATGTTTGTCTCGATTCGCGTTCCGGTCGACGACGCCAAGCCGCGTGTTGTCGTTCCATCCACCGCGGTGCGCCGATCGTCGTTTGCAGATCAGGTGTTCGTCATCGTTCCCGGCGAGCAGCCAGACACGTTGGTCGCGAAACAGCGCTTCGTCACGCTCGGACCTACGGTCGGCGCGGACGTCATCGTGCTCGAGGGGCTCGAGCCAGGCGAGCGCATCGCCGCGGCGGGTTCGTTCAAGCTGCGCGACGGCGCCGGAGTCAACGACGTTTCGAACGAGCCCGCGCCCGCCACTCCCCCGCACTGATCGCTCCGCGATTCACCTCACATGTCGTCGTTCACAGACATCTTCATCAAGCGGCCCGTGCTTGCGGCCGTCATCAACCTGATCATTCTTGCGGTGGGTTGGCGCTGCATCGGCAGCCTGCCTATCCGCCAGTATCCGCGGATCGAATCGACATCGATCCTCATCACCACGCCGTATATCGGCGCCAGCGCCGAGACGATCCGCGGGTTCATCACGACACCGATCGAACAGGCGGTTTCGGCGATCGACGGCATCGACTACATCGAGAGCTCGAGCACCGCTGGCATGAGCACGATCACCGTGCGCCTGCGATTGAATCACGACAGCAACGACGCACTCGCCGAGATCGGTGCGCGGCTCAACCAGGTGCGCAGCGAACTGCCGCCGGAAGCAGAGTCGCCGGTCATTCAGATTCAGCGCGCCGACCGGCCGTTCGCGACGTTCTACTTGAGCTTCACGAGCACGACGCTCGATCTCACGCATCTCAATGAGTACCTCGCCCGCGAGGTGCAGCCGCGGCTCACGACGTTGGACGGTGTGCAGCGCGTCGGCATCGAAGGTTCGCGCAATCTTGCGATGCGGATCTGGATCGACGAAAGCCGGCTCACTGCGCTGGACGTCTCGCCGACTGAAGTGTGGGAAGCGCTGCGGCGCAACAACTTCATCGCGGCTGTCGGACGCACGAAGGGTGCCGAGGTCCAGGTTGATCTGCTCACTGATACTGATCTGCGTTCGCCGGCCGAGTTTGAATCGCTGATCGTGCGCGAGCGCTCCGGCGCCATCGTCCGGCTGCGCGATGTGGCGCGGGTGGAACTTGGCGGCGAAGAACCGATGGGCGAGGCAGGCTTCAACTCCGACCCGGCGATCTATCTCTCCGTCTGGCCGCTTCCGCGCGCCAACGAGCTGGAAGTGGCGTCACGACTGCGCGCGGCGATGGACGAGCTCCGGCCGTCGCTGCCGAACGGGGTCCAGATGGAACTGGCCTACGACGGCACGTACTACATGCGCAACGCGCTCAAGGAGATCGCGAAGACGCTCGCGGAGACTGTCGGCATCGTCGCGCTCGTCGTCTTTCTCTTCATGGGTTCCATTCGGACCGTGCTCGTCCCGCTCGTGGCGATCCCGATCTCCGTCGCAGGCGCCTGCATCTTCATGACGGTCCTCGGGTTCTCACTGAACCTGCTGACAATCCTCGCCATTGTGCTGTCGGTCGGCCTCGTCGTCGATGACGCGATCGTCATGGTCGAGAACGTTGAGCGGCACATCCGTCAAGGAAAGTCGAAGATTCAGGCGGCCCTGACCGGAGCGCGCGAGCTCTTCGCACCAGTCGTCTCGATGACGATTACGTTGGCTGCCGTCTACGCGCCGATCGGATTTCAAGGCGGACTCACCGGCGTGCTCTTCAAGGAGTTCGCGTTCACACTCGCAGCATCGGTCGTCGTATCGGGCATCGTCGCGATCACGCTGTCACCGATCATGAGCGCGATGCTGGTGCCGGCGCACGGCCGCGAAGGACGGTTCACGCGGTTCGTCAACGGGATCTTCGGATGGTTGCGCGGCGTCTACGCGCGGACGCTCGATGTCACGCTGACGTTGCGCTGGACGATGGCGATCGCTGCTGTCCTCATCGCCATCGCTGCGGCGCCGCTGTACATGTTTTCCAGCAAGGAACTTGCTCCCACGGAGGACGAAGGAGGCCTGTTCTTCGTGCTCTCGGCCGCGCCTGATTCGTCACTCGATGCCTCGCGCGCAGCGGTCACCGAAATGGCGGAGGCCCTCACGGCGATTCCCGAAACAAACTTTGTGTGGCGCGTCCTGATGTCGGCGTCGTCCGGCTTCGGCGGCATGCAGACCGTGCCTTGGGATGAACGCACGCGCACGTCGAAAGAGATCCTGCCCGATGCGTATCGCCTGGTGTCCGGCATCGCGGGCATTCAGGCATTTCCGATTCTCCCGCCGCCGCTTCCCGGCGCCGGACAGTTCGACGTCGAATTGATCGTGACGAGTTCCGATTCGCCGGAAGAGATGGCCGCGCACACGGGACCGCTCATCGGCGCGGCCTTCGGCAGCGGCAAGTTTCTGTTCGCGGACACGGATCTCAAGATCGATCAGCCGCAGACGCGCATCGTGATCGACCGTGAGAAGGTCGCCGACATGGGCCTTGATCTGGCGTCTGTGGGGCGCGATCTCGCGGTCATGCTGTCCGGCGGATATGTCAATCGGTTCAATCTGCAGGGGCGGAGCTACAAGGTGATCCCGCAGGTCACCGACGAGGCGCGAGCGACTCCCGATCAGCTGCTGCAGATGAAGATCCGCACCACCGGCGGCGGGCTCGTCAGCGTCTCCTCCATCATGCACCTGGAGACAATCGCGGCACCGCGCACGCTCAATCGCTTTCAGCAGAACAACAGTTTCAAGATCTTCGGCGGCGTCGCCCCCGGCGTGACGAAGGAAGAGGCGCTCGTCGCGCTCGAAGACGCAGCCCGCGCGATGCTCCCCCCGGGATACTCCATCGACTACGCGGGCGAATCGCGTCAGCTTCGCCAGGAAGGCGCGTCGCTTGCGGTGACGCTCGGTTTCGCGCTTGGCCTCATCTACCTTGTTCTCGCAGCGCAGTTTGGAAGTTTCCGCGATCCGCTCATCGTCCTGCTCGGATCCGTGCCGCTTGCGATCAGCGGCGCGCTGGTGTTCACGTTTCTCGGCTGGACGACCGTGAATATCTACTCGCAGGTCGGACTGATCACGCTGGTCGGACTCGTCGCGAAGAACGGCATCTTGATCGTCGAGTTCGCGAACCACCTGCAGAGCGAAGGACTCGAGAAGTCCGCGGCGATCCGCGAAGCCGCCGTGACTCGTCTGCGGCCCATTCTCATGACAAGCGTGGCGACGGCTGTTGGCCACTTTCCGCTCGTGCTCGTAGCCGGTGCCGGCGCTTTGGCGCGAAACTCGATCGGCATCGTGCTCGTCAGCGGCATGATCATCTCGACGGTCTTCACGCTGTTCGTCGTGCCTTCCATCTACATGCTGCTCCCGGGCAAGCACCGGGCACAGCAGGACGAGACTGCGCAGGACGAGACTGCGGACGATCTCGCGTCGCCACATCGCTCAGAGCCTGCGCTCGCCGGCGCCTGACGGCGCGCGACTGCTCGCAAACAACGGGACGCCCCACGACAGTGAATGTCGCGGAGCGCCCGTTGGCCTCTCTTCAAGGCAAGGTCGTCGTTGGAGCGAGGACCCGTAAGGATGTGAAGGAAAGGTCCGATTCAGCAGAGGCCGGCGAAAGCGAGAAGTGTCAGGATCAGGACGCGGTGGGTGCGATGTTCGATTCGGAGCATCTGTAAGGTCATGGTCGCGAGCATTTCGATCTCCCTCTCTCTGTCTATCAAGTCTTTGGCTACGCTTTTCAGTCGACGGCGGGTTCTGATCGCACTGGTGATCGCGAGCCGCAGTCGGTCGCTTGGCGAGCGACGCTGACTCGATAGGATCAAAGCCCGTGCCAATGAGTGCCGTCAGCCTTTGGTCGTGCGAGAATGCATCGAAACGGATGCTCCCAAGGTCGTAGACGAAGGTCCGAATGTCAGTGCGACACGCCATCGAGCACGTCGCCGAGTTCTGATGGTGACGCCTGATGCGTCGAATCCACATGCGATGTTGCACTTTCACCACCTGTGTCGTCGCTGCAGCACTTGCTGCGGTCAGTGCTGTGCCGGCTTCGCCGCTGCTCGCGCAATCGGGCGTGTCGACGCCCGAGAATCCGAAGCCCGCGACGGCGCTTCCGCCGCCTCTGACCCCGCCTCCGCTCGGCTCGCCGAAGGAACCGGACATCGCGTCGTGCGTCAACGGCTACATCGCCGCGCGCGAGTGGGTCTCGGCGCTCGCAGCGCCTGATCCGAGCGCGACCGAGGCCAAGTGGCCGCTTCCAGGGGTGCGGGGCATCTGCGCGATTCTCCGGCACGAGGGACGGATCGTCGGCGTCGGCGAGGACTGGCGGTCGGTTGGTGACGATCAGATGCTGCGCCGCGCGATGGCGCGTGCGATCGGCGCTGCACTCGGTGACGAGGTGATTCGCGGACTCGATCCTGCGGTCCGCGACGCAGCTGGCGCACGCCTGACGCTCGAACTGGAATGTGCCGGCCGGCCGGAACCGCTGCTTGGTCGAACGCTGGATGAATGTGCCCAGCGCATCGAGCGCGGTCTCGACGGAATCGCGCTGCGCCGCGGCCAGGCGGGCAATGTGTCGTGGCACGTCGCATTTCCGGGGCGTACGCTCGCGAGCAACACCGCGCGCAATCCGCTCGGGACGCTCGAGCGGCTGGTGCGCGAAGCCGGCCTGCCCGCGCGGGATCTCCCGGAGCTGGGACGCATCGAACCCGTCGGCGTATTTCGTTTTGAAACGCTGCGACTGGCTCAGCTGCGCCCGGATCAGTCACCGAGCGTGCGCGGCCGCGGCATCGTCCGTGTGAGCGACGCGGACGTGACGCCGACGTCCGTCCATGATCATGCAATGGCCACCCTGCGGCGATTCATCCGATCGCTTCCTCCGCGTGACGGCGCGGACGGACTTCCCGCAGGCACCGGTCTGTTCGGCAACTACATCCCGACGAAGGATCTGTACGACCCCGTCGTAGCCCCGGCCGCGGATCAGGCGTTTGCAGCGTGGGGGGCTGCGGCGATTGCCGCGTCATCATCATTCACTGCTGCAGAACGAGAGGAGGCGCGGGACTTCGCGCGTCGTTTGCTTGAGGATCTCACGGTCGTGGGTCCGCTGGAAAGTCAACCGATGGTGGCGGTGCCAGCGATGGCCGGCGTCGTCTGCGCGCTCGAGCTGCTCGGCAACGATCCCGAAATCAGCGCCGCCGTTCAGGACGCCGGCGCGATTGCCCGCGAGAAGCTTGAAGATCGCCTGAACCGCGGCAATCCCGGCGAGCGGCCGATGAGCGCGATGGCCGCTGCACTTGCGCTTGGTACCGAGCGGCGCCTCGCGTCCGCATCCGATGTCCGCGTCGGGCTCGACGCCGCATGGTCGAGCGCCGAGCCGAATCAGCTGATCAGTCATCTGGCGTGGCTCGTCATCGCCGAAATCGCCTACACGCGCGCGACCGGTGAGCCACTCGCGCATGCCGATACCGCGCGCGGGATCGCGAACCTGCTGTTTGCCGCGCAGTCCGGCTTCTCGGATCGCGCTGCAGAGCACGACCTGCGCGGAGGTTTCCGACTCACGGGCGAGCGGAGCGCAGGTGTCACCAGCCAGTCGCTGCGCCCCGGTCTCGCGCTCGCGAGCATTCTGTCGTTTCCCGGATCCGTGCCCGAGAACGAACTCCCCCAGTACCGCGAGCGGCTCATCGCACTGCTGCGCTTCAGCCAAGAGCTCACGATCGCCGCCGACTTCGCCGGCTTCTATCGCAATCCGAGCCGGGTTGAGGGCGGCGTCCGCGAAGCGCTCTGGGACAGCGAACAGTTCACGCTCGCCAACGCAATGTCGATCCTCGTCGATGTCGCGGCCCTGGATGCCGATCCTTGGGGCCTCGCGGGACACAAACGACCCGCCGAGACGGCGATCGCTCCCGAGGGTGCCCCAGCGGGGAATGGCCCGCCCCCGGCAAGCCCGGAAAGCGTGGCGAAGCCGCCTGCCTGATGAACAAGATGAACAAATTGACAAACAGTCTATTGGTGCCGTCCCGGACGTCCGTATATTGACATGGTTGAGGCGCTGCTTCTGCGGGGGTCGTCAGAGTTGACGACCTCTTTTGCTTCGTGCAGTCGGTGGCAGTTGCTTGCGGTTGGCTGCAGCTATTCCGCCTTGGGCGGACTTCGGCGGCCTTAGGGCGGCTCTGGCTTTACGGAGGTTCTTCATGCGATGCGCGTCCGATTTCTCAGCGGGTTTCTCGTCGGGACGGTCGACGACTCTGCCGTCCGTGTGGGGGGCTGGTGCGTTGATCGGATCTCTCGCGCTCTCCATACTCGCCGCTTCGGCCGCGAATGCGCAGAACCTCGGCGACCGACTCCACGCGGTTGCCGAGCAGCGTCGAGTCGCAGCCTCTCAAGACACATCCAAGGCGTCGCTGTTCGGGGCGCTCGTCTACACCGACATCACCTGCGATTTCAAAGACACGCATGCCAAGGATGCGATTGAGTACATCGCCAACGCGCTGGGCGTCTCAATTGTTGCGCGCTACACGAGCGATCGCGCCGGTACCGGCATCGACCCGGAAGCCGAAGTGACCTTGAAGGCCGACGGCAAGCCTGCACTCACCGTGCTGGAGATGGTTCTGAGCCAAGTGAGCCTTGACGAGCCATGCACGTGGCAGCTTCGCGACGGTTTCATCGAGGTCGGAACGAAGGAGCGCCTCAGCGCCCCGTCCGCCCGCGAACTGCGGATGTATCCGGTTCGCGACATTCTCTTTGAATCGCCACGCTTCGACAACGCACCAATCTTCAACCTGAGCGACTCGATCCAGCAGGCCAACGGTAACGGCGGTGGC
>JAWXBD010000095.1:0-11164 GCA_034439815.1 Phycisphaerae bacterium
AGCAGCGCGAGCGACCAACGGGTAGCGGGTCGCCATTGAGGCGCGAGGGGCGGTGATCGCCGCATGCAGGTCTCCGTCGATTGAGCTGTCCGCAGTGGAGGCCGCGGCACGGAAAGGTGAGTGCACGTACCGGCGCCACGGTGGCATTCTGTGACCGCTGCTTCGACGGTATCAGGTACGGCATCAGGAGCGTAAGTGTCGGTGCTCAGGCAGAATATCGCAACGCGGGGACGCGCCAAGACGGAGTTGGGCGATTCGACCGCTATGGGTTCAATTCAGAGCGGGCTCAATGGCCAACGCGGCCCAGCGTCGCGCGGGCGCGCAGCAAGTGGTCGGCTCTGAACGCCGAGCTAAGGACCCTTCCTGCTCGATCCGAAAAAACGCTGTGCCAACACGAAAGGGCACCCACATGGCGTTTTCGCTGTACGCTCCCCCGGGGACGCGACTGCGGCATGATGCCGCGCAGGCCGCGTCCAGCAGGAGAGGACGATTCCGTCGCACGCCGCCATTGCCCTCCAGAGGGCGGCCGCGACCGAAGCGCGATAACGCCAGCGTTCACCGGTTGTTCCGAACGCGGCCCGTTGCCCCGTCACCCTCCGATCGTTCTTCATCGCATGTCACATCCTCGACCGTTGCTCCGTCCCGCTACAGGTCCCGCGTTGCTCGCAAATGGGGGTCCCCGTGACGGTTCCGATTCGCATCACACCAATCCGCACCATCCGGTCGACGGCTCGTTCGAAGCGTCGGCCCGCCAGATCACGGGCGACCTGCGCCAGGCGCTTTCCCGGGTGCTGCTTTCCGTCGGCGCTGACCCGTCGCGGCCCCAAGATGTCTCGCGGCAGTTCGGGCTGAACAAGAATCTCACGTGGAAGGTGTCGAAGGTGATCGGGGACGACGCGCCGCAGGTGGCCGTCACCCATCTCCCCGGCCGTCCGGGACTGGCGATCCTTCTGCGTCGAATGGAAGAAGCGGGGGCGCCGCCCGAATGCCTCGCCGCGCTCCGCTCCGCGATCGCGGCGCTTGACGACCTGGTTGCAACGCATGCCGGCGATCGCGAAACCCTCGCGGTCATGCTCGCGAGTCTCGGTGAGCGCGCGGCGCCGCTGGTGGTGCAGCGCGACGAAGTCACTCGCAAGCTGGCGTTCCAAGGCAACAGCGCGATCTGGGGGACTGCCTCCCGCGTGCAGCTCAATGCCTGCTTCGTCCTGCCCTCGGCGGACGCCGATCGTCTCGCGTTCGTGGTAGTTGCCGGATTCGTCGACTTCCGCCGGCTGCGCCCGGATGTGACGTGGCCCCTCGCAACGTTGCGCGGCTGCGAGCGCGGAGCGATGCCGATCGATGCGACGGTGGCCGCGGGCGGCGTGCCGTTCATGAGCGCGTTCTGTTCTCGGCCGCTGCCGTCGGTGCGCGCCGTGCCGACCAGCCAAGAAGGGACGACACGCTTCGAACTGACGCACGGTCCAGTCGGCATCACGGCGGCGACAACGTGCATGCTCGGTTGCATCGATCGAGCGTCACTGCCCCGGTGGGGATGCGCGGTCACGCCGTGCGCGGAACATCATGTGGCGCTCACGACGCCCGCCGAGATCGCAATCCTCGACGTGTTCGTGCACCGTTCGATCGCAGGGAGTTCCGCCGAGGGCGGCCCCATGCCAACCGCCAGTCTGTACGGCCAGTTGCCCGAACGCCCTGCGTATCCGCAGGCGACGCGCGCGGACGGCAGACTGCATCTCAGCGAAGCGTTCACGCCATTGCAGGGCGCGGCCTGGCTGGGGACCGACGTCCCGAAGTACACCTCGATCGTCGCCGCGGTGTGTGCAGCCGCCGGCGCGGATCCCGGCGATCTGCACGGCTACCGGCTCCAGCTGCGCTATCCGCCGATGCCCTCGCTCGCTGTGATCGAGTACGTGCTGCCGCAGCGGACGCATCAGTGATCGATGATTGACACGCACGGCGGCTGCGCGGTCACATCACCGAACCGGCGTTCGCGGCTTGCGAAGTCGCGAATCGCTGCGTGCAGTTCCGCCGGCCCGAAGTCAGGCCAAAGCGCATCGGCGACATGGAGTTCCGCGTAGCTGATCTGCCACAGCAGATAGTTCGAGACGCGCCGTTCGCCTGCGGTGCGGATCAGCAGGTCGGGATCGGGAAGGCCGTGTGTGTAGAGATGCCGCGCGATGGTCGCCTCGTCGATCGCATCGGGCACGAGTTCACCGCGAGCGACTTTCATGGCGATCGCCTGAACCGCGTCGGTGATCTCGGTGCGCGATCCGTAGTTCAGCGCCAGGCACAGTGTGAGGCCGCGGCAGTGCGCCGTCGCACGTTCGGCGTCGTCAAGCGCGTCGAGGACGATCGCCGGCATGCCGTCGCGCCGACCGATGCGGCGAAACCGGATGTCGCTCGCAACCATCCTCGATTGTTCGGCGCGGATGTATTCACGGCAGAGTTCCATCAGCGCGCTCACCTCGTCGGGCGGGCGCTTCCAGTTCTCGCTTGAAAATGAATACAGCGTGAGCGCCTCGATGCCGAGCTTGGAGGCTTCGCCCACAATCACCTGCACCGCTTTCGCGCCGGCGCGATGGCCGAGGGCGCGCGGGAGTCCTTTTCGCTGCGCCCATCGGCCGTTGCCGTCCATGATGACCGCGATGTGGCGAGGCATGCGCTCACGCGAAAGCCCCGCGGGGAGCGGTTCGGGTTTCGCAGCAGACATCGGAGCGAGGAGGGTCACGCGGGGGATGAGTCCAGCAACAGTTTGACAGCGCTAGCGGGCATAGACGCATCAGACACCGACAAGTTCGCGCGTGCCGAGTGTTTGGTTCCGCTCAGGTCCGACACTCACGATCTCGATAGGCACGCCGACGAATGCTTCAATGAATTCAAGATAGCGGCGCGCATTCAGCGGGAGCGCCGCTCGATCTTCCACTTCACGAACGTCTTCCGTCCAGCCCGGCAGCGTCTCGTAGACCGGCTGCACGACGCCGAGGCGATCGGCGTCAGGGCGGAACCGCTCGGTGAGAGTGCCATCCGGCAGACGATACGCCACGCACAGTTTCAGTTCGTCGAAACCGGTCAGCACGTCGAACAGCGTGCATGCGATCGCAGTCGCGCCGCACACCATCGCCGAGTATCGGACGGCGACCAGATCGAGCCATCCGCAGCGCCGCGGCCGGCCAGTCGTGGTTCCGTATTCCCGCCCGCGCTCGCGGATGCGGGTGCCGATGTCGTTGAGCTGCTCGGTCGGAAACGGACCGGCGCCGACGCGCGTCGAGTACGCCTTCATGATCCCGTAGACGACGTCGATGCGGCTGCCGGGAATGCCCGTGCCCGCAGGGATACCGAGCGTCGAACAATTCGAGCTCGTGACGTACGGATACGTGCCGTGATCGATGTCGAGCAGGCACGCATTCGCACCTTCGAAGAGAATCGACTTGCCGGCCGCGAGACGATCGTGCAGCAGGTAGACCGTGTCGGTGACATGCGGGCGGATCCGCTGTCCAACGGCCGCATAGCGCTCGGTCAATTCGTCGGCCGACAGCGGACGCGTGGGCAGGCCGAGCGCTTCGAGTTCAACCGAGCGGAGACCGCAGATGAGATCGAGCTTGCGGCGCAGGATGAGCGGATCGAGCAGATCGCCGATGCGGATCGCGGTCGAGCGTGACACCTTATCGGCGTACGCCGGACCGATGCCACGGCGCGTCGTGCCGATCGAGAGTCCACCCGTGTCCTTGCCCGACTTCGTGGCGAGAAACTCTTCGCGCGCCGCGTCCTGCTCCTTGTGATAAGGCATGACGACATGGGCGCGGTCGCTGACTTTCAGGTTCTCGCCGACCGCGATGCCGCGATCGTGCAGCTTCTCGATCTCTTCCAGCAGTTTCTCAGGGTCGATGACCGTGCCGTTGCCGACCACGTTCAGCTTGTCGGGATACAGAATCCCGGACGGAATGAGATGCAGCGCGTACTTCTGATCGCCGACCACCACCGTGTGTCCGGCGTTGGCGCCGCCGTTGTATCGCACGATCGTGTCGTACCGCGCGGTCAATAAGTCGACGATCTTGCCCTTGCCCTCGTCGCCCCACTGAAGTCCGACAACCGCTGCGTTGTGAATGCGGTTACGCTTGGGTCGGTCGACGGAACCGGAATCAAACGGACGTGGGGGATCGGAGAGAGTCATGAGTGGCTCAGAAGCAGGGGAGGAGAAGTGCCCTGCATGGTCGGAAACGGCGATTGTACGGGGCGACGCAGTGCGGTGTGCCGCCCTCGACGACGTGTGCTGCGTGGGGAAACGAGGGGGCCCTTGCGCCCGCGCGAAGCTCAGAAGGGGCTCAAGCACGATGGGCGATGGGCCGATCAACCGGTTGGAGCACCATGTGACCCCGGCAGGATCAAACCCCAATCCCAACGACGGCAAGCCGCGCGACGATGTGTTGCGGATCATGTGCCCTCAGCTCGGCTGCCAGCGGATCCTCGCAGTACCCCAGACAGCGCGCGGCAAACTTGTGCGGTGCCGGAACTGCGGCACGAACATCAAGATTCCCATGATGAAGGTGGCCGTTGCACCGGCGCCTCGTGCGGAAGCCGACACCAAGGGCGCCGCACCGACCGACCGCGGCGGCAAGTCCAAGGCGGCCTGAGCCATCGAAGCCATTCGTGGCTCGCGCGCCGGCGCAGCGCTCGTATGCTCGACGCGTGGAACCGGATGCGTCGCGAACTTTTTCCTTGCCGCTCGCGTCGTCGCAGCTCACTGCGGCCATGGCCGTTGCCGACGTGCAGCCTGCGGTGACCGCGGTGTACGCGCACGTTCCGTTCTGTTTTCATAAGTGTCACTACTGCGATTTCTATTCGTTCGTCGATGCGGACGATCGTCAGCCGGCGTACGTGGCGCGGCTCGAATCCGAGATCGACGCGCTCGCGCCGCTGGTTGACGGTCAGACGATCGAAACGGTGTTCGTCGGCGGCGGAACACCGACCTTGCTGCGTCCCGATCTTCTGCGTCGCGCGCTGACGGCGCTGCGCGACCGGCTGCCGCTCGCAGCAGATGTCGAATGGACGGTCGAAGCAAATCCCGAAACGGTGACCGAAGAAATCGCGGCGATTCTCACGGAGTCCGGCGTCAACCGCACGAGCGTCGGGGCACAGAGCTTTCATCCACAGCACCTGAAGACGCTGGAGCGCTGGCACGATCCAGTCAACGTCGGCCGCGCCGTCGCGCGGCTCCGGGCCGCGGGTATCCGTCGGCTGAACATCGATCTCATCTTCGGCATCCCCGGCTCGACACTCGACGACTGGCAGCGCGATCTTGCATCGGCGCTGGCGCTCGAGCCTGAGCATCTGTCGTGCTACGGACTGACGTACGAGCCGAACACCGCGATGACGAAGCGGCTCGAGCTGGGGCAGTTCATCGCGTGTGATGAAGACCTCGAAGCGGCGATGTACGAACACACGCTCGACACACTCGGCGCGGCCGGGTTCGAGCAGTACGAGATCTCGAACTTTGCAAAGCCCGGTGAGGCGTGCCGGCACAACCTCAAGTACTGGCGCAACGCCGACTGGTGGGCGCTTGGCCCAAGCGCCAGCGGACACGCGCAGGGCGTGCGATGGAAGAACATGCCGCGCATCACGTCGTGGCTCAATGGCGAGGGAGCATCACCGGTAGTCGATGTCGAACGCGTCGACCGGCCGACGCAAACCGGCGAGCTGCTGATGCTGGGTCTGCGGCTGCGTGAAGGAATCGATCGCGCCACGTTTGATCGATGCCGCGAAGGCGATCGCGGTGTGGCGCGTGTCGCGGTGCTCGACAGCGGACTGGCGCGCGGCCTGCTCGAATGGCACGACGATCGTCTGCGCTTTACGCGCAGCGGGATGCTGATTGCGGACGAAGTGCTGGCGGAGCTGGTGTAACAGTGCGTGGCGAGGCAAAGTACGCCGCCCAAAAACCGCGACGGCCGCCCGGTGTGTGCCGGACGGCCGTGCGCGTGGAACCGCAGCGAATCTCCCCTGACTCAGTCGCAGATTCCCCACGTGGCCAGGAGCACTGCCAAGTCTCCTCCCTCGACATCTCCCGATCCATCGAGATCGAACGCCGAATCCTGCGATCCCCAGGCGCCGAGCAGCGCGCCGAGATCGGCAGCGTTGACACTTCCGCTCCCATCCACGTCGCCGACGCACGGCACACCGACCGCGTCCACTTCGAACTGACTCACGATCTGCGGGATCCGCGCGACGACCGCCACCGGGTCCGCAAGCAGATCCGCGGAGGTGTACGGATCAATTCCGTAGGTCGTCACGACGAGCCGCTTGCTGCCCGGAGCGATATCGAACTCGGTCCATCCGAAGACGTGCGTGGCGACCGGACCACCGACCGTGAACGATGCAGGAATCGTGCTGCCCTCGAAGCCGAGCAGGTCGTACCCGAGCGCGGACAACTGTGAGTTCACAAGCCCGGTGACAATCGCATCCTGAACGAACGTCGGCGCGGCGAGGTACTGCGCGTACTCCGATTCACTGATGAGGCCGAGAGCGAACGCGAGTCCGAGCACCGTCGGACCAAACGGCGCATCAAAGGCCACCGAACCCGTCGAGATCTCCCAGGCATCCGTCGGAATCTGCGGCTCTCCGACACCGATCTGATACTTGAGATTGTTCACCAGCGTGCCGTGGATGTCGGCGGCGATGAAGACGACATTCTCGATATTCGTCTCGTCAACGAACGCAAGAATCTCGGTGCGCTCCGCGGCATATCCCTCGAAGCGGTCGCCGGCTGCCACCACGCCAAGATTCTGGATCGGTTCGGGGACGAGGACGAACTTCCACGTGATTCCTGCCGCCTGCGCGGCGAGCAGATCCGACTTGAGCTGTTCGACCTGCGGCTTGCCGAGCATCGTTCGCTTCGGATTGAACGCTTCGATGAGGAACATGAACACCGACGTGGGATCCGCGGGATTCGCCGATGGAAGCGACTCGTCACGGAAGCTGCGGGCGTCCAGCATGAACACCGCGGCATCCTTGCCGTGCGCCTGGGCGCGGTAAAGCTTGGGACGACCGTCCATGCGCGGATCGCCGGTGCCCTGCCACACCACCGGGTCGAGCGGATTCCATTCTTCGAACGCTGTGATTCCTGCGACATACAGCGGTGATTCGTTGACGCGGATCGCCGGCGCCGTCGCCGCCGCACGAGCATCGGCGTACGACACGTACTTGAACGAACGGGCGACGTTCTCGATCTCGCCGTCGTCTTCGCCAAGGACCGAGGGAAGATCGTTGCCGTCCTGGACCACGAGGAGACCTCCGGGCCAGATGCCGCCGAACGTGTTCGTCGAGACGGCGGCGCCATCGCACTCTTCGACGGCGTCAATCGCGCCGCCGCCGATCGCGAAGCGGCCGACCTTCGCGTTCGTCACGCGGTCATAGATCGCAAACGTCGAGTCACCTTGGCTCGAGACAATGAGATCGCCGGCGCCGGCGCCGAAGTCAGCGATCGTGAGCCCTTCGACATCCGCGCTGAGCCACGTGCCAGGCCCGAGAATGCCGCCGAAGTCGCGGACACGGTCAACAAGGACCGGAGCATCGACGGATGCCGGATCAGCCGACAGTTTCCAGAAGCCGACCTGTTCCTGCCCGACGTAGGCGACGTCGTGAAATGCATCAACGACGATTCCTTCGACCTGCGGATTCTCCGGCACCCAGCCGTCAAACTCTGCGGGCAGCACGATGTCGCGCACCGGCGTCCATGCGACGGTCGAACCGTTCGCGATGATCTCGAGCTGCCGCACGACCGACGTGCTTCGTCGGCTGACGAATGCGTAATGCCTGCCGTCGTCGCGCGTGACGGTGCCGACGCCGTAGACCGTTTCCTGCTCCTTCACGTCCTGCTTCGGGAAGACGCGCGGCAGCGTCGGATCCGTTACATTTATCACGGTGCCCGTCGCAGCGTCGATTTTGAAGAAGACCATCAGGTCATTGAGCCGGTCGCTCACCACTGCGATGTCGACGGCCGTTCCATTCAGTTCGAACCCAGTGATGAGATCCACGTTGTTGTAGCGGATCGCGTCCGGTGCGACTGTCTGCACAAGATTGCCGCTCAGGTCATAGACGCGGAGGCCGCCATTTTTGGCGACGCAGAGGACGCGGCTCATCGCAGGATCGGTCGGGTGCGTCCAGATGGCAGGATCATCCGCATCCGCGTCGCCGCCACGCTCGTTGTCGAGCAGCTGCGGCGTCTCAAGGCTCGCAGGCACCGCGCGATACAGGGGATCCGTGGTGAACTCACCACCGGCGAAGTCGTTCGTCACTTCGTGGTCGTCAATCGTCGCGAGCGACGGCGTCACGAGTGCGAGTTCACCCCATGCGTCGAGCCCGAAGCGCGGCGAGTAGACCTCGCGGTGCTTCAGCCTGAACTCGTCGAGCGCAATGCACTGCGGAATGAACACGTCAGGCGACGGGTAGTCGGCGTAGACGGTGTCGCCGAGACGGATGAAGAGGTCGAGTGCACGCTCGTCGGCATTCTTGACGGCTGGGTACGGTGCCAGCTCGCCGCGCCAGTCACCGGACACGCCGAAGCGAAATCCGGGACGACCATTCGGACGCAGCGTCGCGAACGCCGAGTCGGCCGAAAAATCGCCGCTGGATTTCGCGCGAACGACGTAGTCCTTGCCTGGCAGGAGGCCGGTGATGACGAGTTTCGCCGGTGCCGTCGACGATGGTGCCGTCGCGCCGGCCGAGCCGACAATCGACTCCGGCTGCGCAGCGAGCGCCCACTCAAACGTGACGTTGAGCGCACCGTCCACCGTCACGACGGCGGACGACTGCGTGAGATCACCAACCTGAACTGGGGGAAGCACCGCCACTGCGGGACTTGCAAGGGCGGCGACGGTAACGAGAACGAACGGACGAGCTGCGGGGCAATGGAACATGCGATCCTCCAACGGGCAAGAGTCGCGAGGTGAGGTTCGGGTTGGTTGTGGGAGTCGCGCGGATCGCGCGTGGATTTGGTCAACGGCGAGGAGCGTTCGTGATGCTGAGGTGGGCGGGGCCCGAGCCGCTGGTTGAAAAGGTGGTTGAAAAGGTGTGTCCTTCATGCGGCCATGACGTGGTACGAATTCATGAAGGACCGCCTACGGGACCGCCTGCAGTTCCATCAGTTCGGACCACGCGTGAATCGCACGTCGACAGCTGCGCGATGAACTCGTCGGGTAAGCCGGGTGCGGGAAAACCGCCTTCTCCGGTTTGATGAGGGGGATGGTCGTGTGAATCACGGCCATCCCTACTCTCCCATATTGATTCCCGCTCTTTGAAGTCCGCGCTGTTCCTGTCAGCCGTGACGATGACAGCGACGCACATGAGTCGCCTTCGCAGGAGCGCGTTTCAGTTCGTGAAACAGCGTGAAACAGTCAGACGCGATCGGAAAGAGGCGAGATCAAGACTCTTCAGCGTATAGAGCGAAAGGTCGAAAGGTACCCCAGCTCCCCCGAAAGTGATGCCGATTCGTAGACGCCAGCGCGACTCGCGCTGCCGCAGTGCCAACACTCGCTTTTCACCGAAGACCCGCGAGTTGACGTCAATGTCGTGTGGCCCGAGGTTGCTGCCTGAATCGAGATCCCAATGGACTTCATTGCGCCGCGCGTGCTCGCCTCCTCTCTCATCATCGTCACCGCCGTCCTCGCCACGTCCGGTTGTCATCGCAACGATCGAACGGACGACAGCAACGTTGTTTCCAGCCGCTCTGCGACCTCGGCTTCGAGCGCACGCATGGGTGCGACAGACCACAGTTACCGCAACTCATCCGATGACGACAAGTCGCGCACATCGAGTTACGACAACCCGCGCACGTCGCGCATGTCGGGGATGACCGAAGCGTCGCGCATGATGAGCGTCGACGCGCAAGGCGTGAACGATTTGCTTGCGCAGTGGGCCGAACGCCCGCGCTTGGGGGCGACACAGATGATCGCGAAGTACGGCCAGCCACAAGAGGCGACGTCGTATCGAATGGTTTGGCACAACCCCGGCCCATTCAAGCGCATCTCCGTGATGAATATCGAAACGCCGCACGATTTCCCGTTGCCGCACGTCGACTATATGGAACACACAATTACCTACAACGTGCCGCAGGACAAGGTCGCCGACCTCATCGCCTTCGACGGGAGCAGCACCATCAACCGCACGGCAGGTGAGCTCTCAGCGCGCTGCGATCTGGAAGGCCACAACGTTCTCACACTGAATCTTGACCATGACATCGTCACGGGAAAGACGACCGTGGAGGGAGCGCGCAAAGCGTTTGGCGAGATGGTCGACCAAGACATCAAGGGCAAACACCCAGCCTACGTTGAAGCTCTCCAGTTCACGCCCGATCAGGCGTCCCGCGCGGAGTTTCCCGACTCGCCGGTCATTCCTGGCTCGCCGCAACGTGCGGCAGTTGCTCGGGAGTCTGACGGCAAGGGCGATAGCGAAGTTCTGGCAACCGTCATCGCGATCGATCTCAACCAGGTACTTGCCGCGAGCCAAGCCCAGACAAAGAAGATCGGTCAGCCCGTAAAGGAGTTCGCGAAGATGTTGCATAAAGTCCACGGTGCCCACATGGTGGAGACCATGCAGCTCGGCCAGCGCATCGGCGTCACTCCGATCATCACTTCAAGCGTCGAGAAATTGCAAAGGGACGGCGCGGGCGCTCTGAGCCTCCTAGTGCCGCTTGATGGGGACGCATTCGCCGGCGCGTATATCGACGCGATGGTGAGGGGTCACGAGAACGTATTGACGATCATCGACAAGGAGCTGACGAAGAACGCCAGCATCGCGGACGTGCAACAGCACTTGGAGGCGATGAGAGATCACGTCGCCCAGCACTTGGAGAAAGCGAAGGCTCTGCAGGGATCGATGCAGCTGAATCGAGCGCGTTGAGCCAACGCGACGTCAACGAAAGCGCGGCAGCCCGATGCCTGCTTCTCTGCATTCGGCGTGCGGCTCGCTCGCTCATGACATCGCCGTCGATCAAATCGACGGCGATTTGTTCGTTGGGCCTCAATCATTAAGGACACTCACCTTCAAAAAGCGCGTATGATCAGGATAGAGCGAGCGATAGCGCCGCGCGACCTCCCGGCCGTCCCAGAGCGCGGCGAGATCGGGATGCGTGGCCGCGACCACATGAAGGTGGTTGCCGAGGACGGCGGCCTCGAGC
>JAWXBD010000096.1:0-31586 GCA_034439815.1 Phycisphaerae bacterium
CGAGCGCGCGCTCGCGGAGAATCGCACCAAAGCAGACGAGGCCCGCGTCGCGTACGAGAGCGCCGCAAGCGCCGTCACGGCGCTGGGTGAAGCGTTCGGCATCGCCCGCGGCACGCTGGGGGAAGCGAATGCGAACCTGGAGAATCGGCGCCGTGAACGGCGCACGCTGCAGGGAACGCTGGAGAACAGCCAGCTGCAGGTGCACTCGGTCCGCGAACAGGTCGAGCGGCGCACGGCGCAGATCACGCAATTGGAAGTGGCAATCGCTGACGCGACCGCCGCGGTCGAAGCGAGCGATGAAGGTCTCAAGGCGCTCGCCGGCCGCGTCGTCGAAGTCGACACGCTGCTGCGCGCGGCCTCGGTCGAGGTCGAGAAAACTGCCGGCGCGCTCGCCACTGGACGCAGCACGGCGGCGGTGTTCGAACGGAACTGGCACTCTGTCGAGATGAGCCGGCGTGAGCTCGAGATCAAGCGCGAGAACCTCATCGAGAACACAAGGCGTGACGTCGAGCTCGACCTCCTCGAAAGCTATCCCGAACACCTCGCGCTGCGCCACGCAGCCGAGTTTGTTCCGATCGCGCGCGGGCTCACGGAGAAGGAGATCAGCGAGCTGCAGGGCGAGATCAAGCGGCTCGGCAATGTGAACATCGACGCGATCGAGGAGCTCGGACAGCTCGAGCAGAAGAATCAGGAGCTGGAGACGCAGCTCATCGACATCGATCAGGCGAAGGAACAGCTCGAACTGCTCATCGAGCAGCTCGACGATGTCAGCCGCAACCGCTTCGAGGAGACGTTCAAGTCCGTGCGCGAACACTTTGCGGGCACCGATGGCATGTTCCGCAAACTGTTCGGCGGCGGCAGCGCGGACCTCTATCTGCTGCCGTTTGAAGACGGGCCGCGGGCGGGCGAAACGGACTGGCTCGAATCCGGTGTTGAGATCCGCGCGAAGCCGCCCGGCAAGGAGCCGCGCGTCATCAGCCAGCTGTCGGGCGGCGAGAAGACGATGACCGCAGTCGCGCTCCTGATGGCGATCTTCCAGAGCAAGCCAAGTCCCTTCTGCATTCTGGACGAAGTCGACGCCGCGCTCGACGAATCGAACGTCGAACGGTTCTGCCACACGCTGAAGCAGTTTCTCGACCGCAGTCACTTCATCGTCATCACGCACCACAAGCGCACGATGCAGAGCTGCGACATGCTGTACGGCATCACGATGCCGCAGCGCGGCGTGAGCAAGCGTGTTGCCGTGAAGTTCGAAGAAGTCGGCGCCGACGGACGGCTGAACAAGGCTGCTGCGGAGCGCGCCGAGCGGGAGAACGCGACGTTCGACGCTCACGGAGCGGCACCAGTCATCGAAGTCGAGCCAGGCGTCCTCGACCGCATGGCTGCACCCTCCCACGCGCTCGCTGACGCGTGGAAGAACTGAGGCGATGCTCGAACTCATCCTTATCTGCATCATCGCGCTCGGTGTGGCGCTGCTCGGCGCGCGGCAGGCGCTGCGGCGGCGCGCGATGAAGGATCGGCTGCGCGGTCCGCTGCGTTCGCTGGTCATGCTGCGCGATGCGCCGCGCGGGCTCACGGAATCGGTGGTGCGCACGGCGATCATGCGCGCGTTGGGCGAAGAGCCGGTGATCACGCCGCGGCCCTTCGATGCGGCGTCCATCGGCTTCCTTGCGCGCGTCGCGGACGGGACGGATCTGCTGCTGATTGACGCGCATCGACGCTACGGGGCCGACCCGGACGATGTCGACGATCGCATTCCTGACCCGGCGCTGCGCCAGGCGATGCGGTCGCATGCAGCATGGTGTTCTGTTGATCTTTTCGGGCGATGCAGCGATGCCGACACGGAGTCCACACACATGCCGCGGCTCGCGCGGATCATGGCCGCGCTGGACGACGGAGCGGCGCTGGCCTTCATCCGCATCGATCTGGCAGCGCTCGCGCTGCCCGGCGAGCGAACACGCAACGCGTTCGCCGCCGGTGACGCTCGTTCGCCATTTACGCAGTGACGAGCGACTGTCATACGCTTCAGCCTTCTTCCTTCTGCCTTCATCCTTCCCATGCCCCCTCCGACCACAGCTGACGAACTCGACTGCGACGTGGTCTTGGTCGGCGGCGGGATCGCGGCCCTGTGGACGCTGGACGCACTCGATGAGGCCGGTTTTGCGGCAGTGCTTCTCGAGCCGGCCGCGCTCGGTCAGGGGCAGACGCTGGCGAGTCAAGGCATCATTCACGGCGGGCTGAAGTACACCCTGCGCGGTCTGCTGAATCCGGCCGCCGAATCGATCAGTGCCATGCCTGATCGCTGGCGCCAGTCACTCGCGAACGAGGCCCGGCCGCACCTCGCCGCAGTCGCTGTGCGCAGCCCCTGCACGTGGCTCTGGCGCAGCACATCGCTCGTATCGAAGATCGCGATGCTGGGAGCGCGCATCGGGTTGCGGGCCCAGCCGGTCGAAGTCGCCGCTTCCGAACGGCCTGCGGTGCTGGGAAGCGTCCCGGGAACGGTCTATCGCGTCGACGAACCGGTGCTCGACACGATGTCCCTGATCGAGGCGTTCCGCGCATCGCATCGCACCCGGATGCTGGCGGCCGATGGTCTCGACGCGATCAAGGTCGATCGCCACACGGCGGGCTACACCATTGATGTGCGCCAGCCGGATGGCGGGACTCGTTCGATCACATGCCGCGCGGTGGTGCTGGCCGCCGGCGCCGCGAACGAGCACGCTCGCGAGCGGTGCGGTCTCTCTGCGCAGCGAATGCAGCGCCGCCCGCTGCACATGGTGGTGCTGCGCGGCGCACTGCCGGAACTGCACGGCCACTGCGTCGATGGCACGACCACGCGCGTGACGATCACGACAGCACATGATGCGGCAGGTCGCGCCATTTGGCAGATCGGCGGACAGCTTGCCGAGGCCGGTGTGGCACACGACCGCGCGGCGCTGCTGGCGCACGCGCGGCGGGAACTGCAGCAGGTCCTCCCCGACTTTGACGCGAGCGGCGTCGAATGGGCGACATATCGCATCGACCGGGCTGAGCTCGCCACGACAACGGGCCTTCGACCGGACGACGCGCAGTGCATCGCCGACGGTCCGCCCGGACTGATCACCGTGTGGCCGACCAAGCTGGCGCTTGCACCGCGCGCGGCAGACCTCGTCATTGATGCGCTCGCCGCGGCGACGATCTCGCCAAGCGGACCGCTCGCGTGCAGCGGACAGCGGCCGGACACGGGACAAGCGCCTTGGGAGTCGCTGGAGTGGAGCCGTTGATCGCCCGCCCGCTCGGCTCGACCGGGATGATGGTGTCGCCCATCGGGTTCGGATCGTTCAAGATCGGTCGGAACGAGCGGATCAAATACGACGCACCGTACGAACTGCCAAGTGATGCCGAAGCATCGCGGCTCGTCCGCAGCGTGATCGAGCAAGGCATCACGCTGATTGACACAGCGCCCGCGTACGGACTGAGTGAGGCGCGTATCGGCGCAGTGCTCGCCGAGTTGCCTGCAGCGCAGCGGAGCACCGTGGTGCTTGCGACGAAAGTCGGCGAGCGCTTCGAGCACGGCGCGTCCACGTATGACTTCTCATACGAAGCGACGATCACGAGCGTCGAGCGCAGTCTGCAGACCCTGCGAACGAGCGTCATCGACATCGTGTTCGTTCACTCGCCCGGCGACACGTACGGATGCTCCGAGAAGGATCTGGCACGCGGCGCGTGCACGCAAGCGCTGCAGCGGCTCAAACACGACGGACGCATTCGTGCCATCGGATTCTCGGGCAAGACGATCGCCGGTCACATGCAGGCGATGGACCAGGGGTTTGACGCGTTGATGGTCGAGTATCACGCGCTCGACGACTCGCAGCGTCCCGTGCTTGAAGCGGCATCGCAGCGCGGCATCGGGGTCCTCATCAAAAAGGCGCTCGGGAGCGGCCGGATTCCTCCCTCCGAAGCGATCCCGTTCGCACTCGGCGCACCGGCCGTCGCGAGCTGCGTCATCGGTTCGCGCTCGCTCGAGCATCTTGTCGCTTGTGTAGCGCTCGCCGACGCGATGAAACGATGACGCGGACAGTGGCCGCGTTCGACTCTTCGTTCGTCCGACTCGACGGATCGGCCCTTGCCAGCTCGGGCTTGAATCGCAAATCGAAGATCCAGCTCAGCGCCTTAACACTACAGCGCCCCTTCTCTTCTGCCGCGAACGCCGCACGCACGCGGGGAGCCGGAGCAACACAGAGAGACTATGAAGGCCAGCTCCGCAACCGGGACGCGCACACCCCAGCAGGAAGCCGCCCCCGTCACCGCTTCACAAACGCCCCGCGCTCCGGATCCTTCTCCACACCCGGGAACGCGAGCACGCGGTTGTGCATCGCGACGTACACGCCCGGTGCGAGAAGCTGCACGGCGAGCAGCGCCTCGGTGACGTTCTGCGTCGCATCGGTGCGTCGCAGTTCGTACGGGCGCATGGCGCCCGTCAGCACCACCGGCCTCGTGCAATTGCCGTTGCGATGCAGCCGATCGTGCACGTGATGGCCGGTCATCGCGAGCCGGTCGGTGCCGTGCACAATGACGACGCCGTCGTGGCGCCGCACCATGATCTCGACCGCGTCGGCGATCAGATCGTGATCGGCGGTCGTCATCTCCAGCGAGTCCTTGTTCATGAGCGGCACGCGTTCGATCGTCACGCCGCGCAGCTCAAGCGTGCCCAGCAGCAAATCGAGCACGCTCACGCGGTTCGACAGCACGCCGCCGAACTCGTCGTACGTTTTCTCGATCGTGCCACCGGTCGAGATCACTGCGACTCGGAACAGACTTCCATGTGACGGTTCGTCTTCCTGCATCGGGTGCTACATCTCGCGGCTGCCGCGCGCAAACGGGATGGTCACGCGCAATGTGCGCGGCGCCTGACACACACTGTCGCTGCACGGCTGCACGCGGACGGTGAGCTCGATCGCCGCGTCCATCGACCGGATGCGCAGCGGAATCCGGATCGTGCCACGAACGGTCGCGGGAAAATCTGCGTCGATCACGGCGTCGCCGGCATGGAGTTCAAGGCCGCCCGGCTCGCCGTGCGGCGTGATGTGCCAACCCTCCGCCACCATGAGCACCAGTGTCCCGCGCGCCGCGTCGCCAAGCTGCGGAAACGCGGACGGTTCGATCGCGATCTGCACCAGATCATCATCATCATCATCATCATCGCGCTCCGCGCCTGGACGCGCGCTGGGCAGCGTCTCCGGCGCTTCGCGCGCCGCGCGAGCGATCGCCACAACGGCAAGCGCTGACTGCACCGGCTGCTCCGCGAGGATGCCTGACAGCCCGGCGAACGACCGCGTGAGTGAACGGCGATACCGATCATCGCCCGTGAGCGCCAGCAGTTCGAGAGCGTTCAGCAGCATCATCGAATTGCCGCTCGGGATCGCGCCGTCGCTCACGCTGCGGGCGCGGACGAACAGCTCGTTCGCTTCTTCGCGCCAATCGAAGTACCCGCCGCGCGGATCGGCGAACAGCCGCTCGGTTTCGGCGAACAATTGCTCCGCGCGGGCGCGGTATCCGCTCGCGGGCACCGCCCGTTCCAGCACGATGCACGCGCGGATCATCGCGGCGTAGTCTTCGAGAAACGCCGGAACGGTGCTGCGACCTTCCCGCGACGAGCGAAGCAGCGTTCCGTCGGCGGCGCGCATGCGCGTTTCAATCGCGCTGGACGCACGCTGCGCGGCGCGCACGTAATCGCTGCGCACAAGCCGCATGCCCGCCTCGGCCAGTGCCGCGATCATCAGGCCGTTCCACGCCGTCAGCACTTTGTCATCGGTGATGGGCTGCTTGCGGACCGCGCGTGCCGCCAGCATGCGCTCGTCGATGATGCGGCGTTTGGCCGCGAACATCGCGTCGTCGAGTCCAAGCCGCCGGGCGACTGCTTCCGGTCGATTGCCCAAGACGAGCACATTCGTCGCAGGTTCATGCGCGTGATGCGGATCCTGAAAGTTCGTCCCGCGGTCCAGCCCGTACATGGCAACAGCGAACTCCCCCAGCGCGGGATCATTCGGTTCCGCGCACGCCGCGCGGACCTCCGAAGGCGTCCACACATAGCTGCCGCCTTCACGCGCATCGACTTCCGCGTCCTGAGCGGAGAAGAACGCGCCGTCTGGCGCGGTCATCTCGCGCAGCACGTAGTCGGCGATGCGCGTCGCGATCTCACGGTGCCAGTGATCGTCGCTGCGCGCGTACAGCGACAGAAGCTGTGCGTTGTCGTACAGCATCTTTTCGAAGTGCGGCACGATCCACTGCGCGTCGACCGCGTAGCGATGAAAACCGCCGCCGATCTGATCGAAGATCCCGCCCTGCGCCATCGCGTCGAGTGTGTGGTGCAGCGCTCCCGCCGCGGCGGGATCCTGCGGCGCGGCGAGCGCGAGCAGTTCGAGATACACGGGCTGCGGAAACTTCGGCGCGCCGCCGAAGCCGCCATTCTGCCGATCATAAAAACGCATGAGTGCGGCGACACTCTCGGTTGCAAGCGACGCGGTGAGCGGCCGACGGCTCGGCGCCTGCGCCATCTCGAGCGTGACAGCCTCCGCAAGCTGATTCGCCTGCGCCGTCACGTCGTCGCGCCGCTCGGTCCACGCCTGCGACAACGACTCGAGCGCCTGGCGAAACGACGGCCGGCCGTAGGCGGGGCGCGGCGGAAAATAGGTGCCGACATAGAACGGCTTGAGCGTGTGCGGCTCGACAAAGATCGACAGCGGCCAGCCGCCCGATGCCCGGCCCTCGGTCATCCGCGTGAAGACCTGGCACGCGGTCATGAACACGTCGTCGATATCCGGACGCTGCTCGCGGTCGACCTTGACGGGCACAAACAGACGGTTCAGCACTTCGGCGGTCGCCGGGTCCTCGAAGCTCTCCCGCTCCATCACATGGCACCAGTAGCACGTCGCATAGCCGATGGAAACAAAAAGCGGCTTGCCCGCCGACCGCGCGTCCGCAATCGCCTGCGCACTCCAGGGACGCCAGTCGACCGGGTTGAACGCGTGCTGCAGCAGGTAGGGACTGGTCTCGCCCGCCAGCGCGTTTGGGGCGGCCCGTGCCGTGGTGGATGATGAATGGGCCACGTGGGAAGAGTACCCTCGGCAGTCGACTGCGAAATCGGCGCCGCGCGGTCACGAACAAGTCACGACGCCGTTTTCGTCCCGCCGATGGGGTGGGCCCGCGACGGCGGCACCGCCGATCCGCCCGCGAGTCTTGCTTCTCCCTCTCCGCTGCAGCCGATACTGTCCCTACCGTGCCCGCTCTCGTCGCACCATCGGGGTCTTCGACCTCTTCGCTTGCCGCTCTTGCCGAGTGGGTGCAGTCGCTTCCGCTCGAAAGTCTGGCGCCGGTCGGCATTCTCTTCGTCGCCGGACTGCTGCTCCTCACCGTGGGTCAGCGGCTGCTGAAACCGGTGCTCGTCATCGCGGCCATCTTCGCCGGCGTGGTCGTTGCCGTTCGCGTGGGCAGTGCGATCCAGCCAACTGTTTCTCCCCTTATCTGGTCCGTGATCGGTGCCGTCGCGGGCGTGATTTTCGTGGCGGTTTCGTACCGCGTTGTCCTCGGCCTCGCGGTCGCACTGATCGGTGCGGTCATCGCCATGCTGGTCGCCACGACCGCCGCCGAACTGGGCTGGGTCAACGTCGGTCCGCAGCCGACGTCTTCGGGGCTGGATTCGGGCTTGGGTGTCTATGCCCGTCCGGCGCCTCCCAAGGACGATTTCACTGATCCCCGCGTCGAGGCGGCGGAACTCCTTCGCCAGGCGACCGCAACGACGGCGCGCGACGCCGTCACCGCGCAGCTGGACGAAGTGTCGCCCGGCCTTGGTCCGAAGGTTTCGGGCTGGCTCGACCGGCTGAACGGGTTCCTCGCGAGCGCCGGGGAGTGGGTGCATGAGCGATGGAAGGTCATGCCGACGCCGATGCGGACGCTGCTCCTCGCGTCAGGCGCGGCCGGCGGCTTCATCGGGTTCATCGCAGGCATCGCGAGCCCGGCCTGGGCTGCCGCGGTCGTGACCAGCCTCTTTGGCGGGCTTCTTGTGCTCGGATGCGGCCTTCCGCTGGCGACGCGCGTGGTGCCGCCGGACTCCATCCCTGACGTGAGCCCGCTGGCCTGGCTCGTCACGTGGCTCGTAATCGCGATGCTCGGCTGGAGCTTCCAATGGTGGACGCGACCGGCTGCGCAACGGCGTCGCAAGCGAACGCTGCGCGCCGAAACTGAAGACGCTGCGTGACGAGAGGATCTCGAGCGGCGGGCACCGGCGGTCGCTGCCCGTAGAATCGCCGCCCCTATGGATCACTTTGTCTACCGCCCCGATCGTCACGACGGAGGCGATCACGTTGCAATGCACTGCGAGCAGCTCCCGGCTGAAGAAATCGCACGCCTCGCCGGCACCCCGTGCTATGTCTATTCCAAGGCGACGCTGCTTGAGCACTATCAGCGGCTCACGGCGGCATTTGCCCCGCTCGCACCGCTCGTCTGCTATTCGATCAAGAGCTGCGGCAACCTGTCGATCTGCAAACTGCTCGGTGAAGCGGGCGCCGGCATGGACGTCGTGTCGGGCGGCGAACTCTATCGAGCACTCGCCGCGGGTGTTCCCGCGTCACGCTGCGTCTATGCCGGCGTGGGTAAGACCGACGCGGAGATCGAACAGGCGCTCGACGCCGGACTTGGCGCCTCGGGCCTGGGGCTCTTCAACGTCGAGAGCGAAGAAGAGTTCGAGAACATCGCGCGGATCGCGCGGCGCAAGAACGCGGTCTGCAATGCCGCGCTGCGCGTCAACCCGGACGTCGATCCCAAGACGCACCGCTACACGTCGACCGGCAAGAAGGAATCCAAGTTCGGTGTCGACATCGAACGAGCCAAGGCGTTCTTCCGCCGTTTTGGCAGAGATCCGCACTGTCGGCTTTGCGGCATTCACCTTCACATCGGGAGTCCGATCTACACCACGCAGCCGTATGTGGAAAGCGTCCAGAAGGCGACCGCACTGATCGACGAACTCGCCGCGGAAGGATTCACGATCACCACGCTCGATCTGGGCGGAGGATTCGGCGCCGACTACGAAACCGACCAGTCACCCACGCTCGCGGCCTATGCCGACGCCATCGTGCCGCTGCTGGCAGCACGCGTGCTGCGCGGGTTGAAGATAATTCTCGAACCTGGACGAACCCTCGTCGCAAACGCAGGCGTACTCCTTACGCGAGTTTTGTACATCAAGACTTCCGGCGAAAAGACGTTTGCAATCTGCGACGCAGGCATGAACGACCTGTTGCGACCCAGTCTCTATCAGGCATTCCATTTCATATGGCCGTGTCGAACCACCGCGTCGTTTGCTCCCGCACGGCGAGCGAAGGACATGGCGATCGACGGGCTTCTCCCGATCGATGTCGTCGGACCTATCTGCGAATCCGGGGACTTTTTCGCGGTTGATCGGCCGCTCCCTCCGCTTCGCCGCGGAGATTTGCTGGCTATTTACACGGCCGGGGCATATGGGATGGCCATGGCGAGCCGATACAACTCCACACCACTTCCTGCGGAAGTGCTGGTCGACGGCTCGACGCTCGCCATCGTTCGCAAGCGCGAGTCGTACGAAGACCTCATCGCGCACGAACGATCACCCGAACCGGTCGTGACTGGATGAGCCGATGTCGGAACATCACCAATCTGTGTCATTCCCTTGTCAATCCGCTTACCAATCCGCTTGTCAATTCAATGGGGAAACGGCAGATTGCGAAACCGTTACGGGTCGATTGCGAATTCTCTGCCGTGAGCACTTCCATGGTCCGACGCGAAGCTGATGGAGTCTGGGTGACGCTGAAGGAGACGATCGCCGCCGCTGCGGAAGAAGTCTTCGCCTGCTTCAGCACCCCGGAGGGACTCACGCGCTGGCTTTCTGTCGGCGCCGAGCTGCAGGCCGAGCCGGGTGGACTGATGACACTGGCATGGGACCGCGAGTTCGAACGCACGCTCAGCGTGCGCGTGCGCGACTACGACGCCAACGGACGCATCACGTTCGACTGGTTCCCCGATCCGCTCAGTGAAGATTGCGTTCCGGTGCAAGTGACCGTCGCCACCGAAGTCGAAGGTGGCGCGCGGGTGATCCTGCGGCAGGGTCCGTTCAAAGAAGATGCGGACTCATTGATCGCCATGGCCGACGGCGCCGAGAGCTGGCGCTGGTATCTCTGCAATCTGCGCTCGGTGCTCGAAATGCGCCACGACATGCGGGCGCTGAGGCCACTATGACGAGGAGGTCGCCGTGATCACTGGGCTCGTTCGAATCGCTGCGCGGATCGCGCTCCGCGCTGCCGTCGCGGCAGCAATCGCCGCAGTCCTGCGCCGTGGTGATCGGGCGTCAAAGCGCCGGCCACAGCAGCCGCGTCGCAAGGTGCGCAACACCGCACGCGTACACACCAGCCACTAAGTCGTCGAGCACGATGCCGAGCCCGCCCGCCCTCGACTGCAGTCCGTACGCGGGCGGCGGCTTGATGATGTCGAGCAGCCGGAACGCCACGAACGCGAATCCGGCAAAGACCAGCGCTGTGCGCAGATCGCCCAGAATCCACGGGAGCCCCAGGAGCGCGATCGACTGGCCGGCGACTTCGTCGGCGACGACAGCGCCCGGATCTTTCCGTCCAAACGTGATCTCTGCGGCATCGCCATAGCGCAGACACGTCAAGGTCCCGAGCGCGCACAGGACGAGCATCGCAGCATTTACCTGCCATGCGGGCAATGCGAGCCAGACCATCACAACGGCGACGACGACGGGCGGCAGTGATCCCCACGTGCCAGGCGCCGGCCGCAGCAGGCCGAGCCCCCCTGCCGTAAGCGCGAAGCGCGCGAACCGGCCGGACCCATTCGTCGGGCGCGCGGAGGTCATCACGGGTGATCATCGCGCAGCAGGACGCGCGCCTTCACGATGTATGCCCACGCCGACCACACGGTCACGATGACGGTCACCCACACGATGCCGTCGCGCGTCATCCGTGCCCACGGCTGATTGAGCAGCCACTCGTTCACCGCGACGAAGAGTGCGACGGGCACCGCGATGCACTGCAGCACCATCTTCCACTTGCCGACCGCTTCTGCGCCGAAGCTGATGCCCTTGGCCTCGATCACACCGCGGATGCTGGTCACGAGCAGTTCGCGTGCGAGGATGACGACCACCATCCATGTCGCGACGCCAGTGGACATGCGGAAGCGATCAGGTTCCAGCTCCACCGGTATGGCGAACCGGGGACTGGCGAGGAAGATGAACGCGCCGAGGATGAGCACCTTGTCGACAAACGGATCCATGATGCGTCCAAAGACGCTCACCGCTTGCCAACGCCGCGCCAGATAGCCGTCGAGGAAGTCGGTGGCGGCTGCGACGACGAAGAGCGCCACCGCGGTGTTCCCCCAGAACGGACGGTCGTCGTGCGGACCCATCCGGATCGTCAGCGTGAGCGTGGTGAAGAACGCTGCGGCGACGAACAGGCGAAGAAGCGTGAGAGCGTTGGGCAGCGATCGGCGCACGGCATCCGACATCGCGCGCCATTAGAACAGAACGCTTTGCGGCCGCGCATGCACGGCGTATCCGCTCGGTGGTTCTGCCGGACGTCCGCGAGTGTGGAGGACCTGACTTGGTTGCGGACCGTGGTGGGTTTCCGTACAGTCCCCGCTCTTCCGAAGGCTTGGCTTCCCTCCGCGCGGTGGTCAGGCTTCAGGATGTTCCCAGCCTTGCCCGGTCGCGCCTGAAAACGCTCCTCGAACCGCGCTCCAATGCCGCCATCACTCTCTCTCTTTGCACCGTATGGCCTGTATATCGCAGGCGCGATTGGTGCTGTCGGGCTGTTCCTCTTGATGCGTCCGGCCGCCGCTCGCGGTCAGATGCCGGTCCGGGCGCTCGGCGCGATCATCGGCCTCGCGGGATTCGGCCTGCTGGTCGTGGAAGTGCTCAGCCGCATCCCCGACGTCGGCGGCGTGCCGGTCTTTCCGACGCTGCTCGGGCTGATCGCGGTCGCTGCGGCCACCCGCATGGTGACGCACAACAAGCCGGTCTTTGCGGCGCTGTATTTCATCATGGTGGTCGTCAGCTCGGCCGGACTGTTTCTGACGCTGCACGCCGAGTTCATGGCCTTCGCGCTGATCATCGTCTATGCCGGCGCCATCCTCATCACGTACATGTTCGTGCTCATGCTCGCCCAGCAGACGCCGTCCGGCGGCGATGTCGAAGGCGGCACGCAGTACGACCGGCTGCCGCGCGAGCCGGTGCCGGCGCTGGCGGTCGGCTTCATCATGCTGGCCACGCTCTCGGATGCGCTCTTTGTCCAGTCGCCCGAACTCCGCGCCGAAGCATCATCGGCACAGCTCGCCGACGCCGCGCGTGCGCAGTGGACCGCGCTCGAGCTGATGCCCAAGAGGATCGAGCGCGAGGTGCGGCGGATCGAACCGGCGACTCAGGCGATCCAGCGCGGCGACGGCGGCCGGCTGCTTGACGTCACAGCGGACGGCAGAGCCACGGTCCGCGTGATGGTGGCCGGCGACAACGGAAGCTCGCAGCCGCGGGACGTTGAGCTGCCCGCGTCCGCAATGCCGACGAACACGCAGCTCGTCGGCCTGGCGCTCGTCAACAGCTATCCCGCCAGCCTCGAACTCGCGAGCGTCATCCTGCTGATGGCGATGTTCGGCGCGGTGGTGCTCGCGCGGAAGCAGGCGGAGCTCGGTGAAGATGAACGTCGCGACGCCGCCGGCATGCGGCGCATGTCGCTCGACGATCCGGACATGTCGCGGGGAGGCCGGGCATGACCAGCGCCGGTGTTCATCAGCTCTTCGTCAACATCGCGACAGTCGGGGGCCCCTCGACCTGGATCGCGCCGCCGGATCCAAAGACGCTTGCCATCACGCTGCTCGTGAGCGTCCTGCTGTTCGCGATCGGTCTCGTCGGATTCCTCACGCGGCGCAACATGATCATGATGTTTCTCTGCACGGAACTGATGCTGCAGGCGGCAGCGCTCGCATTCGTCGGATTCGGCCGCATGCACATGGATGTTTCAGGACAGGTGTTCGTGATCTTCATTCTCACGGTGGCCGCGGCTGAAGCGGCACTCGCGCTTGGTCTTGTCGTCCTGCTCTATCGAAAGCGGGAAACGCTCTCGAGCGAAGCCTGGTCCGAGCTGCGGGAGGATGTCAAGTGACGATCGCTTCAGCCATGCACGCAAGCGGTTTGACTCCAGCCCAGCTTGAGATGCTGGCCAAGACCATTCCGGACCCCGCACCCGATCTCTCGTGGGCCGGCTGGATTCTCGGCTTGCCCGCGATCGCCGCGGTGCTCTGCCTCCTGCTGGGGTTCCTGCGGATCCGCAACAAGCTCCCCGCGATCGTGACGATCGTCGCGCTGGGCGGCGCGTTCGTCACGACGCTCCTGCTCTATCAGAGTTACGAGGGACCGGTCACGATCCATCTCTTTGAATGGATCAGACTCTCGTGGGGCACCGGGCCTGGACAGAGCCTCATCGCCGACATCGGGCTGCATGTCGACGGCCTGACGCTCTTCTGGATGCTGTTCGTCACCGGCCTCGGAACGCTCATCGCGATCTTCGCGAGCGAGTACATGGAGAGCGACGTCGGCGGCGATTACGCGCGGTTCTTCGGCGCGGTCAGCATCTTCCTCCTTGCGATGGGCTGCCTCGTCATGGGCAGCAATCTCTTCCTGCTCTACCTCGGATGGGAAGGCGTCGGCGTCGCGAGCTACCTGCTGATCGGCTACTACTACGGCAAGCCCACGGCGGTCGCGGCGGCGAAAAAAGCGTTCATCATGAACCGCGTCGGTGATCTCGGTCTCCTGATCGGGATCTACCTCACGTGGCGCACATTCGGAGCGCTCGATTACGCGACGATCTTCGAGACGATGAAGGATGGCCAGTACGTCCTCGATTCAGGCGCGATGCTGATTCCGTTCTTCCTCATGCTGGGCGCTTTCGGCAAGTCGGCGCAGATCCCGCTTTTCACCTGGCTCCCTGACGCGATGGAAGGTCCGACGCCGGTGTCCGCGCTCATTCACGCGGCGACGATGGTGACCGCCGGCGTGTACCTGATCGCACGCTGCTATCCGCTCTTCTTCCTGCATCCCGACGCGTTGAACACCGTCGCGTGGATCGGCGGCACGACTGCGTTCGTCGCCGCAACGATCGGCATGCTGCAGTACGACATGAAACGCGTGTTCGCGTACTCGACGGTATCGCAGCTTGGCTTCATGTTCCTCGGGCTCGGCGTCGGGACGACGTACGGCGCCGCGTATCACGTGTTCACGCATGCGTTCTTCAAGGCCCTGCTCTTCCTCGCGAGCGGCGCCGTGATGCACGGCTTCGCGGGTCAGCTCGACATCCGCAAGATCTCCGGTATCCGCCACATTCCCGGCTTCAAGGTCATAGCGTGGACGATGCTCGTCGGCTGCCTGTGCCTTGCCGCAGTGCCGTTCAGCTCCGGCTTCTTTTCGAAGGACGAGATTCTGCTCGTGGCGCTCACCGATCACGAGTACGGCGTCCCGTTCCTCGGCTGGCTCGGCCTGTTCACGGCCGCGCTCACGGCGTACTACACATTCCGCGTGTGGTTCCGTGTCTGCGCGGGACCCGTCGCGTATGTGCCGGGCGATGATGATCATGGTCATGATCATGCTCATGCGGATGATGATGGCCACGGCGGGCTGGCGAGCGCCAGCCACGGGGCTGTCGACCCGCAGCCCACCGCGCACGCGGGCCACTTCCACCCGCACCCTCCACGGCTGGCGATCAACGGTGTGCTCCTGATCTTGGCGCTCGGTGCAATTCTCGCGGCGCTGCCGAGCTATCTCAAAGCTGCTGACGGAAGCACGTGGGTCTCGTCGATGATCGCCGACTCCTCCGCGGTGAACGGCGTGCCGAGCATTCCTGCCGCCGTCGGTCATGCCACAGGTCAGGCCACAGGTCAGGCCGCCGCGCATCACGAACTGCTCGGCATGGATGCGCACACGGCACTGCTGCTGATCTCGTTCGCGATCGCCATCGTCGGCATCGGTTCCAGCGCGTACTTTCATCTGCTCAACCGCAAGGCCGCCGATGTGCTGAAGCAACGACTGCTCGCGTCGCCGCTCACGAGCTGGCTTCCGAAGGCGCTTGAGAACAAGTGGTACGTCGATGAGCTGTACGACGGCATCTTCCGCTATCCGGTCCGCGGTCTCGCGTGGTTGCTCGCACGTGTCGACGCACTCGTGCTCGATGGCGGCATCGTGAACGGTGTCGCCCGCATGCCCATCGCGATGGGACGGCTCTTTCAACCGCTGTACAACGGGCTGCTGCAGGGCTACGCCGTCACCATGGCCGGCGGCCTCGGCTTGATCCTCGCCTGGATTGTATGGGTGTGGATGAAGAGGGGAGGCGCGTGATGACCGCAACACAGATCATGGCCGCGATGCTGCTGATTCCGCTCGCGGGCGCGGCAGCCGGCGCCTTCGCTCCGCGCACCATCGCCAAGCACATCGGATTCGCGAGTTCGCTCGTCGTCTTTGGACTCTCCGTTCTTCTGGCCTGGGAATTTCCTGCGTGGACCACCGGCGCGTTCTGGCCGGGCAATGCTGACGGCACGCTCAGCGACGGCAGTTCAGCCGTCGGACTCGGTGTGACATTCACGCTTGGCGTCGACAGCGTGTCACTGCTGCTCATTCTCCTCACGACGTTTCTGACGCCGCTGGCGATTCTCGGCTCGTACACCTCCGTGCGGACACGCGAGCGCGAATTCTTCGGCTGGTTCCAGATCCTGCTGAGCGCCATGCTGCTCGCGTTCATGGCCCGCGATGTCATCGCGTTCTATATCGGCTACGAGTTCACGATCGTGCCGATGCTGTTCCTCATCGCCGTCTTCGGCGGTGACAACCGGCGCTACGCCGCGATCAAGTTCTTCGTGTTCACGTTCGTCGCCAGCGTCATCACGCTCGCGGGCCTGATCTACGTCGCAGCGATGCGCGCCGATGCGGGCAACGAGTGGAGCTTCGCGCTCGTCGACCTGCAGCAGTTCGCCCGCGAGTCGCTCTCGAAGGAGCAGCGGTTCTGGGTGTTCACGGCGCTCATGATCGGATTCTGCGCCAAGGTGCCGCTTTTCCCGCTGCACTCCTGGCTTCCGCTTGCCCACGATCAGGCCCCGACGGGCGGCTCGGTGATCCTCGCCGGCACGCTGCTCAAGCTCGGCACGTATGGCATTTACCGCATCGCGCTGCCGATGGCGCCTGATGCCGCTGTCGCGAGCACAGTGTTCATCTGCATGCTGGCCGTGATCGCGATCGTGGCGATTTCCCTCGTGTGTGTCGCACAGCGCGATGTGAAGAAACTCGTCGCGTACTCGTCCGTCAGCCACATGGGCGTCGCGATGATCGGGCTGTTCGCTCTCAATCCCACGGGCGTCACCGGCTCGGTCATGTACATGATCAATCACGGGCTTTCGACCGGCGCGCTCTTCCTCTGCATCGGCATGATGTACGAGCGCTACCACACGAAGGACATGGACAAGATCGGCGGACTCGCCCGGCGCATGCCGATCTGGGCGTTCTTCATGATCTTCTTCACGATGACGAGTGTCGGTCTGCCCGGACTCAACGGCTTCGTCAGTGAAGTCATGTGCCTGCTCGGCGCGTTCATGGCGCAGCCGCTCGCCGAACTTGAGTATCCCGGCATGATGGGACCGCGCTGGATGCTGATCGCCGGCATCGGCAGCGTGATCCTCGGCGCGCTCTACATGCTGTTCATGGTCGGCAAGCTTGTCTGGGGACCGCTTAAGGAGCCGCACGGCCACGCGCACCACGGGGACGCAACGGTGCCCGCGCGCGGCGGCGTCCATTCGATGCACGAGACACATGCGGGAGCCCACACGGGCGGCGCGGGCGCAACCCATGCTGGACTCGCACACGACAGCCCGCATGCCGCGGGTCACGATCAGGAGTATCCGCTGCCGCCCGACCTGAACGTCCGCGAGATCTGCATCCTGACGCCCATCGCGCTTCTGTGCGTCTTCATCGGCCTGCAGCCGTGGCCGCTGCTTGACGTGATCGCGCCATCGGCGCGTGAGACGATCGCCGGTTATCCCGAGGCGGTGCGTGATCATCTCGCGGACCTCGCTGCCGACGCGCAGCTGAACGCGACGACTGCCCTGCTGCCTGCAACTGGAACTGCAACTGCAACTGGAACCGGAACCGCTCCTGCGAGCTCGGGTGCTCTGGGCTCCCCTTTGGTGATCGCTCCATGACGTCGAAGCTCGCACTTATCCTGCCTGAGATCCTCCTGGTTGTCGGTGCGATCCTGGTGACCGTGCTCGGACTCGCCCGCGGCAAAGTCTGGCGGGATTCGGTCCCCGCGGTCACGATCGGCCTGCTGCTCGCAGCGTGCTGTCTCGTGCCGGTCGTCACGACGGATGTGCGACTCGCAAGCGCGGGGCTCCTGCTCCCGGCAGTCGGCATGTACGCGAAGCCGCTGATTCTCCTCGTCGCGATCGGCCTCGTCATGCTGAGCGTTGGTCTGGTCGATCGGCGGCTCGAGCTTGCGTTTGCGCACGGCCGCGCGGCGTTCGACGCCATCCGCGTCATGCGCGGCGAGTACCACGCGTTTCTGCTGCTCTCAGTTGCCGGCGCGTGCCTGATCTGCAACGCGCCGGACTTCATCTGGCTCTTCCTCGCGATTGAGCTCGTCTCGCTGCCGACCTACATCATGGTCGCAACGAGCCGCGGATCGCGCAAAGCGCAGGAAGCCGCGATGAAGTATTTCTTCCTCGGCGCGATGAGTTCCGCGATCATCCTTTACGGCATCGCGCTGCTGTACGGATCAACCGGAACACTGCAGCTTCTCGCCATCCAGGATGTGCTCGCGGGCCAGGCCGCCGGTGAGGGAGTGGCAACGCTCGCGCTCGTCGGTCTCGTCCTGATCATCATCGGACTCTGCTACAAGATTTCAGCGGCGCCGATGCACTTCTACGCGCCGGATGTCTACGAGGGCGCCGCGACGTCGCTCGCTGCGTTCCTCGCCTTTGTGCCGAAGATCGCCGGCTTTCTCGCGCTGATTCTCGTCTTGACCGCCGTCGGCTGGTCAGGCCACAGGGTCGCCATTGACGGCGAGCTGGTGGCGATCGGGAACGGCCTTCCGCGCCCGATCACCGCGCTGCTGTGGATGATCGCAGTGTTGACGATGACGCTCGGAAATATCGGCGCGCTCCTGCAGAAGTCTGTGAAGCGCATGCTCGCGTACTCGTCGATCGCCCACTCCGGCTACATGCTGATCGGCCTGATCGCCGGGCCAGGCGGCCCAAGCGGCATCAGCGGCATCAACGCGACGCTCTTCTACCTCCTCGCCTATGCGCTGATGAACATCGCGACATTCGGTCCGCTCGCGAGCCTCGAGCGCAACGGTGAAGAGGTGGAAACGCTCGACGACATCGCCGGACTGCGGCAGCGCCATCCGGCGCTGGCATGGGTGCTTGCGATCGGTGCGGGGTCGCTCATCGGACTGCCGCCGCTCCTTGGTTTCTGGGGCAAGCTGTACGTGTTCTCCGCCGGCATCCAGGCGGGCCAGACACCGCTCGTCGTCATCGCCGCGGTCAACAGCGGCATCAGCGTCTACTACTACCTCCGGCTCCTCAGCGAACCGCTGGTCTCGCAGACCAACGCGCGCAGTGCGACGGTCGTCTCGACGCCGAGCATCTGGCCGCGTGTTGCGTCGGTCACCATGGCCGGCGGTCTCGTCATCGTGCCGCTTTTCCTGGGTCGAGTGCTCGACGCTGCGAACCGCTCGACACGCGGTGTCGCGATCACGACGGTTGATCAGACCACGGAGCTGGACCAGCCCGCGCCGCGACCGGTCGCCGCGGTGACGCCCGATGCTCCCTGACGATTCCGATGTGAGAATCGACGCCATCGAACTCGCGTACCTCGGCCTCGAAGGCGCGGCGTCGGCGTTTGCAATCCGCAGCTCGAACCCGGCGACGCGGCCCGTGCTCATCGAGTGCGGACCGATGGCGTGTGTGCATCGGCTCATGCAAGGGATCGCCGCGCCCGCTGCGCTCTTTCTGACGCACATTCATCTCGATCATGCTGGCGCTGCGGGCCACTTGAGCCGCGACGGATGCGACATCTACGTGCATCCGTTCGGCGTGAAGCATCTCATTGACCCGGCGAAACTGATCGCCAGCTCGCGCCGTGTGCATGGGCCCGCATTCGACCGGTGGTACGGCGAACCGCTGGCCTGTTCGCCCGCGCGCGTACATGGCGTCGACGATGGTGCGGTCATCGAGCGCGAGGGCATTCGAGCCACGGCGCTCGCGTCGCCAGGTCATGCCCGCCATCATCACGCATGGTCGATCGAGGATGCATCACGGCCAAGCCGTCACGTGACGTTTGCCGGTGATGTGGCGGCAATGATCGTTCCGCAGTCTCGGTTCATTTCCGTGCCGACGCCGCCGCCGGAGTTCGATCATCAGGCGTGGCGGAGGTCGCTTGATCGTCTGTCGGATGTCATCCGTGTGCGTGAGGATCGTGAACTGTGGCTCACCCACGGCGGCCGCGTCACCGATCCGATCGGCCACCTGCAGGCGGCCCGACGGCGACTCGACGACGAAGTGGCGGTGATGCAGGACCTCATCGAGTCGGGCATCGAAACCGAGGAGGCGGAACGCCGCTATGGGGCATGGCTCTGGCAGGAGGCCCGCACTGCCGGGGTCGACGAAACCCGGCTGCGCTCGTTCCTCGGACCGGCGTTCTGGCGGATGAACCTGCACGGCGTGCGTCGCTGGCTCGATGCACCCGCGGGTTGACAGAGCAATTCCCCGCGGCCGTCTCGTTGCGCGCGGCTGGATCTTGTGCTATCCTTCCGCCCCTCGCCGCCCGGCGTGCTGCGACTGTAGCTCAATTGGATAGAGCATCGGTCTACGAAACCGAAGGTTGATGGTTCGAGCCCATCCAGTCGCGCTTCTTTTTGGTCGCGTTCTTTGGTCGCGTTGCATTGGCCTTGTCCGGCGCACTGTGCGACGCGATTGCGTATTTGCCGCAACTACCTTAACCAATCGACTTCGCACCGAAGCACGCGTCTCGTAGCATCCGCCTCCGTTCGATGTCTTGACGGCGCTGCGCGTGCCGCTCCGTCAGTCGTCCTTCTGGACCCGCATCCGTGACGACACCCGACGCAACGCCATCGATGTCCGCCCGGTCGGAAGCGGTGGGATCGCTTTCCAACGAGCATGTTCAGGATGCGCTCCTCCGCGAGCGCTACCGACAGTGGGCGCCTTCGTATGACGGTGCGTTTGCGAGCTATTCCGAGCGGACGCTGCAGGAAGCAGTCGAGGCGCTCGGCACACCGCTGCCCAGGCACATTCTCGACCTCGGGTGCGGCACCGGCCTGCTGGTGCAGCGATTGACCCGGAGCGATCCCGCCGTCCATGTCACCGGCGTCGACTTCTCGGAGGACATGCTGCAAAAGGCCCGAAGCCATCTGTCCGAGCAGGGCTGCGTCCGGTTCATTCACGGGCGCGCCGATCAGATTCCCGCCGCGTCGCGCTCGTTCGACGCTGTCGTGGTTGCGAACGCCTTCCATCTCATCCGACACGGCCCGGCTGCACTTTCGGAGTGTCGGCGCGTCTTGCGGCCGGGAGGCTCGCTCGTGATCGTGGATTGGTGCCGTGACTTCGTCCCCATGCGGTTGTTCGCGTGGGGACTGCTTCTGACGCAGCGATTGCGCCGGCGCATCATCTCCATGGATGCGCAGCAACGGATGCTCGCCAATGCCGGCTTTCGCGTCACGGACGCCCGACGGTTCCGCGCCCGGCCGGTGTGGGGCCTGATGCGGGTGACGGCCAGGCTTGAGTCCTGATGCGTCGGCCCACAGACTCGAGTGCACACCTGCGAACGGCGCCGCGGCTGAATCCCAAAGAGCGAGTCCGTTTGATGTCCACCAGCGCCGCCAATCATGACGAGCCCGATGTGCCGCCTGCAGATCTGCCGCATGCCGACCTGCTTGCGACACACGCCGCTGTCTCTGAGCCGGTCGAAGATCCGCCGCAGGAATTCGATGATGATGGTCTCGACGGGGACCTGATCGCCGCCGACACCGATCAGCTGAGCGCTGCCAAGCGCGTCTGGCTGATCGTCGCTGGCGTTGCCCTCGCACTTCTCGGTATTGTGGGATGGGTGATCCCGGTGATGACCGGGATTCCATTTTGGATCGGAGCACTCGTCTGCTTTGCCCGCGTGAGCGAAACCTGCCGAGGCTGGATCAACGCGGCGGACCGCAAACTCCCAAGCAAAGTCCGCAAAGTGCTGCGATGGGCGCGTGACAAGACCAGCCGGAAGTCCAGGACGTCCCGATCTGGCCACGGATCTGGCCCCGGATCTGGCCCCGGATCTGGCCCAGGATCTGGCCCAGGATCTGGCCCCGGATCGGGTCACCATCGGGATCCGACGACTTCCGCATGACCGCACTCCCCACACCACAAGTCGCTCAAACTCCCTCCGACGTACCGGAAAACAAGTTTCTCCAAGGGCCGCAGCCTCGTGGTGTCGAACTGCTTCGGGCGATTCGGATTTTTCTTGAATGCATCCGCGGCTTCCGCGGGCTGCACTTTGTCGGACCGTGCGTCACTGTCTTTGGCTCCGCGCGATTCAAAGAAGGTCACCGCTGGTACGAGCTGGCGCGCGGCGTCGGTCGCCTGCTCGCGCGCGAAGGCTTCACGACCATGACCGGCGGCGGACCAGGCGTGATGGAAGCTGCGAACCGCGGCGCAAAGGAAGGCGGCGGTTTCAGCATCGGCTGCAACATCATTCTGCCGTTCGAGCAGCAGCCGAATCCATATCTCGATCGATGCGTGGAGTTTCGCTACTTTTTTGTGCGGAAGATGATGCTGGTCAAGTACTCGTACGGGTTCATCGTGCTGCCGGGCGGCTTTGGCACGATGGATGAACTGTTCGAGACGTTGACGCTGATTCAGACCGACAAGATCAAGGACTTTCCTGTCGTCTTGATGGGATGCGAATTCTGGGAACCGATGATCAATTTTCTCCGTGAGCGCATGGTGCACGAGGGAACGATCGACACATTCGACATGAACCGCTTCATCATCACCGACGATCCCGCCGAGGCGATCGACTACGTCAAGAAGATCGGCCTCACCGATCTCGGACTGAGCTACGCGAAGAAGATGCGCCGCAAGTGGTTCCTGTTTGAGCCGGCCGAGCCAGACTGCGTGAAGGACGATGCACGTCGATCTCCCTGATGTTCCCGCCGAGCTGCACGCCCAGGACGACGCGACGATGCGCGACAGCCGGTTTGCGCGCACCAGCCTGATCGCCGGCGTCTGCGCGGTGATCCTCGCGCCGTTCGTGATCGGAGGCATTCCTGCAGCGATAGGAATGCATGCCGGTGTCTCGCACCTGCGGTTCCGCGCAGGATCGCGCGCGGTTGCGTTCATGGGCATCGCTTTCTCGGCGCTTGGCGGCGTGCTCTCCGCGGCCGCTGCAATCGTGCTCGCATCCATGCTGATGATGATCCGGCTGCAGCCGTCGGCGCTTGAGCAGGCGCGGAGCTGGGAAGGCAAAGCGGCCGGCCAGTGGACGCTGACGGATCGCAGCGGCGCGGCACACACGAGTGATGCCTTGCGGGGAACAATCGTCTTTCTCGACTGCTTCAGCACGAAGGGAATACATTCGCCGAGTGCGACCAAAGCGCTCGCGGCCTTCGCGGCGCGCACGCCTTCGGTCCATGCAATCAGCTGGGGATCACAGGCGAACGAGCAGGCTGCAGCACAGTTCGTCGCGTCGACAGCCACCGAGCACCCTGTTGCAATCGGCGAGCAGGCGATGCCGGAACCGTTCTCGCAGGTCTCCGCGAAACCGACGCTGTTCGTCATCGACGGCAATGGTGTCATCCGCACGGTGCTGCTCGGTACGTATACCGAAGCGGATCTGCAGCTGCTGCTCAAGGCAGCCGCGACGCCGCTGCCGCCGTAGCATGGGCTACCGCTGTCAACCGCGCGATCAGCACGTCGCCATCAACGCTGAGACGGCCATTTTCGTCACGGACGATGAGGGTCTCGCCGCTGTCGATCGGCAGCTCGACGCCGCCCACTCTGGCAACAGCGCGTCCCGCGAGCACATGCACGAGCGCGATGTCCGCTCGCTCGAGCGGGACCTCCCCGCTCCCCGTGCGCGAGAGCGTCGCATTCCACCGCGCTCGCATCACGATCAGATTGGCATCACGGACCGGACTGCCCACGAGCTCGCCGTGCGTCTGGAGATCACCCGAGAAGCGCAGTGCGTCGCCGATGTGCGGCACGCGCACGCGGGGACTGCTTCCTGCGGCGAGTTCCATTCCCTGGCCATCAAGGCAGAGGATGAATCGCTCGCACTCCGGAAAGCGCGAGAACGGCCCGCTCTCAGCCACATCCGCGATCGACAGCCGCCATGTCCACGCCTCATCGGCGCTCGGCGTATCGCTCGCAAGCTCAAGCGTTGTGCCGCGGCCGTTCTTCCATGGCACGCGCCGGGCATCGCTCGCGCGCAGGAGCGTCGGCATCTACTCGCCCCCGGCATCTGGTGCAGAGGTTCGTCGCATTGCCGGCAGCTGCAGGTACGCGCCGGCGCGCCACACCCACTCCAACGGTCCCATGCGAAAGACGCGCAGCCAGAGACTCGCCAGCAGCAGCAATGCGAACCACGTCACGATGGCGATGATGAAGAGTTCCACCCGCGAGAACTCGCCGAAATGTCCGAGGCCCCACCAGTACATGAGCCCTGTCATCAGCAGGCTCATGCTGAGGTAGACGGTGAACGCCATGCGCCCGCCTGCAGCAAGAAAGGACGCCACGGGCCCGCCGATCGAATTGCTGAACCACGCCATGCCGCTGATGTAGCCGATGGCGAGCAGCACAGTGCCGATCTCGTTCGCCAGCGAGCCTGGAAGGAGCATGCCTGTCGTCAGGTGTGGTGTTGTGAATTGCATCGTCGGCAGGACAGCAGAGAGCAGCAGCCCAAGCGGCACACAGACGAGCGCCACGCGCCGCTGAAGTGCCGCCGCGCTGGGGCGGAGCAGTCCGACTGATGCGACGGCCATTCCCAGGACGAACATCCCGAGCATGTGCGGTCCATAGAAAAAGAACATGACAATGAGGACCGAGCCCCACTGCAAGGCGCGCAGTGTCATCGCGACCCCGACGGGACCTTCGCGCAAGACCGCTGTTTCAAACGCACACCAGCGCGGCTCGACCACCGACCAGGGCGTCGGCTGGTTGCCGAGTTCCACGAGGCGATCGAACGTCCGTGGTTCGTCCGCCGATGCTTCGAGAATTGCCTGCCGCGACGTCAGCTCGGCGGCAGTTTCCGTCTTCGATGGTGGCGGCGCGAGCCCGCCCAGCAGCCCCATGCCGCCCATGCAGAGCACTGAAAGTGAGAGCAGACAGGCGGCGACGATCGCCAATGCCTTCGTGCTGAGAAACCGCAGCGGGATGAGCAGCAGCCCGACCATCGCGTAGATGAACAGGATGTCGCCGTACCAGATGACGATGGCATGGACGAGCCCGAAGCACGCGAGGATGAACAGCCGCCGCAGCGCGAGGAGCGTTGTCGATCGGGCGCGAGCACCGGTGGCAGCGGCCGCGCTGCGGGCAGCGTCGAGCCGCGTCATCTGCAGATACAGGCCCGCGCCGAACAGAAACGAAAACGTGCTGACGAACTTCCCGGCAAAAACGGTTCCGACGACCCATGCCATCACCCGCTCGGACATCGGCGCATACTGCAGCGTCGTGTCGTGGAGCGCCACGGGCAGCGTGTAACCGAAAAAGAGCATGTTGACGACGAGTATGCCGAGGAGCGCGAATCCCCTGATCACGTCCATCGCGACAATGCGCTCACGACCGGCCACGGGGGAAAGTTGCAGATTGTTCGTCATGACGGCTCCGGATGTGCGACCCGCGTTCATTACGCCGATCGTCCGTACTCTTTCAATGGACGGCGGAATGTACTCTATTCCATCATGAGGGTTCCGTCTTGAGCGATTCCCCATCGATCGCGGACCGCATGCACCGCCGATTCGTCGCGACACTCGCCTTCCTTTGCGTCCTGAGCGCACTGCTCGCCGCGCGATCGGGACCCGCCGACGTACGGTCTCCAAAGCACTGCAGCGCCAGCCGAGAACTTCGGACTGATCGGCGGAGGCGCGAACCCGGGCTCCGACATCGGAGCATCTCCGTGGAACGACTACATGGTCGGCGCGTCCACCTCGGGCTCAGGGACCGGTGGCGGTAGCCCGTCGCAGGGTCTCGCAGTCGGTGAGACCGGTACGTACGTCTTCACGGTCGGTGCAGCAGCCAGTCTCCTCGCCAATATCGATGCGATGTCATTCTGGTCCCAGAACGACGGTTCGCCGGAGTTTGCCGTTCGTTTCCGCGGCTTCGAGAACGGTGGATCGGACAAGGTCGCGGGACAGCTGACCGTGGTGCCCGTGCCGCTGCCGATCGCGCTGGCAGCCGCCGGCCTCCTCATCGGGGCGGTCGTGCGACGCCGGATCGTGCGCTGACGGCGGGGGACCGTTCGGACCCGATGCGCGGCGTACGTTCAGGGCTGCTCGAATCCGGGCGGTTTGACCGCGAGCACGGAGCAGGGACTGCCGCGCACGACGCGCTCGGCTGTTGAGCCGAGGAAAAAGTCGCGGGCATTCCATTTCGATCGCGTGCCGATTGTTACGAGATCGAAGCCCCTTTCGCGGACGTCCGTGACAATCGCGAAGCCGTGATCGGGTGCCATCTCGACGCGCAGTTGGGCCTTCAACGCTTGGAGCTCGACAGCAACTGGCGCGAGAAACTCGCGGACCCGTTCTTCAACGGCGGCGCGGTAGCGCTCACGGAAGTCAGGCACGTTCTTCTGCATGGCAGCCGGCGGTTTCCGGCCGTCCCATGGATCCGCGAACAGGTGAAGGACGTCGAGTGCCGCGCCGTCACGAACCGCCACGCGGATCGCTTCGTCGAGCGCGCGGCGCGCGGTCTCGGAGAGGTCGACGCACGCCAGCACTTTGCGAAAGGGACCGGCATGCCCTTGGCGCACCACGAGCACGGGCGACGCGCAGTGCTGAATGCAGCTGACGGCGACGAAGCCGATGTGCCGCCAGGCGTCCGTGCTTCCATGCGCGCCGACGATCAGCAGATTCGGGCGCTGCGTGCTCACCGCATCCAGGATCCCCTGCTGCGGGCGACCGACTTCGAAGGAGCAGCGAACAGACGGGTCGAGTCCCGTCTCCTGCGCCACGCGCCGCCACGTCTCGTGGGCGCGCTCCAGCGCCCCTTCGATCTGCACTTCCGGCATGAACCCAAACTCGGGCATCGGCGTCATCACAGGCACGCGCACGACATGGACGGCGGAGAGTGACGCCCCCTCCAACGCCGCGATCCGCGCGCCCTCGCGCAAAGCGTCGCGCGAGCACGAGGAAAAGTCGACGGCAACCAGCACCTTTTTGACAGCGGTCATGATTCGATTCGATCCTCGGAGTCAGTGGCAACGCACCACGGAAGCCTACAGGAAGTCAGCCCGCGCCCCGCCCGAGCGAGGGTGCGCCCGGAGGGCGCTACGGAGCGCCAAAACGAGTTCGCTACGGATCGCTACGACAAGAACGCAGCAAGCCACCCCCCTGCGGGGGTGGCTTGCGAAGTGAGCCATACTGGACTTGAACCAGTGACCTCTTGCGTGTCATGCAAGCGCGCTAGCCAACTGCGCCAATGGCCCAACGGGTCTGAACTGAAGCGAGAGAATAGCCGGACTTGCTAGAGGGGGCAAGCGCGTGTCCCGTCGCCCCGTCCGCGAATCAGCTGCCGAAGTGCGCAAGGCAGCGGCTGATGCGCACCAGCGAACTTTCCTTTCCGAGAATGGCGAGCGTGTCGAAGATCGGCGGGCTGACCGTCCCGCCCGTCACGGCGACGCGCAGCGGCTGGGCCGCCATGCCGAGGTTGCCGCCGGTGTTCGCGTCGGCGAAGAGCTTCACGGCAGCTTCAAGCGCTGCCGGCGACCAGTCTGCCAGCGCGGTCAGGGTCGGCTGCAGCCCACGCAGCCGCTCGATCCCGGGCGGTGTTCCTTCGAGCATCGCCTTGCGCACGTTCTTTGAATCGTCCCACGTCAGCGCGCCATCCGCGGCGGTCACCCAGCGGTTGTTGCGGAACAGCTCGTCGAGCGTCTTGCTGCGCTCGTGGCTCGCCCCGGCCAGCATCGCGAACTGCTCGCGCGTGAGCTTCTTCAGAAACGCCGGATGAAACTGCTCGCCGTGCGCGATCGACAGCCGCAGAAACTCCTCGCGGGCCATCGACGTGATGGCATCACAGTTGAACGACAGCAGCTTGACGCGATCAAACTTCGCCGGCGTCTTCTGCACGCGCGAGAGATCGAATCGCGCTTTCAGGAACTCAAGATCGAACTTCTCGATGTTCTCTCCGGGGGACCAGCCGTTGAGCGCCAGAAAATTGCACACCACCGACGGCAGGTAGCCTGACCGGCGGAAGTCATCCACGTTGATCTCGGGCAGTGTGACATCGAGAATCGCCGCAAGCTTCGCTGCGATATCGAAATCCAGCTGCTTGTTCTTGTCACCGAACCATGCCTTCCAGGCTTCCGCCGTGATCGCGCCGCCGAGATCGGCCGGCGGCTCGGTGAGACCTTTCTGCTGCACCGCGGCCCGCAGCGTCTTGTCCTTGTCGCGCTTGCTCATCTTGCTGCCGTCGGGATTGAAAATGAGCGGCAGATGCGCATACGTCGGCCGGCGAAATCCCAGCGCATCCTGCAGCACCATGTGCTTGGCGGTGTTCGTGAAATGCTCCTGCGCGCGGAGCACGTGCGTCACACCCATCAGCTCGTCATCGACAACGACCGCGAAGTGGTACGTGGGAAACCCATCGACTTTGCGAATGACGAAGTCGTCGACCTCGCCTGCGGGGATCGTCGCTTCGCCGAGAATTTCGTCCTTAATGACAATCGGACCCGCAGGCACTCGGCAGCGCACGACAGCAGGCGTGCCGGCGCGCAGGTGGGCATCGACTTCCGCAGGCGAAAGCTGCAGCGCGGCGCGGTCATAGCGATACGGCGTCTTCGTCGCGAGCGATGCCTTGCGTTTCGCGTCCAGCTCCTCGGGCGTGTCGAATGCGTGATAAGCATGACCGTCGCGGATGAGCTGCTCGATGTACCGGTTGTACGTGTCGGCGCGCTCGGACTGAAAGTACGGACCGTGCGCACCTCCGCCGAGTGCGGTGCCGTCCGGTCGGGTGAATGCCGGACCCTCGTTCCAATGAATGCCGAGCCAGTCGAGGTCGTTCAGAAATCCGATGCTCGCCGCATCGCTGGACCGTTTCTGATCTGTGTCTTCGATTCGCAGCAGAAACGTGCCGTTTCGCCCGTTCGCGAACGCCCAGCAGAAGAGCGCGGTCCTCGCTCCACCCACATGCAGGTGACCTGACGGGCTGGGCGCGAATCGGGTGACGGGGCCGGCGGGCAGCGAGGAATCAGGAGACGAAACCTTGGGGGTCATAGGTCACGCAGGGTATCTTCCGCAGCAGCAGTCTGCGGTGCGATTCGAGATCGCACGTCGGACGGTCGGGGGACGACCGAGGATTTCGAATCGATGCAGCGCGCGGACCTTGGACAACAGCCGGACCACGCGAGCTGCGACGCGCTGGGAATTCTTTCCGACAGCCATGGTCAGCGGGGACGAGTCCGCAGGGCGCTCGAACTGCTGCACGAGCGTGGCGTCCGCCGTTTCGTGCACTTGGGCGACGTGGGCGACGGTGTCCTTGACGATCTCGCGGGCCTCGATGTCACGATCGTGTTCGGCAACTGCGACGACGCGTGTTCCTGCGAGCGCTACGCCCGGGATCTCGGCTTGCACACCGTCCATCCGGGAGGCGTCGTCGAGTGCGGCGGCAAGCGCATCGGCCTGACGCACGGCCACCTCGTCGATGAACTGGAACGGCTCTTCCTGCAGCGCGTCGACTACCTGCTGCACGGCCACACGCATCAGCGGTCGGATGCGATCGTCGACAACGTGCGCATCATCAATCCCGGTGCCCTGCATCGCGCGACGCCCTGCACGGTCGCAATCCTCACGCCCGCGACCGGCACCCTCGAAACGCTCGTGGTATAGGCGATACTGCGGTCACGATGTCTGCACCGATTCCGACGCCCGATTCCGCCGACCCCCCCGGGATCGCCCACGTCTTTCTCTACGACGAGCGCGGCGTCGACGAGCGGCGCACGACGATCGGTGCACTCGCTGATCTGATCGCCCAGGCCAAGCGTGAAGACCGGCGCATCTGGGCCGACATGGAGATCGCCGATCGCGGCGCGGCTGTGCATGAACTCTGCCGGGTGCTCGGCGTGCATCCGCTGTCGGAAGATGTGCTCGTCGCGCGCGACCACCGGCCCAGCGTCAGCGAGTTTCCCGGCTTCACGCACGTCATCATCGAGATCGTGCATGTGACGCACTCGATGCATTTTGAGAAGGTCGACATGCTGATCGGCCCGAACTGGCTGATCACGGTGCAGGACCATCCAGGCGATTGCTTCGACGGACCGAGGCGTCGTCTGCGCGACGAACCGGAGTTCCGCACGCGTGACACACCGCTCCTGCTGCACGCGCTCGCTGAATCCATCTGCCTCGACTATCACCGCGTGCTGGGGCGATTCGGCCACCGGCTCGAGCAGTTGGAAGTGCGGCTGATCACCCGACCGGCCGCATCGCTGATTCATCGCATTCATGCGGCAAAACGCGATCTTCGCGGCTTTCGCCGCGCGATCGTTCCGCTGCGCGACTCCATCGAGACGCTGTTTTACGCGAATCGCCGCTGGATGCCCGTCAACAACGGCGAGGCGGCGGGCGGACCCGAGCTGCAGCTCGCGCTGCGCGAGATTCACGATGAGCTCGGCGGCGTCATTGACGTCCTCGACGCCTACCGCGACGCGACGCAGAATCTCACCGATCTGTATGTGACCAGCGCTTCCAATCGCGTCAACGAAATTCTGCGGGTGTTGACCATCATCTCGACCATCTTCATTCCGCTGTCGTTTATCGCCGGTGTGTACGGCATGAACTTCCGTGTGTTCCCCGAGCTGCAGTGGCGCTACGGATACCCGCTCGTCCTCGGTGTCATGCTGCTGGTGGCCGCAGTGCTGCTCTCCTACTTTTATCGCAAGGGCTGGCTGCGCCGTGGAGATCGGGTGCGCACGCCATCCATCATGCGCACGACGTCGTTCTTGGACGAGTCGAAGCATGAGTAACGGCAACGCGACGGCAATGGGGTTCACGCGCGTCACCGCACATGAGACGCGCGAATCGCTGCGAGATCTTCCAGCAAATTGACCCCCCGCGCGATCGACAGCTCAAGATCGGAGCAGACGTTCTCAGGGTGCAGCACATCGCCTGCTCCTGCTTTCCGCAGCTGCTCGTATCCCTCGCCGTTGATGCCGCTGATCAGGAGATGCTGACCGCGCTCGCGCAGCCGCGCGAGCGCCGCACGCAGCTCGCCCGCCGCGTTGTCCGGAATGAGCGGCATTTCGGCAAGATCAAAGATGATCACCTTCGTCGTACTCGGAAGCTGCTCCACCCAGCGCACGAGGTTCGGCATCCGATGCACCGCCCCGGCCCTTCCGTTCTCGCGCTTCACGTGAAACACAGCGAGCGCTTCCGGCAGGCCGAGTCCGGAGGTCGAGAGCACGAGGTCGGACGATTCGATCTCTGCGATCGGCTGCCGCACATCCGCGTAAATGAGCCAGAGCAGAAAGAACACCGGCGGAAACATCGAGCCTTGCGGCACCCAATGGAACGCCACGGCACCCAGCCCCGCGCCCACCGCAAATGAGCCGAGGATCGAACCGAGCAGCACGAGCCGCCGAGCAGTCGGATGGACGCGGGCACTGCGCAGCACGGCGCGCGCCGAACCAGGCGGGACATTCCGGCGGCTGTCGAACAGCCATTCGGCGAACTGCACCGACTCAAGTCCGAGGTCAGTCAACACACCGGTCACGTGCGTCGTCCGGACCACGCCGCTCGAAATCCGCGTGATGGTCGCGTTCTGCAAGCCCATTGCCGCCGACGCAATCCCCGTCAGCAGGAGCACTCGACCGCTCGCCGCGTCCATCGGCACGGACGCGGCGGTTTCGATGCCGATCGCGAGCGCCGCGAGCAGCGCCGCCTCGATCGCGATCGGCAGCACATAGATGGACTCCCACGCTCGCCGGTGGCCTACCTCCGTGCTGATGCCGGAGATCACCGCCCCACAAAAGAAGGTGACGAGCAGGTAGACGAGGAAGAGCGCCACGCCCCATCGCCGCTCCGCGAAGCTGACGCCCAGGTCCGCCGTCGTTCCGCTCACATGCGACGTGACGTGGCCGCAGGCGAGAAGCGTGAGGACATTCGTGTACCCCGCGACCCACGCCAGTGTGATGGCAAGCCGGGCCTGCTGGCTGAATGAATGAGCGGGAGCGAGGAGCATTTGACAGCGCCGGCAGCTCCGTTTGTACCATTATCCACGGGCACCGCCTACAGTCGCCCCTCATGTCACGCACGACCAACGCCCAGCCGGGC
>JAWXBD010000097.1:0-12585 GCA_034439815.1 Phycisphaerae bacterium
CGTCTGCGGATCACGCCGGATCCATTCCACGGCGAATGGAACTACGTGATCACCCCGCGCCGGAAATCTTGACCATGTTATTTCTGAGCGCGCCCTAAGCCAGTGCGCGAAATGCAGGCCGCGCGATTGCTGTCGGGCGTGGGAAACATGAAGGAGATCGGGATGCCGTGCAGTTCCCCGCTGACGGACCAGTCACCGCGGAGATCGCGTTGCAGGCGGACAAGGCTGGATGCATCGTTCGCGACGAGCCACTCGTCCCGCGCTGGAAGGTACGTGCACGCAACGATGTTCGACCGCGACCCCACGATCGAATCCGGCACACTCGGGAGGCGGCGCACTCGATCGTGCACGCGTCCGTCGTCGAGTTGCACGGTCACGGCGATGTCGTTGGCACCCGCGAGCGAAACATGAATCCGTGATCCGTCGTGACACACGATGCGCTCCGATCCGCGCTGATATGCCATCCCGCATGGTTCAAGTTGAACGGACCAGCGTTCGGTTCCGCTCCGATGGTCGACCCGTCGAAGCAATCCGCTCGCGCTCAGCGTCACGAGATCCTGTTCGTCGACGAAGATCGAACCAACGATGGGGGTCGTGTCACCGCGGATCAGCGATGCTTCGGCATTGGGCTCCGCGACGATCCACGTTGCACCACTCAGGCATCCGACCGCCACGATCCGCGCATCGCTGGTCATGGCGATCGATGATGGCCGCATCGCGGGAACTCGCCACGTCCTGAGCACGTCAAGGTTGTCTGTCGCGCAGAGCAGGGCCGCTCCATGCTCGCTGACGAGTACCGCGACCTGTCCGTCATCGGACAGTCGGCCCGCGGTAGTAGGAGTACTGCGCGCGGCGGGATTCCGGCGTCACTCGGTTGGATAGTCCGCAGCCTGCTACGCGAACATGGCCGTTCACACCGGCGCTGGCGACCCACTCCCCGGTCGCTGATACGCAGATCGCCGTGACCGGACCGAGATGAGTTTGTCGATCGCGCTCGAAGGTATCGGGTCCAAAGCTTTTCGTCATGACGCGGCCCAGAGGGTCGCCCAGGACCAGGACGCGCCCGTCGTCCGAACTGTCGATCAATTCTCCCGTTCCATACGCCAACTGGGAGTCAAAGCGATTTGTTGCCCCGTCATCGCATCGCAATGGACCGTTGTTGACCGAGACAAACGCATAATTGTTGGGGCCGATCCATGCAGCATCAAGAATCTTGCCGAACCCGTGCAGCTCGCGCGTCGATCCAGTTGTCTCGATCTGCACATTCACCGCGAGGCCTCGGACTCCGAGTGCGAGGATGCGATCTTCGCTCTGGGAAAGGAAACAGCGGTGATACTCACGGTCCTCGTCGAGAGCGAATGAATCCATCGTGACGTTCGTATCCACGTCAATGACTTTGAGCATGCCCGGCGGCAGCAGGAAAAGCCGGTGCCCATCGCGCGAAATTGCGGCTGCAGCGACGTCCCAGGATCGTACGGGCCGCAGTGACGCCAGATCGATGAGCGTCGTATGGCCTTGGCTGCTGAATGCCAAGATGCGCGAGGAGTCGTGGCCTACATCGAAATGGACTACTTTCCCTCCGATCCTCGTGATTTCCGTCCGCCGATCCGGTCGGAAGGGATCGACGAGGCTGACTCGACCAGACGCGTCACCGATCAGGAGGCCGCGCTCTTGCGGTGCGAAGCTCAGCGCGGTCACGGGTGCGTCCCACGTGATGTCGCACGGCACCCCGCTCCGGAACGCGGCGAGCAATCGTGCTTCCCACGCTGGCGGGTCGACGGCCAGGTCGCGTAGGAGCGCAGGAAGCTGGTCGCGCCCCGCAAGATTGACGGCGAACGCTGCCGTGGCGAGCTGCCTGGTGTACAGCTGGAACCGCGCGTCGTCGCTCGCCGCCGCTGTCTCCTTGGTCGAGCGATGCAGCGCCACAGCGAGCAGTGTCAATGACACCAGCGCGAGTGCGACGAACGCCTGCCAGCGATGGCGGCGGAGCGCGTGACGCAACAGGTAACCGATCGACGCAGTTCGAGCGGCGACCGGCTCTCCCTGCAGCCAGCGATCCAGATCCTCGGCGAATTCCGTCGCCGAGGAATAGCGGTCGTGAGGCACTGGCGACATCGCCTTTGTGATCACCCGCGCGAGGTCGATTCCGGCGAGCTTGCGGAGTTCGAGCGCCTGGCTGCGCTCGGTGTGCTGCTGTCGCATCGAAGCGGGGCGCTTACCCGTGAGCAACTCGTGCAGCGTGACGCCGAGGCTGTAGACGTCCGAGCGGGTGTCGGAGGCATCCTCGGGATTCGGGAACTGCTCCGGTGCCATGTACTCGACGGTCCCGAGCCATGTCGTGCACGACGATGTCGGTGCGAACTCCGCGAACTCCGCGCTGATCGCGCGGGCGATGCCGAAGTCGATCACCTTGGGGATCCCGTCGTCACCGACGAGCACGTTCGCCGGCTTGATGTCGCGATGAATCACGCCGCGCGTATGTCCGTAACCGACGGCATGACAGGCAAGCGCGAACAGTTCCACCCGCGCCCGCAGCGGAAGCCGCCGCTCGCGGGCATACGTCGTGAGTGGGCGGGCCTCGGGAACGAGATCCATCGCGAAGTAGGGGATCTCTTGTTCGTTCGCGTCGACCGTACAGCCTGCGGCAAAGACTTTCGTGATGTTCGGGTGATCGAGACAGGCGAGCAACTGCGTCTCGAACCGGAGCCGCTGATGTGAGCTTCGGGACCGGCCTCGCGCGGGGATGAGTTTGATTGCGACGCGGCGGCGAGGACTGTCTTGCGTGGCCTCGTAGACCACGCCCATGCCGCCCTCGCCGATCTTGCGATCGAGCGTGAATCCGTCAAACGCGGATCCAATGCCGATTTCGCCCCGCGCCAAATCCCGAAAGAGCCCGATGAGCCGATCGGGCGCTTCGAGGAGCCCGTCGGCGATTGACGAACTCGGCGATCGCTCGCGAGGCATCTCGCGGGGCGGGGAGTCACGCGGAGTCTCCGCAGGCGCCGTTTCGATGCGCGTTTGACCATGATCGTCGGCCGCATCGGCACCGCCGGTCATCCCGTCCACGTCGATGTCACTCACAGTGCGACTTCCTCTGATCAGGCGCTCGCTGCAGCCTGCCGCAGACCCCCGCGAAAATCGTACCGGCGGAAGTGCTTCATGGGGAAAGCAAAAGACCCCTTTGCCCATCAAAGGGCAAAGGGGTCGTGAGATTGCGTCGCGTCAACGCTGCTCGATCGGCGCGATCAGCGAACAGAGAATCAGGCGATCAAAGAATCAGGGGCAATTGCCCCAGCTGCCGAGCAGGACGGCGAGATCGGCGGCATCCACGCTGCCGTCGTTTGTCAGATCTTGCGGACCGCCGAGTGATCCGAACGCACCGAGGAGCGTGGCGAGATCGGCGCCGTCGACCGCATTGCTGCCGTCGAAGTCGGCGGCGCACGGCGTCTTGCCTTGGCAAACGCTTACCCGCACAGTTTGCCCTGCGACTCCGTTCTCAAATGCCGAGTTGTTGGGATTGTCGCTTGCGAGGTACCGAACGTTCATGTCACCCGACGTCGCCAGCACCGAATCGCTGAACGTCATCCACGTGCTGTTCGTCGTGCTGATCGAACGGACCGTAGTCCAGTCCGCTCCGCCGTTGAACGACACTTGAACGTGCAGCTGATCAGCCTGGGTCGGCGTAGCCGGGAAGTCATCGCAATACACCCACGCGGTGTACTCGATCGACACGGGCAGTCCTGCGTTCACCGGGATCGATGGTGAGGTCAGGATCGTCGGTCCGCCGTCGAGGTCGGACGCGGAGGCCGCGCCGCCTGGGACGCCGTTGCCGGTGACCCACGCGAACTTGCCGAGGCCAGGAGCGTCGCCGTTCGACTGCGCGGGCACGCCGAGGTTCGTCGTGCCGACGGGCATCGCGAGCACCCATGCACCACCGGTGACGGCGGTGTTGGTGACCGTCCAGCCTTCCACGCCATTCTCAAAGATCGTCGTGTACGCCAGCTCTTCGCCGGTCGTCGGAGTCGCTGAGAAGAACGCCGACGGCGCGGTCGGCGGATCGGTGTAGGTCACAGGCGAGTTGGAGATCTGGCCGCTGACGTAGAAGTCAACGGTCTGACCGCAGTCGAGCGCCGGCAGTGTCGCAATGAATGTCGACGGGCCGCCGCTGAGATCGCTGGACACCCACGGGCCGCCATCGACCCGGTAGTTCAGGTCGAGCGATCCGGCGACGAATGTTCCGCCACCGAGGATCGACGTGTCGACCGTGAACTCGGTGGGAACGCCGACTTCGAGCGCCGACGGCGTGCCGCCGGAGTACGCGAAGGTGATGCCCAGCGGCGGATTGTTGCGCCAGACATCGATGCCTGCGCAACGCAGGATGACGAGGTCCAGCCAGCCGTCGCCGTCAATGTCGATCGGGGCGAAGTCATAGGTCGAGCCAAGCTTCGCGTTCGGAATGAGCTGCCCGATCTCGTCGAGCATGCCGGCACCGGCCAGACCGGTGTTGCGATAGATGTGGCCGCGACGGTTGCTGTTGGGGCAGAACGGCGGAAGGTCGGCGTCGACGTCGGCAATCATGACGTCGAGCCTGCCGTCGTTGTCGAGATCGGCGATGCGGCACGCGTTGCCGAACTCGCTCAGCGAGTCGGCGATCGTGAACGAGGTGAAGTTCGCAAACCCGTCGGCGCCGTTGCCAGTGTTGATCAGGAACTTGTCCTTGCCGTCATCGACGACAACAAGATCCGGCTTGCCGTCGCCGTTCAGGTCACCAACGCCGAGCGCGTACGGGTTGCCGGCCGTTGCCTGGTCAGGGCCGCTGAATGAGTTGCCGAGATCGGCGGGCTTCGCATACAGCGTCGCGACGTTCTGTCCGCCGGTCAGCGTGTTGATGCGCACGATGTCCGTCGCACCGTCGCCGTTCATGTCGGCCGCCACCACGGCGTTGCCGAACGCCGATGCGAGCTGCGCCGTCGTGAAGCGGGTGTTGGTGGTGTCGAAAAAGTAGCCCGGTCCCGGACCGCTCGGATCATCGCCCCAGTTCACCAGGAACTTGTTGTCGTAATCCTTGGACGCGGTTTCGCCAGGGCTCAGCTGGCACTCGCCTGCATCGCTCGTGTCGCCGTCACCGTTCAGGTCGATGCACACCGTTCCGCTCGTCTCGGGGGTGTCGTAGTCGACGAAGAAGATGTCGGGGTAGCCGTCACCGGTGAGATCGGCGAGCGTGCCTTCGCATGCGCGCGGGTTCGCGGCATTGCCCGACTTCGAGAACATCACCGGAATGCGGGCGTCTTCAAACCGGAAGCCCTGCCATGCGCCGCCGGCGTCGTCGCCGAGATTGATGTAAACGCGGGGCTGGCCAATGACAGCATTGACCTGGTCGCTCATCGTCGTGAACGTGACGAGGTCGAGCCAGCCGTCGCCGTTGACATCGATGGCCTTGACGTCACGGTCGTTGGTCGGTGCCTTCATGCCGAGGTCGCCGACGACATCGCTCGCGGTGCCGTACTCTTGCGTGCGCTCAGTCAGCACGCCGCCTTCGTTCATGAGCAGCAGGTTCGGGAAGCCGCCCTGGATCGAACCGGGGAACTTGCGGAAGATCGCAATGTCCGAATCGCCGTCCTGATCAAAGTCGCCGACGGCGTACGCCTTCTCAAGATTGTCATTCTGAAACGCGGGGCTCATCATGAGACGGGAAGCCGTCTCATCAACGAACGAAGTTTGCCACTGTCCCCACGCCGAGGACGCCGTAGCGGCCAACGCGGCGGTGAGAACGAAAACGGTTCTCGTCATGCGCATCGAAATCTCCTGTAGCTGATGTGGGCACACGCGCCCGGAATTGTCAGGTTCGTGGGCGGAAAGCCCACATCGACAGATCAAACACAAACATATCAGACATCAGATGGTTGCGGCGGCTGCACACGCGGCCGCCGCAACCTTCTGACAATTACTCGCCGTCGCGACGAGCACGACTTAGCCGGGGTCGCAGACACCCCATGCACCGAGCAGGATCGCGAGATCCGCAGCATTCACAATGTTGTCGTCGTTCAGATCGAACGTGTCGGTGCCCCAGGCACCCAACAGGACGGCCAGATCGGCGCCATCGACGGAGCCGCTGAGATTGAAGTCACCGACGCAGGTGGCGCAACGGTCGGGGATGCCGTCGAGGTCCTCGTCTGTCAAGGTCCCCATGAGGAGTTCGAACAGGTCGGACTCGCCGTCGTTGTCGCAGTCGCCGTTGGCACCCTCGTACACCAATTCGAAGGCTGCGAAGTCGGTCAGGTCGATCGTGCCGTTCTGATCGATATCTGAGACGGCACACGGCATGTCTGGCGTGATCCCCGTCTGGCCAAAGCAGGCCTTGAACTCGAGGAAGTCGACGTACTGGATGTGGCCGTTGGGGTCGTGATCGAATTCAAGACGGCCGAGGGAGTCGAGGAAGGTGTAGAGCTGCGACTTCTGGACGGAGTCCAGTGCGTTGAAGGCGACCAGCGTGCTTGCGCCTTCGCCGAACGGACCGTGCAGCTGAATGGCGAGCTGGACACGGTCTTCAAACGTTCCGCCAGCCGCGAGTCCGTTGTGCAGCATCGGATCGCGCACACGGAGATCCCAGAGGGCCGGGGTGCGGATCTCTTCGCCGGAGGCGTCGCCCTGAACGATGCCGTCCGCCAGCTGGCCCATGTTGTGAAGCAGGAAGTCGGAGTACGGCCGAATCGTCGTGTTGCGGATCGCGGTTTCGAGACTGCGATCGTTTGATGTGGTAAACGACGGGACGTGGCACTTGGCGCAGCCGATCGTGTTGAAGATCACTTCGCCGGTCATGCCCGACTTCGGCGTCTGCGGCGGAACACCGAGGTACCGCTGGAAGTGCGTGACGCGATCGACGAAGTCGAAACCTTCCGAGTCCTGAATGTCTTCCGGATCAGAAACGGTGTCGCACATCGCGAGCAATTCCATGTTGCCGTTGGGCGCGTTGTCAAAGTCGAGGAACCGGTTCGACAGGCCCATTTCATTCTGAGCGGCATCCGCAGAGAAGGTCAGGACTGTTGCGACTTGCGCCTTCCATCCGAATCGGCCCACGTGCAGCTCGCCCGGAAACTCGAACGGCTCGACCATGTGTGCACGGCCGGAAACGCCATCGCCATCAAGGTCATTCGGATCGGCGTTCGCGAGGATCTGCTTGTCCGGAATCGCTTCGACCAAGCCATAGGCGAGCGATCCGTTGGTCATACGAATAGCTATGGTATTGCAAATTTCTTCATCGGGAATGAGCTCGGCACACGCCGTGTTGCTGTTCGTTGCCACTTGGTGCAGAGAGCCCCCGAGCTGCTCAAGCGGATCAAACACGCCCTTGTCCGTGTTGCCGAAGCGCGTCACCGAGATCGCGCCCGTTCCGCCGAGCGGATTCGAGTGGCACGAGAAGCAGCCGGACTTGTTGAAAATCGGCCCGAGGCCTTGTTCGACGGTGAGCGGCGTCGAGTACAGCACCTTGCCCGCTTCAAAGAGCGCGAGCTCGGCGGCCGTGAGGCCGGGGAGGGGAGCGCCAGCCTTCGGTTGCGGGGTGATGCCGCCTGCGGACGCAAGCGATGCGGCCATGGAAACGGCGATGAAGCTGCCGAGAATTGTGAGGGAGCGCGGGGAACGCATTGGGGGTCGACACGACGAGACAGAACTCTGACGCACAAAGGCCTCCTACTGGCGGATGGGTCGACTGCTTGGACATGGCAGCGACGACTTCACGATCAACAACGATGGACGCCCGGTCCAACTCTCCCCCCGCGAGAGATGTGGAGCAGGCTGCTCTGAACACCGGATCTGAACACCGAACGAGTTTTTCACACGGTTCGATGAGGCTCTGCCACGCTTGAAGCCGCATCGAAAAGACCAGTCACGCACGCTTCGTCCGACACCAGTCGCGCGGCGCATCGCAGCTCGATGCACGCGCGCCAATCCGTACGAAGTACCCCCCCGCACCGAGCACTGAAGTTATCAGCGGTCCGACCTGAGGGAAGCCCCCTAACGAGGTATTCCTGAATTCTCCCGTCAAAGTGCATAGAAGATAGTGCATATGCGGACCTTGTCCAGCCGAGATCTCCAAGTTCTCACAAACGTGATTCGGGGGGTGGTGCGGCGAAGGTCGGACGGACAGCGCGGCTGAAGCTGGCGTCGCTTGGCTATCTGCCGTGGTGTTGTGGACTTGGGGGGCTCGATCGAATTCGAAGGAGGCCTTTGCGAGGCGCGGGGGGACCGATCGCTCCATCGTCTTATACTCGCGCCGTGCTTCTCCCCACCATCGCGCGTTCCGCGTCTCGACCCTGTCCGCAGCCTCGGTATGCGTTCATCGCGGCGCTGGCCCTTGTGAGTTCCGCATGCCCCGCGGCGCTCGCCGGACCCGTGACTCCGAGCTGGGGCGGCGTCGTTCCCGAGCAGACGACTCCCGCATCGCCGACAGATCCTGCCGCTGCTCCGAAGCCGGGGCAGACGGTGGTGCCGATCGAGTCGAGCTATCCCGACGATCCGCGCATCACCGTCGTGCAGAGGCTGCTGGCCGGCGGCGACTATGAGTTCGCCAAGAACGTGCTGAACGAGATTCTCAAAGAGCATCCGAAGCTTGGCCGCGCGGAGTTCTTCTACGGGCTGACGCTCACGCGGCTCAAGCGCTACGAGGAAGCGCGGCCGCGCATTGAAAACGCGGTGCAGTCCGGGCAGGACTTCCCGGAGCGCATCCACGCGCCGCACTTTCTTGGCTGGGCGAGCTACCACCTCGGTGATGTCGGGCGGGCGAAGAAGGAATTCGAGGCGCACGTTGCGGCAGTGCCGAAGTCGCCGGACACGATCTTTGGGCTCGGCCTCATCGCATTTGATGAGGACCGACTCGACGACGCGGAGAAGCTGTTTCAGTCTTCGCTCGACATTCTGATTCCGATGGAACTCACCACGCGCTCGCATCGGCGCGACGTCGGCAAGGCGTGGGCCCGGCTAGGCGATGTTTCGCTGCGCCGCGGCGATCTCGCGAAGGCCGAAGAACAATTCATGTCCGCCCTCGCGAGCTTTGCTGATCATTATGAAGTGTGGGCCAAACTCGCACGCGCGCGCGATCGTCTCGGCAAGACGAAGGAAGCCGAGAGCGCCCGCAACGAAGAGCGGCGCGCACGCGAGCGTGTCGGACTGCCGCTGGAACCCGTTGACGGTGTGGCGCCGCAGGAGCCGACGCAACCGCCCGCTCAGCCGCCTGCCCAACCGCCTGCTCAACCGCCTGCTCAACCGCCGACGCAGCCGCCGACTCAGCCCGATCCGACCACACCCGAGGCGCCATCCCGATGATCGTTCCCCTCGCGCTCGCGCTGCTCGCGATGAATCACGCCGGCGGCAAAGACGTCGGGATCGGCTTCACGGATGTCACGGCAGCGAGCGGACTCGTGGCGACCATGACCTCCGGCACGCTGCCGAGTTCGCAGATCGTCGAGGTCAAAGGCGGGGGGCTCGCGCTGATCGATTTTGACCGCGACGGCGATCTCGATATTTTCATGCCCAACGGCGCGACGCTCGCGGATTCGGAGCGAGGTCCAGGTGCGAAGCTCTTCCGCAATGACTCGACGGTCGACGGCATCCGGTTCGTCGATGTGACCGCGAGCAGCGGCATCGCGCTGACCCGCTGGAGTTTCGGCGTCGCTGTCGGCGATGTGAATGCCGACGGGTTGGACGACATATTCGTTTCATGCTTCGGTCCCGACGTCATGCTGCGCAATCGCGGCGACGGAACGTTCGAAGATGTCAGCGCCCCAAGCGGCATCGCCGCGCCGGAGCGCGCGCAGGAGTGGGGCACAGGGTGCGCGTTCGCGGATCTGGACGGCGACGGGGATCTCGATCTCTATGTCGTCAACTACCTCGCGTTTGATGCGACGAACCTTCTGCCCACGACGAAGTTCCGCGGGCTTGAAGTGATGTCCGGTCCTAAGGGCCTCCCCGCGCAGCGCGACCGGCTCTTTCTGAATGACGGCACCGGCGTGTTCACGGATGTCACGGACGCGAGCGGCATCGGCGCGGCCAAGCCGAGCTACGGACTAAATCTCGCGATCCTCGACTTCAGCGGCGACGGCAAGCTCGACATCTTCGTCGGCAACGACAGCCATGCGAACTTTCTCTTCGTGCAGGGCGACGCGAACGAGGCCAACGGTCAGCGCGTGCCGTTCTTCACCGACGAGGGCATGAAGAGCGGTGTGGCGACGAACATGGAAGGGCTCGAGCAGGCGACGATGGGCATTGCTGTCGCCGATGTCGACGGCAACGGTCGCCCTGACATCTTCACGACGAATTTTTCGAGCGACACCAACACTCTCCATCTCAATCTCGACGGCACGTTCTTCGACGACCGCACGAGCCAGTTCGGCTTCGGCGCGGTGAGCCGTCCGTATCTCGGCTGGGCGACGGCGTTCGTCGATTTCGATCACGACGGCGACGAGGACGTGCTCGTGGTCAACGGCCACGTCTATCCGCAGGCGACGAAGCAGAGCTTTGACTCCGATTACGAACAGCGACCGCTGCTGATGGTACGCAAGGGCAGGCGATTCGAAGCGCTCACGGAGGCGGGGGCCTGGAAGCTCGAGCCGCATCGCGACCGGACGGCCGTCTTCGCCGACCTGGACCGCGACGGCGATGTCGATGTGGTGATCGCGGAGCTGAACGGACCGCTGCGCGTGCTGCGCAACGATCGGAGCAGCGCCACTGCGAAGAACTGGCTGGTGGTCGAGCCGCGCGACGCGCGGCGGGGACATGGCGACCGGCACGCGGTCGGTGCGGCGCTCACGGTTCGCTCCACGGATGCCGACGGATCCGAGCGTGTGCAGCGGCGCTGGAACTCGGGCGGCGGGCCGTTCCAGTCGACGCTCGCGCCGGAGATGCACGTCGGCTTTCCAATCGGAACATCGAAGGTGTCGTTGGAGCTGAGGTGGCCGGACGGCACGGTCGAGCGGCGCGAGAACATCGAGCTCGGTCAGCGGCTGACTTTCGAACGGGTGGGGGAGCGATCGACGACGGCGCAGCCTGTCGCGCAGTGACGTGCCGGACCGGATCGTCCGCAGATTGCGCTGACTTCCAGTCCGACTCTCCAGAGCTGGACCTGGTTCGGATCTGTCGCACGTGGGTCGTTCAACTCATTCGTCCGCGAGCCGCGCGTGAGGCCGCGCCCCGAACGGAACCGCAAAGTTCGGGCGCCCGCTCCAAGCAAGCTCAATTCATGATTCCGCGCAGATTGAGATTTGAGCCGTCCGCAACTGCCGTATACATGAGCAACACGAGTTCCCACATGCGCGTAGCCGTGCGAACGGATGCAATCCGAACTCAGCCCTAGGGAGGCGCACGGAGGTGGACTTGGAGTCTGGGCAGTCAGTGACCCACGAACTCATCCCGCTCCGACCCATTGTGCGGGCCACCGTGCTTGACATAGCGGCGGAGGCCCGCCGGCTGAATGATCAGGGCGGCATCGTCGGGTTTTCGGAGGCTTCCACCGGCGGGCGACATGCCTTTGCCTGATTCTGGTGCGACCCGCCGGGCACGCTCGCTGTGAAGACCACCATCGACCTGACCGACCTCGCGTCGCACACGCTCCCCGGCGAAGCGTTTGACATCAATGTCGACAACATCGGAGACTTGAACGATGTCTTCATCGACAACGTTTATTTCAGCACGATCCCTGGTCCGGCCGGTCTGATGCTGCTCGGGCTGGCGTCCGTGCTCGGCGGCGGGCACGGACGGAGGCGGATCACGCGATAGTCTCGCGCGCGATGCGCGCGTGTGAACGGTGAACGCCCGCGAGTTTGATCGCGGGCGTTCGCGTTGTGGCGGTGATCACGGTCCGGTCGCGAGTGATGTAATGCCGGAGAATTGAACTGGCTTATCGGGAGTCACGCGTCCGCAGATTGCGCAGACTTTCAGTCTCATTTTCTGAGCCGGATGCGGAGAGTCAGCCGTCGTTCGCGCAAGGGCCTTTGGGCTCCTCGCCGAAATCCACCGGAAAATGAGACTGGAATCTGCGGACGACCGGGCCGCTCCATGCGCCAACGGTGCATCCCAACCGGAGCCCGGGGCAACGCCCCGGGTTTGACGCGACCGAATCTGATCGAGCACCGAAAGTGCGCCCTATCGGCTGCGCAGTGGTAGCCATGCGCGGACGCTCGCACGCAACGTCAGGTGACGACGCCTTTGAAACGCTCTTGCCAGCACATTTCGATTTTTGCCCGGCACATTTCCATCAACTGGAACGTCCCTCACACCGACCACTTCCCCAGGAGGAGTGCAAGATCCGCGGCGTCGACCTCGCCACTGTGGTCGAGATCCGCCGGGCAGTCTCCGCAGCGGCCCCACGATCCCAACAGCACCGCGAGGTCCGCCGCGTCGACCGTGCCGTCGAGCGTCAGGTCGCCGCTGGCGTACTCGCAGGAGTCCGGCACGAGATCGCCGTCGAGGTCGGTGTCGAGACCTTGGGCGATCTCCTCCGCGTCGATCGTCCCGTCGCCGTCGCAGTCGGGCGTCCTGGTCAGGGCGAAGACGACGAACCCCTCGCCGTCGATCTTCCAGAAGGTGGGGTCC
>JAWXBD010000098.1:0-18718 GCA_034439815.1 Phycisphaerae bacterium
GGTGAATTGGCCACGACATGACATGCTCATCACGCCGCCACGCTGTTCCTGAGTGCATGAAATCCATCAATCATCAGCCTTTTTCAACGAGCTGCTAGGCCCGCCTCGGTAATATCGCCCTGCGGCACTCGCACCAGGTCAGCTGCAGTCACTTCCACGTCCTCGCGCAGCACGTGCAGCTGATTGTCTCCGTTCATAACGGCGTCGAAGGCCGCTTGGGCTATCGGGACAAGCGCCGGGTGCGCCACCCAGGTGCCGTCGTGGCCGTCGCGCGCCTCACGCTCCTTGTCGGCGCGCACATGCGCGAGAGCCGCTTCATTGGCAACGGGATCCCCTTTGATCGGGATCTGTGCGGCCATGCCGCCAATGGCGAAAGCGCCGCGGCGATGACAGGTTCGAATCGACAACAGCGAATACGAGCGCATGAAGTGCGTCGTCATCGTCAACTGGTGCCGATCCGGCATCACCATCCCGGGTCGCACACCGAGCTTCTTGATGAAGCTGCAGATGTAGTCCCAGCGTCCGCAGTTCGGACCAACGACGTGATCGCGAAGCTCGTAGAGAACCTCATCCATCTCGAAGGCGGCGAGAATCGTCTCGATCAGCACCGTACACTTGATCGTGCCCGGAGCGATCCCAAGGACTCTCTCCGCATGGGCGAAGACCGAACACCACAGTTTCGCTTCGGGATGACTCTCGAGTTTCGGCAGGTAGAAATACGGACCGGTGCCCGAGTCTTTCAGTGCCTCGTGGTTATGAAAAAGATAGAGACCAAAGTCTACCAGCGCGCCGGCAACTGGCGCACCGTCCACCGACCAGTGACGCTCTTCGAGGTGCCAGCCGCGAGGCCGCACCATCAGCACGGCCGGCGTGGCGTTCAGGCGGTACTGTTTGTTGCCGCTGATGCACTAAACGTTTCGGCGAACCGCATCCCGCAGATGGAGCTGCCCTGCGATCACATTGGCCCAGGTCGGGCAGGACGAGTCCTCGCAATCGGCCATGAACACCCGGGCCCCGGAATTCAGCCCGTTGATGATCATCTTGCGATCGGTCGGACCCGTTATCTCCACGCGACGATCCCGCAGGTCGGCGGGAATCGGGCCTATTCGCCAGTCCGCAGCCCGGATACAGGCCGTTTCGGGCAAAAAATCCGGCATCGCACCCGCATCGACTTCGTGTTGTCGTTGAATGCGCGCTTGGAGGACCGCGCGAACGTGCGGTCCGAATTCATGCCCGACTCCCTCCAAGAACAAAACGGCTTCGGGCGACAGCAGCTCGCGGTACTGCGCTTCGGAGACGCCCGCGAGCGACGCCGGGGGAAGCGAGAGTGCGCGAATTGTCGTCATTCGGAGAGACGGCCCCTAAAACTGATAGGTCACTTCGAGCCCGAACAGCCGGGGTCGGTTCGTCGCATAACGCGGGCGATTGGCGCGATCTATACCGATCGGCGCGACTTCGCCGTAGTTGGCGGAAGTATTACTCAGATTCCTGCCGTACAGCGAGATCTCCGTTCGCTCATTCGGACGGACGCCCAAGCGCGCGTTGAGGAGATTGATCGCATCGCGCCGTCGATAGGCTTGGGTCTGCGTCACCCGTACGGGCTCCGTCTGATTGAATGTAGTGAAACTGTCGCCCAGGTGCTGGTAGTCGAGCCGGGCAACACCCTTAATCGCCGCCGTCCAGTTGAATGCGTAGTCCGCGCTCACCGAGGCGTTGATCTTCGCGACGTTCAACGGGCGATCGCCGCGCTCGCTGCGAGTGCCGACGCCAGGATCGACGACCTTCGGATCCATCAGTCCGACCGAGGCCGCCACACTAAGGCCGTCGGTGATGGCGAACTGGGATTCCACTTCGATACCGTTGACGCGCACTTCACCGACGTTCCCGGTACGACTAAATCCGCAACTGGCCAGACGCACCGTTTGCTGCAAGTCGGACCAGTCGATGCGATACACGGAAGCGTTGAGGGTGCCGCGCGCGCCGAGTCGGGTTTTGAAACCCGCCTCGTAATTCCACGTTGTGTCCGCATCATAGCCGCCTGTATTCACACCAATCAGGGCGGCTTCGGCTGCACATTGGGGCGGCAGGGGCGACTGCGTGCCGCCGTTTCGGTAGCCCTTCGCAGCAGACGCGAAAATCATCGTCCGATCCGAAACGCTGTAATCGACGCTGAGTCGCGGCGTCACGCCCGACTCCGACGTACGATTGACGAATGGTCCGGCGCCACCTGCAAAAATGCCGGTCTCGTTGCCAGAGTCGCGCGAGTTGCGGTCGAAGAACCGCAGACCGGCTGCAATCCGGGTTCGATCAATCCCCTTGAATGTCACGCTGGTGAATGCGGCGAGATCCCTACTCGAACCCGCCCCGTCTGTGGAAAACAAAAGGTCACCAAGGCCAGGATTGAAATAGCGCGGGTCCGCGGACCAGCCAGGCATCGAATAGCGAATCTTCCGCAGTCCCTTCGACTTCTGGTAGAAGCCGCCGACGAGCCACTCCGTGCGCGAACCAAACGCACCGTTGAGACGCAGCTCCTGTTGCAGCGAGTCCTGCGTCCAGTCGTTGGTGATGATCGACGGATAGGGGGGGACGGACGCGACGGCATAGTCACCGCGAACGGCGGCATCGAAAGTCTCCGTGTTGTCCTCGCCCTCGAAAAACTTGCGGTCCCAATACGACGTTGACGATACAAATGCGATGGCCTCGCCCTTGAACGTCACGGTCACTTGCGCCAGTTTCGCAGTCTCTCGCAGCGGCTCCGCGAGATCGAAGGACCGGAACTGAGTGCCCCGCGATGCAGCATTGACGTCGACATCCGTCGCGCCGTTCTGGCGGGTCCGCTGCCAATGGATTGACGGGGCAATCTCCCAGCCGTCCGCGGGTTTGAACGCGCCCTCGACACGAACTCCGTCGGTCTGCGACCCGTTGACGTCCTTGGCGACCCCCTTCGCCAACGTCGCAGTCGGGATCTCCGGCGCGTAGGGTAAGGCCTGGCCGAAAATGCGGTCGATGAAGCCCGCCTCGCGAGCGGTGTACGCAACGACACGTGCGGCGCCCAATCCCGCTCCGATCGGCAGGTTGAGCGCGGATTCAAAAGCGTAGTCGGCATCACCGCCGCCGTCCGTCCGACCCACGCTGCTGGAGAGCGACCCGCCAAAGCCACTCGGGTCTGGACGGCGGGTGACGACCTTGACCACCCCACCCATCGCGCCGCTACCGTAAAGAGTGCCTTGCGGTCCGCGCAGGATCTCGATGCGCTCGACGTCGACGAGTCTGAGGTTGAGCGATGCGGGCACCAAGGTCTCATTAACATACGTCGCTGTCGTCCCGCCGCCGGAGACACCTCGAATGGAGATCTGGCTGCGTGTTGCACGGCCTTCGATACCCGAGACGCCGAACGACAATGACGGCGCGTTCAGTGCATAGTCCAGGAAGTTCTGCGCGCCCATGGCATCGAGTGCCTCACCAGAAATTGCCGTGATCGCGACCGGCACCTGCTGCAGAGACTCGTCGCGCTTCTGAGCACTGACGACAACCTCTTCAAGTACGTCAGATTGCGCATTCACCACTGGAACTGCCGCGACCGCGGCCGCGACGGCCAACGCGATACTCGCGACCACGGGGTCTGGACTGAATCGGCGTCGACCCATATCGCTGATTGCACCGACCGCGAAATCGTTCGTCATTTTCAGTGTCGCCATGAAAGCCCCCCCGGTTTGGTATGTCTCGCTCGGATCGGCGCAGCCCGGCATCGACGGCCGGTGCACCACTTATCATATCTGTCGAATATGGTATCACACATTACATCTGGCTACAGAAGGCCCCGCCGTGCAATCCAGCAGGCAGGTTCAAGAGTCAGGGGGATACGCGGAGAGCAGCCGCCGGAACGAGTGTCAGGGTCTGAGCCTGAGGACGCGCTGACGCACCGTTGTCCTCCGCGCCTTCGAGAGCGAAATACTCGCCCGCGGCCCAGGATGCCAATCGGTCATCGTAAAAACGCGACAGTGGATTCCCGGACACGCCCGCGGCAAACGATATGCGATTGTCGTCTGGATGCCCCACGTGCTCGAGCCGTCGGGTGAGCGCGCCGTGTTTGACCAGAAACTGCACACCCGAACCCCACCCTGCATTCGCTGCATTGACAGTCTCAGGCCCCCCGGGCACCGGCACCCGACGCTCCCCGAACCATCTCAGCCATGGCACGCGCGAAAACACCGGATGCTCGAACACCGCGACGTGGAACCGGCCCCAGACCCAGGTGCGTATATCATCCCCAGCGTCCTGCCTCAGCTTCGCCACCGAGCGCTCGAAAGCGAGCGCGCCAATCTCACCGCAGGTGTGCCGCGTATCGGCGGTAGGCATGGTCAGAGACGGACACCAAACGCTACCCTCGGTGAGCATGCGAGCGTAGCGTTGCAGCGACGGATGGGGCAGTTCGACACCCAGCCGCTCACGCCAGTGCTCAAGGATCGCCGCATCGAATTCTCGCAACCACATGTGAAAAAGCGTTGCACCAACGCTGTCGATGCGGGAATCGCCATCCCATGTGCGCAGGACTTGCAACGCACTGCGCACCACGGGATCGTCGGATGACCATCGAGCCATAGACGGAATCATGGCGCGTGCCGCCAGCGATACCGTATCGAGCTGAATATCGCGAAACGAGTCGAGCGAATGCTGGGAACTCGCCGCCAGGCGGTCCCACAGGCGCTGCGGACGATACGACGTGCCGGTCGGTGGCGCGCAATGTTCGGGCCCGCCCGTCAACAGTTCGTTGGCGTTATAGACGCACCCGCCACGCGGGTTGGTGGCCTGCGGGAGCTCGCTGATCGGCTGATACGTTGGTCGACCAGAGTCCGCGTCTGTCCACGACTCACGCGGCACGGCACCATCACCCGCGCGCCGCACGGGTACCGATGCCGCCGTCCGGATCGCGATATTGCCGGCTGTGTCGGCGTAAATCAGGTTATCGACATCGAGTCGCTTCGCGAGCGCGGCATCCGTCTCGCTCAGAGTGCGTGCCAGAAGCAGCTCATGGTTGGTGGCGTACTGACGGCCGCCGCCCGACCCGTCGGAGGCATCAACACCGACGAGGACCAGTACTCTTCTCGGTCCGAGCGTCTTCGCAGCATCACGCGCAAGCGGCCAGTGATCGGATATCACTGGCCCTCGGACGGTCGTTCGGATGCGCAATCGCTTATCGGCCCCACCGCGTACCCGCAGGACCTGCTCCTGAATCCCGAACGCACGCCAGCCTTCGGCGGTCCGGTACCGCGTGCCCGTCTCGTCCTCCTCTTCAATCGCCAGATCGGTCATGTCTTCCGCTGAATGTGTCATGCCCCAGTGATGCGTGGCCGTGTGACCGACGAACCACGCAATGCCAGGAATGACGAACCCGGCGAATCGCAAGGTCGGCGTAACCAGCTTTACCGGCACGAACACCGACGGAAGTGTGAACTCGAGATGTGGATCCGCCGCGAACAGCGGCGACCCGGTCGTGGAACGGCGACCGACCACAGCCCAGGAGTTCGATGCTGCGGACCGCGGTGTCGACGGTGCACCGTGCATCGCGGGCGCATCCTGGCCGATCCGCGCTGTTGTACTCGTCCCCCGAGCGCGCAAAGCACTCACGGGCACCTCCCCGAAATCGCGCGTCACCGCCTCGGCAACTTCGGCGGGCAAGCGAGCTTTGAGAAGCAGTAACTGTGCCTCGCTCTGCCATCCGGTCCGAGCCCCATCGGTCAAATTGTCGAGCAATAGCGCGTCGGCCACGGTCCAGCGTCGGAGCGTCAGGCCCAGATAGACGAACTCCGGGGGCGGCGCGCCGCGACGCGTGTCAAGGTAGCTATTGACGCCCGCCACATAGGCGCCGAGATGCTGCACTTCAGCCCCTGTCTGCCAGGGCACAACATTCTCAGCCGTGAGCTCGGAATTCATTAGCCGCACGGCAATGTCGGACTCAAGCCCATCGCGGCCAATCAGCTCAGCCAACCGGCCTTGCGACTGGTGACGATAGTACTCCAGCATGAACAACCGGTCCTGGGCATGCGCAAATCCCAGCGCAAACAGCGCATCTGACAGGGACGCGGCGTGAATGTGCGGCACCGCATAACGATCGCGGACAATCTGCACGCGCGCCGAGATACCTCGGACCGGAACCGTCCCCGCGTAGTCCGGCAACGAAGTCCGCAGCCACACCCAGGCCGCGATCGGCACTATGAGCAGCACGGCGAGAGTGAATCCAACATACATGAACCATCGCGAGCGCGGCGCCCCTGCCACGGTCATACCGCCGGCTCACTGCGCGCCAGAGCCGCGTGCACCCGTCGCTGCAGGGCCGGAGAAAGCGCGTAGAGCAGGCCCGCGGCCGCGAGGCCCCCGCCCGCGAGCAGCGCGAAGTACAGTGCGTATCGCAACAGGGACTGATCGATCGTGGCGAGGGACGGCCCGCTCGACACCCACCCGCCCCCGAGGGCGGCGACGTAACTGGCCGCAGACCAACTGAGCATCCAGATCGCCACTGTGAAACCGGCAATGCGCGGTACAGCGAGCTTCGCTGTAAAAGACAGTCCGATGGGTGCCACCAGAAGCTCACTGATTGCCATCAGCGCATAAAACGAGATCATCCAACTCATGTGGAGACCACCTATCGCCTCGCCATAGCGCGCACCAAAGGCAAGCCACCCGAACGCCACCGCGAGACAAGTCAGCCCGAGCGCCATTTTGTGCAGGGCAGTCACTTCCCGACCACGCCGCGCGAGGGCCGCCGCGCCGGCCAGGATCGCCGGCGAAAGCAGCACGAGAAATGCCGGCTGGAACGATACGACCTGGGACGGCTCGAACTGCAGACCTAGAAAGATGAGTTGCACGTGCTTGGCGGCAAAGAAAGCGAGTGTCGTCCCGTACTGGTTCAGTAGCACCAGGAATACGAACGAAAAGATAGCAATGGCCAGACAGGTCAGTGCACGCGCGCGCTCCATCGCATTACAACGCCAAAACGCGAAATAGAGGTACGTCCCGATGGCCCCGACGAAGACCACGGTCAGCACGTTCCCTACCAACGCCGTCTGTCGAAGCAGCCACCATGCCAGCACTACGCCACAGGCGCTGGCGGGAATGAGAATGAGCCGACGTCTCAGAACGCCTCGCAGTGATGCCGAGTGGCTCGCTAAGGTCGGCGGCAATCCGACCAGCGGCGCGCTCCGTGCGCTCAACTGGAACAACACCACCGAAACGGCCATTGCCACCACGCAGGCGCCGAAGCCGACCGACCAGCCGATTGCCTGCCCCAACCAGCCGCACAACAACGGGCCAATCAGCACCCCCACGTTCATCACGACCCAGAACTGCGAGTACGCCGACTCTCTTTCGGTGTCAGTTCCACCCGTAAGCGCACCGACGAGATTCGCGACAGCCGGCGACAGGGCGCCGAGTCCGACGACCATACAAGCCATCCCAGAGTAAAGGGCAGGACTTCCGGGCCACGGTGCGAGCGCTGTAGCATCGATGGCGATGAGGACAACCCCTAGGAGTAATAACCACGCACCCCCCAGCGTGGCAGCGCGCAGACCGAGCAGTTGGTCTGCAACGGCGGCGCCGAATGGGGTCGCGGCATACACCAAGGCACCGAAGGCACCGAACACGACCGCCGAGTCCGCCGTGCTCATACCCTTGGCATCGGTAAAATAGAAAATCAGCAAGGCGAGGACGCCGTGATAGGCAATGCGGTCAAACAGCACGGCGGTCACCAAAAAGCGGAACGGCCAACGATCGCGCACTGGCGCACTGCGATCGACTGCGACGTCAGTATTCAACAAAATCCTCCAGCGTCAGCGGCGTGACGAGTTTTGGTGGCAGCACCTTTTGCAACGCGTCCATGGTCCACCGCCCCGCCGTCTCGACGCGCGCGGACACCGCAGGGATGCCAAGCACGCGCACGACGTTGCCAGCCACGTAGAAGATCTGGGAGTCCGCCGGGCACTCGGCCATCGCCAGCCAACCCACAACGGGCGACACATTCGCGGGATCGAAGTAGTCGAACCCGCTGGTCTCGCCCGGACCCCGCAGCGCGGGCGGCTGCAGGCTCTCAGGCACGGCCAGAGACAGCCGGGTCCGCGCATCGGGCGCAATCACGTTCGAGCGAATGCCGTACTTGCGCCCCTCCAGGGACACGATTCGGGACAAGGCGACGACGCCCATCTTCGCAGCGCCATAGTTGGCCTGCCCGAAATTGCCAATGATGCCGGACATCGAGCTCGTGTGAACGATCGAAGCCTTGACCGGAGCGCCTTGTTTGGCGCAATCGCGCCAGTAGTTCAGAGCGTGGTGCGTCGGCGCTGCGTGCCCCTTGAGGTTGACCCGGATAACGTCATCCCACGCTGCCTCGGACGTATTCACGAACGTCCGATCGCGGATAATCCCTGCGTTATTGACCAGCACGTGCAGCGCACCGAACGCGTCAATAGCAAGGCGGATCAGATCGGCCGCCGCCCGCCAATCCGAGACATCGTGCGTACTCGCTACAGCCTGCCCGCCGATCGCGATGATCTCGGCGACCGTACGAGCCGCGGCGCTTTCGCCGGCGCTCACCCCGTCAAGGCTGGCTCCGACGTCGTTGACAACGACCGCGGCACCGTGTGCAGCGAGAAATCGCGCGTGCTCGCGCCCGAGGCCACCGCCCGCGCCCGTCACGATCGCTATTCGCCCGCTCAAGGCCATCATCGCGGATCGGCCTCAGAGGGCGACGCGCCAGTTTGCGCGCGCGTCAACTCGATAAGCGCACTGCGCCGCAACTTGCCAGCCTCGTTGCGTGGCAGCACGCCACCGATCGTGTACGTCTTCGGGCGCTTCTGCGGCGCAAGTCGCTCCGCGCAATGCTCCCGCAACATGGTCTCGGTCAGAGGAGTTGCAGTGTCGACAGTCTCGATAAAGGCGTGAATTCGGTGACCCAAATCGGCGTCGGGTGCACCAACCACTGCGACATCCAGCACCTGCGGCAGCATACCGATGACGCTCTCGATTTCCGCTGGATACACGTTCTCGCCCCCCGAGATGATCAGGTCGACGCGCCGATCGGCGATGAACAGGTACCCGTCCACATCCAGCCAGCCCAGATCGCCGACGCTGCGAAAGCCGTCCGAGGTCATGGCTGATGCCGTCGCGCCAAGATAGGTGAACGAATCGCCACTCAGATCGGTGCGGCGCAGATAGATTTCGCCAACTTCGCCGGGCACTGCATCCGTGCCGTCCGCTCTTCGAATTCGAATCTGTGTGTTGAAGGGTCGTCCCACGCTGCCGCGATGTAGCATCCATTCATCGCCACGAATGATGGTGAACCCTATTTCTTCCGTTGCGCCATACAACTCGACGACCCGCGCCGCGCCAATCCGATCAATCCAGCGCTGCTTGACCCACTCTGGGCACGGCGCCGCAGTGTGGAAGATGCCCTGGAGACTCGACAAGTCCACCAAGCGGAACTCCGTCGTATCGGACATCCGCTTCATCATCGTCGGCACGAGCGCGCACCACTCGATACGTTGAGATTCGATCAATCGAAGGGCCAGCGCGGCATCGAAACGCTCCATCAACACGATCGAGTGCTTCTCGAACAGACCAATGCAGAGGAAGGTGAAGGGGGTGTTGTGATACAGCGGACCGCAGATCAGCTGGCGCTGCCCATGACGCAGGTGCAACAGGTCAGACCCCTGCAGTAGTTCACCGGGCGCAATCGACCACGGCGCGGCATCCACAATGATCTTGGGACGCCCGGTGGATCCCCCCGAGGCGATCGCCTTGCCGGGATTGGAGACGGTGTCCGGCAGCGCGTCGGCCAAGTACTGGTCAGCTTCCGCGAGTCGCATGGGCGCCAGGCGCGCAATTGTTGATCCCTCCACCTCGGCATCTCCGACGAACAGCGCTGGTGCCGCGAGTTCACCAACATCCATCAGTTCTTGCTGCGTGGCCCGCGCATTGAGCGGCAAAGCGCACGCGCCGAGTTTCCAAGCGGCAAGCGCCAAAAGGACGTGATCGATGCCGTTGGGCACGGCAATGAGTACGAACCTGGATGCGTACGGCGAATGTGCGCGAATCAGCCTTGCCATCTGGTTCGAGCGGCGATCGAGCTCGCGCCAAGACAGAGAGCGCACGCGTCCTGCCAGGTCCACCGAAGCGACGGCAATCTCATCGGGTGACTCGTCGGCAAACTGCCGAATGCGCGCGCCGAACGTCAATCGTGTCGGGCTCCCGGGCGAATCCGTAGGCCCGGCCCGCGCAGTCGAGTTCAGGCCCATTGTGTTGGCATCGCCGTTCATTGCATGACCGCCGAACCTCGTCGAAGCTGGCCGAATGTGTTCGACCCCGTCCGCGGTACACGGAAAGCTCGATATGTTGTCACGCGTTCCCCTCTCGATTGAAAGGACCGCATAGCGCCCTGCATCTCGTCGCATGTTGGCGGTTGTCCACCTCAGCGCTGCCGACGCGAGCCGACCATGACGGCAATCGCAACGAGCGGCTCCTGCCCGAGGTTGTGCCAGCGGTGTCGCGTGCCGTTCTGGACGATACAGTCACCGGGCCCGATCGGCACCCTGACGTCATCGTCGAGTTCAAGCGCGCCATTTCCGCGCAACACAACGATATAGTCCACGGACTCCGTGGTATGCATACCGAGCACGTCTCGCTCAAGGGTTTCGGCCAGGCCCGGAATTCGCTCAGCCGCTTCAGCGAAGAACCGGTCTAGCGAGGTGCCGTCAGGCAGGGCGTCGACGTCACCGGAAGGCTCCTCGAAAACTCGGAACAACGTCTCCCCCGGGCCCGGAACGAACGAGGTCTGAGCGACGGTCGGATCCACGCCCGCGCATTCAAGTGCGTGCGTCGCCTCTGTACGCCATAGTTCTGCGAGACAGACCCCGGGCGCCGAGTCGAGTTGCACCTGCCGCACCGCGGGACCGTCGGACACGACGATCGAGCGCCCCTGCGCATCGCGGCCCGTCACGATGCGTCGCAGCGTCGCCGCGCGCAGGTTTCCCCGCTCTTCATTTCCGCCAGCCGAGCTTACCAACGCCTTCTCCTAGAAGACTTCGAACAGTCCCGCCGCGCCCATGCCACCACCCACGCACATCGTGACGACGGCCCATTTGGCCTTGCGGCGTCGACCCTCGATCAGAGCATGGCCGACGAGACGCGCACCACTCATGCCGAACGGGTGACCGATGGAGATGCCGCCGCCATTGACGTTGAATTTCTCATTGTCGATCCCGAGCTTGTCGCGGCAGTAGACGACCTGAACCGCGAAGGCCTCATTGAGCTCCCACAGATCGATATCGTCGACCGTCAGCCCGTGCTTCTTCAGTAGCTTTGGAACCGCCAGTACCGGTCCGATTCCCATCTCATCGGGATTGCATCCGACCGCCGCAAAGCCGTGAAATGCTCCCAGCGGAGCGAGGCCTCTGCGCTCGGCCATCCGCTCATCCATCACGACCACGGCCGAAGCCCCATCACAGAACTGGCTCGCATTGCCCGCTGTGATCGTGCCACCCGGTCCATTCACGGGCTTTAGCGCCGAGAGTCCCTCGAGCGTTGTACTCGGCCGGTTGGCATCGTCGCGATCGAGTGTCACGCTCTTGTAGGTGATCGCTTTGGTCTCCTTGTCGACCATTGCCATGTGTGTCGTCAGTGGCACAATTTCCTCGTCGAAGGCGCCGCTCTGCTGTGCCCGTGCCGTGCGCTGCTGGCTCTGCAGCGCATAGAGATCCTGCGCCTCGCGATTCACCCCGTAGCGCTGAGCAACGAGCTCGGCCGTATCAATCATGGACATGTAGGCGGCGGGCTTGTGCTCCTTGATCGTCTCGTCATAGACCCGGTGTTGATTGAGGTGCTCGTTGTAGACGAGGCTGATGCTCTCAACACCGCCCGCCACCCCGATCTCGATCTCGCCCAACATGATCCGGTGCGATACCATCGCAATTGCCTGCAGGCCGGAGGCACACTGACGATCAACCGTACTGGCCGCGACGCTGTCCGGAAACCCGGCCTTGAACACGGCGAGGCGTGCGACGTTGTCGCCGTCGGTTCCCTGCTGTACGGCGCAGCCAAGCACCACGTCCTCGACGTCGGCCCCCTCGATCCGCGCGCGCGTTACCGCATGCGTCAAGGCATGACCCGCCAACGTCGGTCCGGTGGTGTCGTTGAGCGCACTACGATAGGACTTCGCCAGGCCGGTGCGGGCGGTCGAAACAATAACTGCACGATTCATGAGCGGGTCTCCGAGGTAAGATCATGAAGAGGGTGATGTCGCGGCGGCCGCTCGCAACACCGCTGCCGGAGCAAAGCGCGCCCCGTGAAGGCGCTGATACGTCTCGAGCGATTCGATAAGACAACGGCTCCCAATGGTCTCGCCGAGGAGCATCGGGCCGCCGAAGCGCTTCGGAAATCCAAAGCCGTGTGCATAGACGAGATCGATGTCACTGGCGCGCAAAGCAATGCCGTCATCGAGCAGGTGGCCGCCTTCATTGATCAGCGCTAACAGGCAGCGCTCGAGGATCTCCGAATCAGGAATGGCGCGCCGCGTCATCCCGAGGCTGGCGACAATCGAGGCCACTAGCTCCTCGACCTCCGGATCGGGCTGCCGCGCTCCACCGATGCCCCCGGAGTATCGATAAAAACCAGCTCCAGTCTTTTGCCCGAGGCGTCCACGGGCTACTAACTCATCATCCACTAGCGCCAATCGGCGCTGCTCGTCGGTCAGCGTCATCTCCTTGCGCACCAGCCAGTCGATGTCGAGACCTGACAGATCTGACACGGCGAACGGGCCCATCGCGAAACCCCAGCTCTCCAGCGCGCGATCAATCTGCCAGGGCGTTGCGCCCTCGAGCAGCAGTCGAGCGGCCTCCGAGCCGTAAGCGAACGCCATACGATTGCCGACGAAGCCGAAGCAGACGCCCACGACCACAGCGGCCTTGCCAAGTCGACCCGAGAGATCGAGTGCCGTCGCAATGACCGCCGGGGATGTCTGGGCGCCGCGAACGATTTCAAGCATTCGCATCACGTGCGCGGGGGCGAAGAAGTGCATGCCAAGTACATCGCCTGGCCGTCGCGTGACCGCTGCAATCGCATCGACATCCAATGTGGAAGTATTGGTCGCGAGAATCGCGCCTGCTCGACACACCTGGTCCAATGCCCGAAAGACTTCCTGCTTCACGCGCAACGACTCGAAGACTGCCTCAATCACACAATCGGCCTCCGCCAGGTCAGCCAACCTGCCCGTGACCCGGATCCTGCCGAGTCTCGAATCCGCCTGCGCCACCGTCAGCTGGCCGCGCGCGATGCTTCGCTCGTAAGTCGCTCGAATCGCAGGCAGCACGGCGTCTAGCGTGGCGGGGTTCGACTCCACGATGACCACGTTCAGTCCGGCGCTCGCGCAGCTAGTCGCGATCCCGCGTCCCATGGTGCCGCCGCCGACAACGCCGACGCAACGGACGGACCGACCCTCACCCGCAGTCACCCCCGGCACCTGCGTGGCCAGAACCTCCGCGTTCGCAAGATAGGGCACAGCGTCGGCGTGGCCCGCCATACTCGCTAGACCCAGAGCACCCGGAACGAAGGGCGTGGGAGTCACGTCGCTGACCTCACTGGCTTAACTGGTGTAGCGAGGAAATCACGTGATCTCCTCCATGATCCGTGCGGATGTCCGGGTCGTGCCTGTTTACGAATCGATGCACGCCGTCAGCTCCGACCATTTCGGATAGCGCTCCGGTTGTTGTCAGGCGACGCAGGTGGGCGAGGGTTTCGCCCATCGCGAGAATCATGTTCATTCCGTCCTGCGCGCCCATGAACAGAAGCTTCGTCGCATCGACCGCCGAGATCGGCGTTGATGCCGCCGAGCGAGCGAGCTCCAGCTTAAGTGCGTGATGGGCACGCAAGTCCTCAGCACGCCGAAGCGGATCGAAGAACGGCATACCGTGCGCTGGAAGAACTATTGTTTCCCGTGGCAAACGGCCGAGTATTTCGAGAGACTCCAGGAACTGCGATAACGGGTCGTCACCGTTGCGCATCAGCGAGACACTGACGTTGGTCGAGATCTTGGGCAGCAGCTGATCACCGGAGATCAGAAGGCCGAGCGTGGCGCTGTAGAAGCAGATATGTCCCTGGGTGTGCCCTTGGGTCAAGATGGCGCGCCACTCGTGACCGCCGCTCGTGAGGCGATGGTCGCCCGCGATGGGTTTGAGCGTCGACGGCAGTCCCCCAATTCCAAGTCGATATTCCTCGAGCGAGAGCACATCGTCGAACGCCGCAGGTGGCGAGAACCCGTGACGCGCATAAAACGCACGATTTCGCTTCGCCCAATCGCTTCCAGGAGTATTCCAGAACTCCTGCACTGCATCCCAGTCCGCAGCGCTAAGCCAGACAGGCACGTTGTAACGACTCTGCAGAAAGTCGGCGAGCCCGAAGTGATCAGGGTGCCAGTGAGTGCAGACGATGTCGCGCACGGGTCCGATCGATGCGATCTCGGCAGCGACAGCATTCCACACGCTGCGACAGTCGTCGTGATTCATGCCGGTATCGATCAGCGTGACTCCGTCTTGGTCGCCTAGAACCCACAGATTGATGGTCTTGAGCGGGATCGGAATCGGCACACGCAGCCAGTACACACCCGCGCAGATGACCCCGAGGGTGCCAAGGGGTGGCGTCGCTATGGGTGCAAATCTCAAGACACACCGGTCAGTCATCGTTCCTTCCGGAGAACCCGACGCGAGCCCTCTGCCATGGATCATGCGTGTAAAGTCTTAGCTGATGTGTGATCATACATCATCAATTCAAGGGCGCAAGCCGACGTATATTTTCCGGAGATCGGCCGTGCAGAGAATCGAGACGCTGCGAAGTACCATCTATCCTTGCCACTGCGACACCATGGGACATCTCACAACGTCGCAGTACACGCTCCTGTTCGACGCGGCGACCTGGTCACTGCTGCGACATGCCGGTGTTGACGACGAGTTCGGACAGAGTCGAACGCACGGCTGGGCGGACGTCGAGGTGACGGTTCGATATCAAAAAGAGGTCCGAGTCGGTGCCGCGGTGAAGATTCTCAGTGGATTCCGGCGTGCAGGGACGCGATCCCTGGTGATCTCACACGAGATGCGCAGCGCCGACTCCGACCAGCGACACGCCCTCTACGAAGCCACTTCTGTGCGATTTGATTTGACCGAGCGGATCGCGATCGCGATTCCGCCAGAAGTCCACGCCTTTCTGCTCGACCCTACAGAAACATGAGTAGCCACAGCGACGCCTTTCGCCCGGGCTTCGGTACCATCGCGCCGATATTATTTTTTGCGGAATTGAAAGACTTTCTGCCAGACAGAACGAGATGAAACCCATGAATACTCCGACCCTCCTGACGTGTGCCGTAACCGGCAACGCCCCGTTCAACAAGAAACATCCGAGCTTTCCTGTCACCCCGGCACAGATCTGCGCCGCAGTCGTGGAAGCCGCGCATGCGGGCGCTTCGATTGCACACATTCACGTGCGTGATCCGCAGACTTCGGCCGGCAGCCGAGATCCGGCACTCTTCAAGGAAGTCGTTGACCGGATTCGCGACACAGGGGTCGACATCGTGCTGAATCTGACCTGCGGCCTCGGGGCATTCCTGTTGCCGGATCCAGAGGATGAGCGTCGCGCATTGCCGGAAAGCGACGTCATCGGCGTCGAGGAGCGACTCCGGCACTTACGTGACTGCCTTCCAGAGATCGCATCGCTGGATATCACGACAGCGAACCAAATGGAGGGGGACCTGGAGTTTGTGTACCTGAATACGACACGCACCTTGCGGGCCATGGCCAAAGGTTTTCAGCAGATGGGCGTGAAACCTGAACTTGAGGTATTTGGTGCCGGGGATATCGTGTTTGGTCGTCATCTGATCGAACAGGGATTGATCGACGGCCCGCCCTACTTCCAGTTCGTGCTCGGCATTCTTTGGGGCGCGCCGGCGGACGTCGAATCCATGCTCTATATGAAGAACCTGCTGCCCACAGGCTCGTGCTGGGGAGCGCTCGGAGTCGGCCGTCAGCAAATGCCAATGCTCGCCCAGTCTGCGCTATTGGGCGGCAACGTTCGGGTGGGCCTTGAGGACAATTTGTACCTGGCGCGCGGAGAGTTCGCAACCAACGGGCAGCTGGTTGAGCGCGGCCGACGTATCGTTGAGTACCTGGGCAAGGCCGTCGCCACGCCGAACGAGGCGAGGAAGATACTGGTCTTGCGTGGTGCCCGGTGACGACACGAGTCAGGAGCGCATGCGCCGCGCACCGACAAACTTCGATTCAGTCCGTTGTCGAATCAGGTCGCGATAGAGATCGGCCGCGTCTTCGATGTCGGCCGCGACGGCGGCGCGAGCTCGCTCACTGTTCTTTAGGCGCAGGGCCTTGATGAGCACATCGTGTTTACTGACATAGGAACGCCGGTCCGGTGCAGCGGATATTCTGTCGCGCAACAGATTCAAATAGGGGCCACTCAGCAACCAAGCCTTTTCAATCAATGCCAACAGTAGTGGGTCTGCCGCGAGACGATACACTTCAAAGTGAAAAACGCGATTGGCGGTGAGTATCGCTGCGACGTCATCCGTGGTCAGGGCGTCAGCATAGTCGGCATTCATTCTCACGAGCTGCGCAACATCCTCACGACTGGCTTTCAAGGCTGCAATCGCCGCGGCTTCGCCTTCGAGCAATTTGCGCACTCGCAGCACCGACTCGTGCCGTTCGACGCTCATCACCGGAACCCGAATGCTTCGCAACGAGGGCATCTCCAGCGCATGATCAGACACCAACCTTCGGATCGCGTCGCGGATCGGCATGGCGCTGGTTCCGAGTTGCTGGGCAACACCGCGCAGCGTCACGGACTGCCCTGGCGCGAATGCCCCGGACATTAGCGCGAGCTTGAGCTGCGCGTAGATGCGGTCCTGAAGTGTGTCCTTTTTGATGGGAACGAGTGAACGATTGGCCACGCATGAGCACCCGCAAAAAACGAATACGCGATTGTCAACAGCAGCCGGGCGAGCAGTAAAACGTAGGCAGCTCCCGCGTACCAAGCGTGAAGTATGTAGGATGATCGCGCTCGCGCACAATGGCAGCCAGCGCCGTGGCGGTGAGCGCCGCCTCGAGCCCGCGGCATGCGTGGATCGGCTGCCAGTGCCTGCGCGCAGCGACTTCGATGGGCACGCAAAACAGCTGGGCGGCACCACTATCGACGGGCCCGACAACTATTTGCTTCAAAACGAGGTGCCCGCGCATAGCTCTGCGCCGCCGGTCAGCGCCGGCGTCAGTCTGTTCGCTTACGTCGACCCCAATGACGATCCCGCGCCTACCCGTCATACGCGGTGCCGCACCCACTTGGCCGAGCGCCCTTTGCCGGTTGAGGCGATCAATCCCTCACGGCCCATCTGGCGCAGCACAATCCTGACGGTTTCCCGGGAAACGCCCGGGCAATCCGCTTCAACTTCGGAGATCGAGAACGGCATCTGTTTGGCCAGCACAATCTCCCTCACCTGCTCAGACTTGGAACCCTTGCGCTTCTTGACCTCTCCGACACGCTCTTCGAATTCTCTATATGCACGGAGCATCACGCCCCAGAAGTAGTTCAGCCAGGGGTTCGGATCATGTTGGCTTTCATGCCAGCCCTGCGAGCTGGCCTCCAACGTCTCGTAGTAGCCTTGCTTCGTCTGCTCGTACACGCGCTCGATACTGATGTATCGGCCCACTTCGTAGTTAAAGTGGTACAGCAGCTTCAGCGTCAGCAACCTCGCCATGCGTCCGTTGCCATCCGCGAACGGATGGATGCACAGGAAATCCAGGATCGCGAGAGGCACGACGATTAGGGAATCCAATTGAGGCATCTGCGCGGCCAAGGTGTAGTTGGCAGCGAGCTGCTCCACCGCCGTTGGCGTCAGGTGCGCCGGCACCGGCTTGAACCGCACGCGGGAGGTTCCATCGGGCCGGCGCTCGACGATGTCATTGTCGGCCGGCTTCCAGCGCCCACCCGGATTCGGCATGTACCGATAGAGCATGCCGTGCAGCTGCAGCATCACGTTCGGCGTGAACGGCATCTCACGCCCTGCATCGTGGATCAGCGCCAAGGTATCGCGGTACCCGGCGACTTCCTGTTCCGAACGATTGCGAGGCGGGGCTTGGTTAACGACGAGTCGCCGGATCCGATCCGGGGGGACGTTCACGCCCTCTAAACGGTTCGAAGACTCACTGGATTCGATCTTGGCGACCTCCAGCAGCCCTTCCAGAACTTCCGGGGCTTGCCTATAGAAAAGCTCCTGCCGGCCTCTGAATTCGCCGATGGCCCTCAGCGTGGCTGCCTGTTCGGTGCCGAACCGGAGTCCGGCCAGAAATTGGTTGGTCAGAGAGTGCACTCTCGCCCTCAGGATCCCGGAAATGGGGTAATCATAACCCTAAATAGGGTTAAATTATAAGAAACACCCCTTTCATAGGCTGAGATTCACCTTATTGCAGGAGTTGCCTGCTCACGCCCGAAATCCCGTGTACGTTCAATCAGCGCCAGCGCCAACCCCTCGCGCTCCGTCCGGGGCGGCGGCATGCCGGCAACTAAACGCTGGACCTCGTTGGTGGAACTGGAGTTGACCCGGTTTTGTGGACGCATCATGTTCACAAAGAGAGGATCAACAGATGGGACAGAGGAACAAGCGATACGCGCCGGAGTTTCGGCGCCA
>JAWXBD010000099.1:0-3034 GCA_034439815.1 Phycisphaerae bacterium
CGACCGCACGGCCTCGTCCTCGTCTCCGGTGCGCGTCCCGATCACGTCGGCGATCAGCGGACGTAACAGCCGATCACGTTCCGCGTCCGACGGCAATGCGTCGTTCCACGCGACCAAGAACGTCGTAATGACTGACGACGCGCACACCGGGCGATCCGTCGTGCGTCCGGTCGTGAGATAATCCACCATCTGCATCACGCACAGCGCGTTGTCGGTGAGGTCGCCCTGCCCCGAGCACATGCGCAGCGATTCCAGTTTCGTCGTGTCGCTCATGCCATGCCTCTCGCGACCGCGAGGTTGAGTTCTGCCGTCGTCGCGCCGTGACGTCGTGCCACGAGGCGCATCGCGGCGCTGCCAGCATCCAATTTCGCCGCCGTCGCGCACGCCAGTGCGAGCAGCGCGTCCCGCTTGATCACCGCAAGTTCGCTGTCAGTCATGTCGGATCGAAGACCTCGCGGTCGGGGATGTCCGCCCAGACGGTGCTCACTGGCGCCGGCCGACCGACCACGGTCACCTTCGTCGCGCCGAATTCCTCCTCCATCGCAGACAGGTCGAGCGGCGAGTGCGTCGGCGCGCGGCGCGGCAGCTCGAGCGCGATCGGCGTGATCTCGCCGGCGGGGATGATCTCGTCAGCCTCCGGGGACTCCCCGTCCTGCGCGAGCACCGCCGACAGCTTGGCGCTGAACATCGGCGTGAACTTGGCCGCGCGCCGGATGACGGTCTTTCGCGCGTACCACTCCGGCAGCTCGCCGTTCTTCCACTGCTTGCTGTGCTTCTTGCGCAGCGCATCAATCTCTGCCGCGTCCATCACCTCGACCTTGGAGACGCCGTGCGGGAGCCGGACGATGCAGTACGCCGCCACGATCTTGCCGCGCGTGTGGTTCGGCACATGGCGCAGCAGCGGCTGCAATCCCAACTCCCACTCGAACACGTCGCCCTCTCGCACCACCTGCGCGTCCACGTCGCGCGCACCGCATTCGCGCATCAACTGGATGAGCCCTTTGTAGTCGGCGACCGCAGTGCACGTCGTGCCGAACGGCACCAGGTGCGCGGTACTGCCTGGAATGAGGCCCCACTGTGCGATGCGTGTGATCGATTGACCGATGCTCGCCACGCTGCACTTCTGCAGGTCGGGCGACGCATTGACGGTGAGCAGCGCCGACGTCAGGATGAAGTCGGCGGTCACGCCTTTCGCGGCGACCCGTTGGACCGCTTCGCGATAAGCCGCGAGCGAGTCTTTTAGCCCCTTCGGCTGTCGTGTGGCCACTGCGTTCGATTCACTCATGTCGTGGCTCCAGTGGAAGGGAACAGCGGCGCGTACTCCCCGGCGCGCGGCTCCGGCAGCGTCATCGCCATGCACTTCGCGCAGAGCCGGAGGCCGGCGTCGGCAGTGAGTTCGACGCCTTCGTCCGTGTCGAGGATCAGGCATCCGTCGCACTGTCGCGCGTGGTCGAACGGGTCTCGCCCTTGCCATGCGCCAGTGATGCCGCTCATGTCGTCACCTCGTCCCCGATCGCGATCAGCGCGTGCTCGACGTGCTGGGAGAGGCTGTCGCACGCGAAATCGACGGCGCGCAGTGCCATCACGGATTCCTCCGGGCTCTGGGCCGCGTACGCGTTCATCGCGCTGAAGGCGAGCCTGTGGACCCGTTGCGCGGCGGCGTTCGCGGCGATGAGCCGCGCGTACACCCCGAGCGGCGGGTTATTCTTGGCGCGGAGCCGAGCGGTCACGTCTTCCGCGGTAAAGCTGCCTCTGCTATTATGATTGATCACGTCAAGTCTCGGGAAAAGGTGCCGCGCCAGCGCTCGTAACGCTGGCGCGGTTTTTCGTTCGTGAGTGCCGTTTTTCTACCCTGCGATCGACTTGAGCGCCGCTTCGATTTTGCCTTGCCGGCGGTCCAGCGCCCGCTGGTTTTCGTAGAGCGCGGACATCACGAGCAGCGTCCCCTCGTGTGCGGCGCGGGAGTTGGTGTCCATCTCGTCCCATCGCACGTTGCGCAGAACGTCGAGGCCGCGCCGCAACTGCGTGTCAGACCGGCGCTGCCGGCGGTGCGCCAGCATCTGGTGTGAGGCCGCGGCCGCGAGGCGGTACCCGGATCCAGTCACACTCACGAGCGCGCGCGCGTGCAGCCGGAGCAGCCGGGTGTAGGCTCGCGCCACTGCCTGCCGTGCCGTCGTCACGGTGATGTCGCGATCTGGGCATCCACGACGCAGCGCGGCGATGATGGCATCAAACTCAAAGAGCGTGCCAGGTGTCGCGTCCGAAACCATCTCGATCACCACTTCCGAATCTGAGCGTCCGTCGAGGCGAGCGTTCCGAAACCGCACCGGCGCGGTCACGCCTTCACCGTCGCCGTAAACCGGCCGTAACCATTGGCGCGGTTGTCGCCGATCCCCTCAACCACGCCTGCGAGTTCGACGATTTCTTGGAACGTATCGAAGTTGAGCCCGGCGTCCTCGACGAAAATGCCGGCCAAGTCGAGCCGCCACGCGGTGAACTGCGGCCGGACGCGCATCACCCGCTTGTTTCCAATCCCAACACTGAGCCTCGAATGGAACCGCTTATCGGCGAAGAGGTCATCGATTGATGCGGGTCCGTCGTGCACGAGCGGCACGTGCAGGCTGCCAAATGAGAGCGCGCGCTCGACCATTTTGCCTTGCTTTGAGATGCGCGCAGCATTGATGAAGCATTTGCGCGGCTTGCTGGTCGGCTGCACGACGACGCCGGCTTCTTCGTAGAGTCCGCCGAACCACTCGAGGCGCTCAATCTGTCGCATGTCGTCGTCGGTCTTTTTCCTCTTGCTCGTGAGCGCCTTGATTTCGCGATTTAGTGCGAAGTCGGGGTCGACCATTCTGGGGTTGTGCATGAGGAGCGGCGATGTGCCGCTCATGGTGATCGTGATTTTCATCGTGAGTGTCTTGTGTGATGTGTGGGGTGTGCGTCTTGCCTTGTGCGGCGAATCCGCTGGCATCGCTCCCCGTCGACCCTGCCTTGCCATGCCTGCCCTGCCTTGCCCTGCCCGGCCTTGCCCGGC
>JAWXBD010000100.1:0-43169 GCA_034439815.1 Phycisphaerae bacterium
GCCCGCGCCGCGCGACCGACTCAACATCGGCGATTGAAAGTGGTTGACCATCCAGTTGCAGAGCAGCTGACGGCGCATCGGAGAGCATGCTGCGGATCATAGTGAACCGCGTGTCGTTCCATCGGGCGTCCCATCGGTTTGCCTCCTGTCTCGCTCTCCGCTACAACCTCGACGTGTCAAGTTCATCCCGGCGGACCACTTCTCTCATTCTGGCGATCATCGCCTGCGCCCTTCTCTTTGCACTGGCGGTTCCGGCGACGGCCTCGATGCGGGGGATCGCCGGGCCGACAATCGCGATGGCGGCGTCGCCGACGAACGCTGCCTTGTGGATCGCCCTCGCCTTCGCAGGCTCCATCGCGGTCGCCTGCGCGATCGGCCGCTACATCAACGCGGTTGTCGGAATGTTCACGCTTGGCTGTGGCGTGTCGGTTCTGGCGATGCGATCGGGAACGATCGAAGACTTCGCATTCGCGCGCGGCTCGATCCTGATGCTCGCAGTCGAGGTGGCGCTGTGGGCGCTGCTGGTGCTGGCCGCGACGCTCCTCGTGTTCCGCGTGAGCGGTCCGCTGCCTGATGCAGTGGAGACGGACGAACCGCGCGTGCACGGACCGTTCGGCTCTCGCGTGCTGCTTGCGCAGCCGTGCGGCGTCCTGGTCCTCGTCGGCGTCCTGATCATCGCCGTTTCCGCAGCGAAGGGTCAGGCGCTCGCCGCAGTCTTTGTCGGCAGCGTGGTCGCCGCGCTCGCAGCGCGGCTCGTGGCGCCGAAGTCACCGCCGATCCTGTTTTTCGTGACGCCGCTCCTCGTCGGCTGCGCCGGCTATCTGATTGCGTTCCTGATGCTGAAGAACACGCGCATCGATGTCGCGTACGTGCAGCTCACGCTTTCGCGTCTCGCGTATCCGATGCCGATCGACTACGCAGCAGGCGCACTCGCCGGCGTCGCTGTCGGCATCGGCTGGGCGCGGTCGTTTCTCAAGCACGAGCCGGCGCGTACGTGAATCGCATCGCGAAGCGGCTTCCTTCTCACTTGTCATTTGCCCACCTATGTCACTCATCGTCACCGGCACCATCGGCATCGATACTGTTCACGCTCCGACCGGCACTGCGGAGCGCGTGCTTGGCGGGAGCTGCGCTTACTTTGCAGCGGCGGCGAGCAATCTCACGCCCGTGCGTGTCGTCGGCGCGGTGGGCGGCGACTGGCCTGCGGAGCATCGCGCGCAGCTCAGCGCGTTCCGCGGCATTGATCTTGCCGGACTCGAAGTGCGCCCCGGGAGCAGAACATTCGCGTGGGGCGGCCGCTACTTCGACAACATGAATCGGCGCGAGACGCTCTTTACGCAGCTTGGCGTGCTGGAAGAAGCGCCGCCGCGCGTTCCTGCGGACTTCTGCGACAGCGAGTTTGTCTTTCTCGCCAACACGCATCCTGCGGTGCAGCGTGACCTGCTGAAGCAGTTTCCCGGTCGTAAGCTCGCCGTCGCCGACACGATGGATCTGTGGATCAACATCGCACGCCCGGACCTGCTGGAACTGTTCAAGGAAATTGACGGCGTCGTCCTGAATGACGAGGAGGCGATGCAGCTGACCGAGCGCCGCAATGCGATCTCGGCGGCCCGCGCCATACTCGCGATGGGACCGGCGTTCGTCGTCGTCAAGAAGGGCGAGCACGGCGCGGTGCTGGTGCATCGCGACGGAGCAGCCGCCGTTCCGGCGTTTCCCGCGGACGAGCATCACGTTGTCGATCCCACCGGGGCCGGTGACGCGTTCGCGGGCGGCATGATGGGTCATATTGCCGCGTCGAACGCCACAGATTTTCGCACGATTCAGACCGGCCTCGCCTGGGGCACGGTCATGGCGAGTTTCACCATCGAGCAGTTCTCGCTCACCCGTCTCGCCACGCTTGATCAGCGCCAGATCGCGGAGCGGATGAACGCGTTCCGCACCGCGGCGCGGGTGGGGTGAGGGGCGCCGCTCCCCGCGCCTGCAACATCGCCTGAAAACGCCGGTACGCTGCGGCCATGATCCGAGTCCGACCGCCATGGTCCTTTTGTGGTGTGCTGCTTGCGTCGCTTGTACTCTCGGTCGCGCACGCGCAGTGGGTGCCGTATGCGCAGCTCCCCGGCGCCGCCAAGGTGCGCGCGGTACAGCAGAAGACATCGACCATGGAGCGTGGCGGGCGCGTTCGCGACGTGCGCTGGGACACCGAACAGCGCGAGGCGATCGTGCGGGTTGGCGACACGTGGACGGTGTATCCGATCGCAGGAGGCGAGCCGCGCGTCCTCGACGATGAGCCGGCGATTGAATCCGAGCGCGAGCAGCCGGCGGGTCGCCGACGCCCCGGACCGGCGCGAGGCCGACAGCATGCGAGTGCGGACTCGCCCGATGGAACGTATGAGGCGCGCTATCGCGATGGGAATCTCTATCTCAAGTCGGAAGACGCTGACGAGAAGGCGCTGACCACGGAAGGCGACGGCAAACTCAAGTTTGGCAGCGCGAGCTGGGTGTACGGCGAGGAGCTCGATCAGTCGACGGCGATGTGGTGGTCGCCGGATTCGTCGAAGCTCGCCTTCTACCGCTTCGACGATCGCAACGTCAACGACTTTCATCTCGTCAGTGGTTGGACCAAGCTCAACACCGCGATCATGAGCGAGGCATACCCCAAGCCCGGGCAGCCGAATCCGATCGCAGGCCTGATGGTGTACGACGTCAAGAGCGACACGACGGTCACGGTTGATGTCGGCGCGAGCATCGAGCAATACATTTATGAAGTTGCGTGGACGCCGGACTCGCGTGGGCTGCTGTTTCGGCGCACGAATCGGCGGCAGAACGTGCTCGATCTGATGGTCGCCGATCCGGCAACGGGCGCGAGTCGCGTGGTGCTCAGCGAAACGCAGCCGAACTGGCAGAAGAACAGCCCGGAGTTTCGCTTCCTCCGTGATGGCGAACGCTTTGTGTGGGAGTCGGAGTCGACCGGGTTCGCGCAGTACCAGTTGTGGTCGCTGGCGAATGGCAAGATCTGCGATCTGACGAAGGGGGAGTTTCCAGTCTCATCGCTTGTGCGCATTGATGAAGGCAACGGCGATGTGTGGTACGTGGCGCGCTCGAGCGAAACGAAGATCAACCCGCAGCTGCATCGCGCGAAACTGGATGGTTCCGGCGATGTTCGTCTGACGCCGGACGATCTGCACTGGTCGAGCTTTCGCGTTGCTCCCGACGGCACGGCGTTCGTCGCGACGTGCGAGTTTGTCGATCGCCCGCCGTCCACGCATCTCTTTCGCATGGAGGGGAGTGCTGCGGTCAAGGTCGCGACGCTTGCAGAGGCGGAGCGCGATCCATGGACGAATGCAGGAGTGCAGAAGCCGGAGTTCCTGCGCGTCAAGGCGGCAGACGGCACAACCGAACTCTACGGTGTGCTTTCAAAGCCGTCGGACTTTGATCCGTCGAAGAAGTATCCGCTCGTCGTGTCCGCGTACGGCGGGCCGGCGTTTGCGATGGTGTCGTCGCGAATGCAGTCGGCCCGCCCGGAGTGCGAGTTCGGCGTGCTCATGGTGACGCTCGACAATCGCGGAACGCCGGGGCGCGGAAAAGTATTTGAAGACGCGAACTACCTGTCCCTCGGTGAAGAGGATTGCGACGATCAGGCCGCGCTCGTGCGGCAGCTCGCGGAACGTCCGTATGTCGACAAGGATCGCGTCGCCATCACCGGCCACTCGTACGGCGGGTATATGACGATCATCGCAATGCTGCGGTATCCGGAGGTCTTCGCGGTCGGCGTGGCCGGCGCGCCGCCGACGGACTGGCGCAACTACGACACGATCTACACCGAGCGTTACATGCGCACGCCCGAGGAGAACGAAGCGGGGTATGACGGATTCTCCTGCGTGAAGCTTGCGAAGGAACTCAAGGGCAAGCTGCTCCTGCTGCACGGGATGGTCGACGACAACGTGCATCCCAACAACACGTGGCAGCTCGTACAGGAACTTCAGACGCACGACATTCCATTTGAGATGATGCTCTTTCCCAACTCCGGGCACGGCATTCACAGTCCTGCGAGTGACAGCGTGAAGTGGTCGTACCTGCTGCGTCATCTGGGTCTGCATGAGGATGAGCACGAGACAGGAGCCGCGCCATAGCGCTGCCACCGGATAGATCGCATGTCCGTACGGAGCACTTCCATCCAGCGAGTGCGGCCTTTGATGCGCTCGCGACGACCGACCAGGTCAGCGTCATGGTCTCTGACCACGCGGATGTCGAGCGGGCGCTGCGCGCGGCGGCACCGGATCTGGCAGAGTTCATCGACGCGCTCGTTCCGCGCATGCAGGCGGGGGGGCGTCTGGTGTACGCGGGCGCGGGGACAAGCGGCAGGCTGGGCGTACTCGACGCGAGCGAATGCCCGCCTACGTTTCAGAGCGATCCGCGGCAGGTCGTCGGCATCATTGCAGGCGGCGATGCGGCGCTGCGCAAGAGTTCGGAATCGCGCGAAGATGAACCGGGCGGCATCGTGGCGGAGTTTGTCGAACTCGGATTGAATCACAGCGATACGCTGCTCGGCATTGCTGCGGGCGGCACGACGCCCTACGTGCACGGAGCGATCCGGCACGCCAAGCAGCGCGGGGCGCTGACCGGTCTCTTGACGTGCGCGCCAGGCATCACACTTGATGAGTGTGACCATCTGATCGTCCTCGACACGGGACCGGAGATTCTCACCGGATCGACGCGGCTCAAGGCGGGCAGTGCGACGAAGCTCGCGCTCAACATCATCACGACCGTCACGTTCACACGGCTGGGGAAGGTCTACGGCAACGTGATGGTGGATCTTGCGGCGACCAACGACAAGCTCATCGACCGCGCGATCCGGATCCTGCGTTTCTTCGACAACGCGCTCACGCGCGGGGACGCGGCAGTGCTGCTCGACAAGGCCGGCCGCAACGTCAAAACGGCGATCGTCATGCAGCGCTTGAACGTCGACCGCGCCGAAGCAGTCCAACGTCTCACCGCAGTCAACGGCGCGCTGCGCCGCGTGATCGAGTGAACGATGAATCGGATTGAACACGCTCAAAATGACATCGGCCCCGCGCGGAGCGCGGGGCCGATGTCGTATCAAGCCAAGAGCATCAGAGCGAGTCTGCGCCCGGAGGGCGCTTCAAAGCGCTCAAAAAAGCCCGCTACGGATCGCGAAAGAAAGTCTTAGATCATTGCATGCAGCGTCTTGAGCGCCCGCGCCTTGACGCGGCGCGAGGCCGCCTTGGCCTTGAACATGCGCTCTTCGCCGGTGAACGGATCCTTGCCCATGCGAGCCTTCGTGGCCGGCTTGTTCTGCGTGGTGAGCTTCAGCAGACCGTTGAACTTGAAGAGGCCGGGGCCCTTCTTGCCGAGGTCGTTCTTGATGATTTCGGTCAGTCCTTCGAACACGCTTGCGACCTGCTTGCGTGTGAGGCCAGTCGCGCCGGCGATCGCGTTGAGCGTTTCGCCCTTGCTGCGGCCCTTGGGGCCAGCGGGGGTGATCTTCACGGTCTTCGGTGCTTTAGCAGCAGCGGTCTTGGCTTTGGTAGTAGTGGCGGAGGTCTTGGTTGCCATCGTCGAATCCTTTCGCAGAGGGTCGGAGTAACGTCAGTGAATGGTCCCCTCCAACACAGTTCGGAGGGGAAGGGCGGAAAACTGGTGAATAAGCGGGGTTAGAAAAGGCTTTGGTTCGGTTCTGCAGATCTCAAGACATGTGGATGAGAACGCCGGACCCACTGATATCTCTCAATAACTGCGGCAGAACGAGCGAAATGTAACGGCGCAGTAGTGAGGCCACAAGCGCTGCGAGCTGATTTTGTCGGTTTTTACGGTGTTTCTTCGACGTGTCGCCTTAGGAGTGGCCGGTGGCGCGCGAAGGTCCGGCCAACGTCCGTCGAAACGATGGCTGCGCTTCGCCTGATCGGCGCGCAAAAACCAACTGCTAAAACGCCGGTTTCCAGCTTTGGAGCGTGTGACCACTGCTGAAGAAAGCAACAGCAACCCGCGCGCTGGCGTGTGCTCACTCGTCCCGGCGCGCGGAGACATTCGGCCGGACCGCTGCAGGAATTGCGGGCTTTGCAGCGCCGCCGCCGCGCGGAAGGCCGGCCAGAATCTCGTTCGTGGACTGCGGGCGCTCGGGCGCGCCGTCGCGCAGCGGCTCAGGGAGGATCGATCGCAGGCGGTATCCGCCTAGTTCAATCGCGACCGTCGTCGACACGCGCGACCGAAGAAAGCGCTTGCCGTTTGTCGTGACCGCTCCGTGCGCCGCAATCAGAACCCATGACGACGGCTCGCGATAGAGCACCGCGTGCAGTGGTGCAAGCGGCGACTCGGATGCGCCCGGCGTGTCGGCCGCCTCCTGCGGGAGATGGATCGTGCATGCCGGATCCGTTCCGATCGTCGCGTGTTCGGCACCGGTGCCGTCGAGCAGCCGGACCAGTCCACCGTCTGCGGATTGGATCACGAAGAACTCGTTCGGTGATCCCGTGCCGGAGTCGCCAGCGACTCCCTCTCCGCCGTCGCCGCCCCCTTCGCCGGCCGAACTGCCCGCGAGGTGTGTCAAGGCGTCGAGTTCCGACGTTCCGCCGGCAGCAGGACGTTCAGAACTGGATTTCTGTTTGGCCGGCGCGCCGGCTTCGAGCAGCCATGCGACCACTGGTCCCATGCGAACCCAGCGTTCCGGTGTGAGCGGAGCACACCGCGTGATGCCGTCCTCCGTGGCCAGACCGCTGTTCGAACCGGTGTCCGCGACCCACCACACGCCCGCGTGGTGGAAGAGCAATGCGTGCCGCCGGCTGATGCTGCCCGGCTGCAGTACGATGTCGCAACGCGTGGATCGACCGACCGAGTACGCCCACTTCGGGTCGATCGGCTGCCGGTGAACGACATCACCGCTTTCGGTGGCCAGCAGCAGCGTTGACATGCGCAGACCCTCTTCCTGGTGGACACTGTCCGTTGGGTCGCTGCACGTCTGAATCGGGAGCCGCCCGTCAGGCGACGGAGACCGGCTGATGTGCACGTGGTCGGACCGCTTCACGTCCTACGGAGTAATACGTAAAGCCACGCTCATCCATCGCATGTCGCCGATAAAGATTTCGACCATCGAAGATGGTCTTGCTCGGCAGGCGACGTGCGATCTCGTCAAAGTCGGGGGAGCGGAACTCGTTCCACTCAGTGCACACCACCAAGGCGTCGGCCCCATCGAGGGCTGCATACATATCGGAGCACCGTTCAGCTTCCGGCAGCGTGTGCGCGAGGTTTTCGAGGGCCACGGGGTCGAACGCTTTCACCTTGGCGCCGGCGGCAAGCGCCATGCGCATGAGCGACAGGGACGGTGCCTCGCGGATGTCGTCGGTGCGCGGTTTGAACGCGACACCCCAGAACGCGATCGTCTTGCCGCGCAGGTCATTGCCGAATTCGCTCGTCACCTTGGCCCAGAAGTGCTTCCGCTGATCCTGATTGACGACGTGCACCGCGCGGTTCAGCTTGCAGTCAAAGCCGACGGCCGAGCCCATCGACACGACGGCCAGCGTGTCCTTCGGGAAGCAGGAACCGCCGTAGCCGAGACCCGGATACAGGAACTGGTTGCCGATCCGCTTGTCGGCGCACATGCCTTCGCGGACGGACGTGATGTTCGAGCCGTATTTCTCGCAGAGCACCGCGATCTCGTTGATGAACGAGATCTTGCACGCGAGCATCGCGTTGCTCGCGTACTTCACCATTTCCGCACTGCGAACATCCATGATAAAGATCGGGTTGCCTTGGCGGACGAATGGCTCGTAGAGATCGCGCATGCGCTGGGCGGCCTCGTCGTGCTCGACTCCGCAGACGACGCGATCCGGCTTCATGAAATCATTGATCGCATCGCCTTCCTTGAGAAACTCAGGATTGTCGGCAATGTGAAAGCGAACCTTGGTCTTCGATCGGATCAGATCACGCACCTTGTGGCTTGTGCCCACGGGCACCGTGCTCTTGACGACGATGGTCTTGGTGGGCGCGGAAGGACCGAGCTTCTCGATCGCGTCGGCGATGTCCGCAGCGACCGCGAGGACGTACTTCAAATCGGCGCTGCCGTCTTCGTCGCTCGGCGTGCCGACGCAGATGAAGACGATCTCGGCGGAGCTGTACGCCTCGAACTTGTCGGTGGTGAACGACAGGCGCTTCGCGGCGAGATTATGCCGGAGCATCTCGCTCAGACCCGGCTCATAGATCGGACTGTCGCCGCGGCGGAGCATCTCGATCTTGCGCGGATCGACATCGAGGCACGTAACGTGGTTGCCCGTCTCCGCGAAACACGCGCCGGTAACGAGCCCGACGTATCCGGAACCAACCATCGTCAGATGCATAGAGAGATCTCGCTGGAAACAGAGTAAGGGGCACTTGGTCTTCGCCCCAGTTCATAGGGGCCGCGGTTTCATCGGGCCAACCGGGGTCGGAAGGTTACCGCAGAGTCGGCTCGCATCGGCGTTCCGACCGCACTTCTTGAGCGGGTTCTGTCCACGCCGCGTGCTTCGCGATGAAGGAGGCGCGCTTTCAAGAGCGTCTCGACGCAGCCGGGGTCCGTCTGGCCTGCGAAGCCGCCGAGCACGCGCGGAGCGGTTCTCGCGTGATCACCGGCCGCCGCCGTCGGACCGCCCACGATGCGATGGCATGGAACGACGATGGGGGTCGGGTTCCGCCGCATGGCCTGGCCCGCCGCGCGGGCCGCGGCCGGGCTCCCCGCCATCGACGCCAGTTCGCCGTAGCTCCTGGTCATACCGGCTCGGATGCGCTGGCACGCGCGGCGACACGCCAGAAAGAACGGCGGGGCGGGCGGCACGTCGATGTCGGTGAATGCAACATCGTGGCCTGCAATGGCGGCGCGGATGCGCTCGACGAGCTCCGGAGCAAGGCCGCGGTCCCGCACCGCAGCGCGATCGAGTGCAGTCGCCGCGATAGCGGTCCACCCGGTTGTGCGCAGCGCATCGTCGGCAAACGTCACGTAGAACTCGCCATCGTCCGAGGCGAAAGTTCGGTAGCGAACGAGTGGAGCGGCGTCGCGCGTCATCGGCCAGTCTCGAAAGTGCGTGGACGGAGTACAACATCAACGACGATCGGCTGATGATCCGATGCCTCGCCCAAGGCGCTGGCCGGCAACGCGAGCTGCGTGACCGCGTCGGTCGCCAGATCCTCGGTGCTGAAGACAAAGGACTTCTGCACGTCGAGCGAATGATTGGAGAACAGCATCCAGTCGAGCCTGCTGGGCACGAACTGATTGCCTGCGCTGCGCCACGTCGCGTTCGTGGTTCCGTCGAGCTGATACGCATCAACGATCGCAAGGTCGGCGCCTGCACCGATTTTCGTCAGCACGCTCCGGTCGCCGACGAGATTGAAATCGCCCGCAACAATCGTGAAGGCGGCGGGTCGTCCTTCCGCCGCGAGCTTTTCCTGGGCCTGCCGCAGTGCATCGCGGATTGCTGCCGCTTCGGCCGTGCGGGTGTCGTCCTCGCTCGACTGATATCGCCCGCAACACTTCAGATGAAGCGAGGCCAGCAGAAACGGCGATCCGTTCACATCGAGGAGCGCGCCGGTGATACGGACCGGCCGGTTGCCTTTCGGCGTCGATCGCTGCAGGCCGTCGAGAAACGGCGCGTTGGTGAGAGCGCCCTTCGCGGCGATACCGGTGCGCAAGTCGCCGCCTGACACGATGGCTTTCCACGGCGCGCCGGCCGACGGCACACGGGCGTTCATCCACTCAGTGAGCGATGCCGCCGTTGCGTCCTTGCCGAGTTCCTGCCAGAGCACGACATCCGGGTCGAGTGACTTCAGCGTCGCGCCGAACGGCTCCGGGTTCTTGAACAGCGCGCCGAACTCGGCGTTCCAGCTGATGAGGCGCATCGTGTCTGGCGGGCGGGCGACGCTGGACGCGTCCGCCTTGGGGACGTCGACGGGACTGCGCGGCACGAGCAGGGTGCGACTCACCTCCGTCTCTTCAATCAGGTCGACCCGGTCGGGCGGAGTCAGACGAAGACTCACGACGCGCGCGGCGGCGCTGAATCCGGCGAAGTGTGTCGCGGAGCGGGCGAGGCGGATTTCGAACTTCGTGCTCGCGAATGCCGGCGCCATGCCGAGTCCCACGGACTCGCTGCTGATGCGGTCACCGAGCGTTCCGTCGTCCTGGAGGCGGCGCACGACAACGCCTTCTCCGTGAGCGCCTTGGGAGATTCGCCGCGGATTTGCGGCGACCGTGGAATCACCACTGTCGCGCCGATCTTGCTCGGACGGGCTGAAGATCACTGCGAACTCGGCCCCGACCATCGGGCCGCCCTGCGCGCCCGTCGATTCCATCGCGTCGACATCGATGAGCAGCATCATGGGCTGGTCGAGACCTTGCAGCGTCATCGGCTGCGCGAGCGTGATGTAGATCCACAGCCAGTGCGGGTCGGATGCGAGCGAGACGGTTGTCACATCCGCCGCACCGGCGGCGGCGTCGCCCTCGCGATCGTATTTCGTTGCGACGCGGTCGAGTGAGCTCCAGTCATCGAACGAGCCGTCAAGCCGGTGCGGGACGGCGGGCGCTGGCGGCGGCGCCGACTGCATCGTCGTGGCACCGGCGAGGAAGCAGACAGCGGCGTGGACGAGAAAGGGGGGCAGGGTGCACATGGCGGTCCCGTATGCTACTGGCACACGGTTCGGTTTCGGCAATTGCTGCAAAAGGATCGACCATTGGCAGCAGGCGGCATGGAAGCACAGTTCATCTGCCCGCGCTGCGGCGAGGACCGCAGTGAGCTCGCCGCGACGTGGACGGACTCGTGTCCGCTCAGCCATGTGTGCACCGAGTGCGGGCTCGCGTTCCGCTGGCGCGACGCATTTGCCGGGGCGCCGCGGTGGTGGATCGAGGCGCGGCCGCGGCTGGCGCTGCATGTGCTGACGGCGCCCTTTCTCTCGCTCGCGCCGTGGTGGCTGTGGAAGCGGCTGCCGATGGCAGTGCCTCCGCGATTCGTTCGCCTGCTCCTGCCGTACGTGCTGATGTGGCTCGCGATCCACGTGGTCACGATGCAGCCGTACATCCGTGATGATGTCACCGAAGTGGAGGGGGTCCTCGTGCGGTCGGTCACCGGGACGGAGCACCTGTACGTGGCAATACGCACGCTCGCATGCGGCCTGCTTGATCCGATCGCGCGCGTTCCGACGCCGCCACCGCCGCCTGCGGGGGTCATGGCGCGCTGGAGGACGAGATGGCTGGCCTTCCCCGACGGCACATCCCGCCTGTACTCCCAGATCACATGGCGCGAACTCGTTGAACGTGATGTGACAACCGCGTACTTCATGACGGCGGTGATGGCGTCCGTTGCGGCATTCGCGCTCCTGCCGTTCGCGCGCCGCCGCGCGAGCGTGCGCTGGCGACTGATCGTGCGCGCGGGACTGGTCATCGGGTGGACCGCCGTCGGGATGCTCATCATCGCGCAGTACTACCGGCCGCAGAAGGCGGAACTCATGGCGACTGGAACGCTCGGGCTCTTTGTCTGGCTGGGCTGCTGCTGGTACCCCGTGATCGCCCATCACCTGCACATGCGCAGGGCGTGGCTTGTGACGGCGTCCGTAGCGGCGATCGGAGCACTGGCCGCGCCCGTCGTGTTCTTCGGCCTTCCGTCAGCGTTCTGACGTGACCTCTCGGCGGTGGCGGGGACGGTTACGATGCCTCGCTATGCCCTCCACACTTGCAGCGACGCAGTCGTTTCTTGATCCGATCTCGCGTTCGATGATCGAACTCGTCCGGCGCCAGGACGCCGAGGCCGCGGACATCATGGTCGCGGAAGCGGACCGGCAGGAGCACACGCTCGAGCTGATCGCGAGCGAGAATCACGTCTCTGCGGCGGTGATGCATGCGGCCGGATCATGGCTGACGAACAAGTACGCAGAGGGGTATCCGGGCAAGCGCTATTACGGCGGCTGCGAGTTCCACGATCAGATCGAGGAACTGGCGCGCGAGCGCGCCAAGCGCCTCTTTGGCTGCAACTTCGCGAACGTGCAGCCGCATTGCGGCGCCAACGCCAACATCGCGGCATTCATGGCCGTGTGCGATCCGGGGGACAAGATCCTGTCGCTCCCAATCAAGTCCGGAGGTCACCTCTCGCACGGACTGAAGGTGAATTTCTCCGGGACGTTCTATTCAATCATTGATTACGACCTCGATCCCGAGACGGAGCTGCTCGACTACGACCAGATCGACGAGCTCGCCCAGAAGCATCGGCCGAAGATGATCATCTGCGGCTACAGCGCGTATCCGCGCACCATCGACTTCGCGCGGTTTCGCCAGATCGCCGACCGATGCGGCGCGTTCCTGATGGCGGATATCGCGCACATCGCCGGACTCGTCGCGGCGGGCGCCCATCCATCACCGTTCCCGCACGCCCACGTCGTCACGACGACGACGCACAAGACGCTGCGCGGACCGCGCGGTGGTCTCGTTCTGACGAATGACAGTGAGATCGCGAAAAAAGTCGATCGGAAAGTGTTCCCCGGAAGTCAGGGCGGGCCGCTGATGCACATCATCGCGGCGAAGGCCGTCGCGTTTGGTGAAGCGCTGCGCCCCGAGTTCAAGATTCATGCACGGCAGGTGGTGACGAATGCGAAGGCGCTCGCTGATGCGCTCGTCAGCAAGGGCTATCGGCTGTGCTCAGGCGGCACCGACAACCATCTGATGCTCGTCGATCTGCGCGGCCGCGACGCGAACTTCACAGGCGCCGACGGTGAGAAGTGGCTTGAGGCCGCGGGCATCATTTGCAACAAGAACGGCATCCCCAACGACCCGCGTCCGCCGATGGTCACGAGCGGACTGCGACTGGGAACTCCGGCGGTGACCACGCGCGGACTCCAAGAGCGCGAGATGGTGCAGGTCGCGGCGTGGCTGGACCAGGTACTCGTCAGCAAGGGCGACGCAGTAGTCGCGACCACGGTGCGCGAACAGATCCGCGAGTTCTGCGGGCGATTTCCGTTGCAGCATGGAGCGAAGTAGAAGTAAGAAGTAAGAAGGATGATTTGGTCTCGACCGCTCGGGCAGCCTGGCCTGTAACCGCCACTTCTTACTTCATCCTTCTGCCTTCATACTTCTTCCTTCCCCCTCACCTCTCCGTCTGCTCGAGGCGTGTGCAGCTCAGGCGATTTGTCTGATTGAAGCGTTCGAGGGTCGCTGCGGCGGCGGGGATGCGGGCGCACACTGCGCCGTTCGTTCGGTTGTACCAGAGCGTGCGCGCGTCCGGCTGGCCGGGGTGAAACACCTTGTCGGAAGGAGCGATCTGGTCAGGGCCGGCATCGACGATCTCCACAGAGACCGGCTCGCCCGTCGCCGGATGGATCGGCAGTGTGCCGCCGGGGAACCACGTCGGGCTGATCGCCAGCGGCCAGCCGTCGTCGGTCGTGCGCACTCCATCGGAGTGCCGGTGAAGGCCCACGACGGCGCGCACCGAATCGACGGCCGTAGCAAGCCGATGGATGTCGTCCATCTGCGCCGCCGCGCCCCACTCCGGTTCAATCAATGACGCGACGCCGATGAGGACAGCGGCGCTGCAGACGGTGCCGGCGGCCTTCGCGATCCAGTTCATCGACATTGACGACTCCAGTGTCCGCGCAGACCGTACAGGCCGCACATGCTGCAGATGGCGATCGCGCGATCCACGACGGCGGCTAGCGAACCTCGTATCTGGCAGCGATGCATGCAAATTCATTGGTCAATAGTTTGCTCACGACTTTGATGGGCGGAACGCGAACGAAACCGGACGCCTGCGAGTTATCCTCCGCACCGATGAACGCCTCCAGTTCCGATTCTTCCGGCGCGAGCCCATGGGTCCCTGCATCGCACGACGCACTGCTGCTCGCCGATCGCGCGGTCTGCGCGCCGGACATCACATTCAGGATCGAAGATCTTCTCGTCATTGTGGTCGGTGCGCACATGCGGGCGGAGATCGCGGACCGGCCGCTGGCCAACCGTCTCGTGCGATTGATCCGCGACTGGCAGGCCAGCACGCTCGACGATGTCGACACCGCGCTGATGCCGGTCGTCTGCTCCGACGTGTGGTTCCTGAACGACCGCGAACTTATGCAGCAGCCGTGCATCGCGATTGGCGAACCCGGTCACAACGCGGCGACGGCGTACTACGCCTCACGGCTTCCGAAGACGTATGTCATCGAAGATGTCTGCGCGATCCAGTTCGACCCGCAATTTCTCGACGGCTCCGTCTGCCTGTGGGGCGCGGATGTCCGCGCGACGGAGACTGCGTTCAAGGCGTTCGTTGAACGGCATCTGGACAGCTATCTGCGCGCGATTCATTTTGTGTGAATGCGGGTTGATTCATTGCCGGTGTAATTGTGCCGGGGGACGTCGCACTCGCCAATCCAACGGGCCGAGTACGCCTTCACAGCGCCCCCAGCCGCTCATCGATGTCCTTCGCCGCCAGCGCGTCGATCAGCGGCTGCAGCTCGCCGCCGAGCAGTGCCTGCAGATTGACGCTGCGTTCGACGCGGTGATCGACGGCGACACTTTCCTTGAAGCGGTACGTGCGGATCTTTTCCGCGCGGTCACCGGAACCGATCATCGAACGGCGCAGTTCGCCGCGCTTGGCGAGCGACTCCTGCTGGCGGCGTTCGTGCACGCGCGTGCGCAGCAGCCGCCAGGCCTTCTCGCGATTCTGCGTCTGACTGCGGGTCTCCTGCATGCGCACTTCGAGCCCCGTCGGCACGTGAATCAAGTGCACAGCCGTCGCGACCTTATTGACGTTCTGCCCGCCCGGCCCCTGCGCGGTCGTGATCGTCTCCTTCACTTCCGCGGGATCAAGCGTCGCGTCCACTTCTTCCGGTTCAGGCATCACGGCCACCGTTGCAGTCGATGTGTGAATGCGTCCCGCCGCTTCCGTCGCTGGCACACGCTTCACCTGATGCGTGCCGCCTTCATAGCCGAGCGCGCTCCATACGCCGTCGCCCTGCACGTTCGCGATCGCGTGCGTGAGGCCGCCGGCGTCGCCCGTTTTCAAGTCGAGAAGCTCCCACTTCCAGCCGCGTTGTGCGGCGTACAGCCGGTACATCTCGAATACCTCGCCCGCCCACAGCGCCGCCTCGTCGCCGCCGACGCCCATGCGCACTTCGAGCATCACGCTGCCGACAGCACGGTCATCCGCCGTCACCAGCTCGCGGCGCACTACGTCAGCGAGCTCGCTCACACGCTCGTCAAGCGCGGCGATCTCGAGCTTCGCGAGCGCTGCGAAATCGGCGTCACCCGCCTGCTGACTGTTCTGTGCGACGACCACCCGCAGCTCGTCCGCTTCATCCTCAGCCGTTCGAATCGCGCGCCATCGCTGCACGGTGTCGGCAATCGCGCGGCGCCGCTGTGCGAGCGTGCGCACGCGCCGGTGATCGCTGACGACCACAGGATCAAGCAGCTGCTGCTCGAGCGACTCGTCTTCATAGACGAGCGCATCGAGCGCGCGGCGGACGTTGGGGGGAAGGGGATTCAACACAGAGACACAGAGACACAGAGGACACAGAGGGCCACAGAGCAGGCGTGCGTGGCTAGGCGTTTGTGCGAATCACTTTTTCGAAGTGGTTCAGAGTTCGCGGCGCAGCTTCAATGCACTTCTCTTCCGCCTTCCAATTCATCATCCCACGAGTCCAGGAGCGACTCACCACAGCCTTTGCCGTCCGCGCCTTCTCTGTGGCCTCTGTGCCTCTCTGTGTTTGTCCGGCATCTGGCTACTCCACATCGCCCGCCGGTGGATGCTCGCGCGCTTCCGCCACCCGGCCGAGCGCCTTCGGCAGTTCGATGCCCGCCTGCTTCGCGAGCTCGTGCAGGCGCGGAAGACTGTTCACGAAGCCCGACAGAAAATCGGCGGTCGTGTTGCGGCCGTCGCGCGTCGTGCCGGTGTCCCAGACCGTGATCTTGTCGATCTTGATCGCCTGCAGCGCCTTGACCTGTTCGGCGACGAGCTGGGGGAGCTGCTCGATCAGGAGCAGTGTTGGTCCGACCTGTGAGTCAGCGCCGCACGCCGCGATGAGCGCCCGGTAGCCTTCGGCCTTCGCTTCGAGCACCTTGCGCAGGCCTTCCGCTTCGGCCTGAAACTTCAGCAGGATGGCGTCGGCTTCACCCTTCGCTTCGATGCGGCGTTTCTCGGCTTCGGCCGTCGCAGCGATCTCGATGCGCTGCCGCTCGATTTCCTGCGGCGCGACGCGCTCCTTGGCCATGCGGGCGAGTTCCTGATCGCGCTCGGCCACGAGGATCGACTCGGTCGCCTTCGCGCCGGCGACATCGCGCCGACGACGGCTCTCTGCTTCGATTTCACCGAGCTGCGCCTGTGCCGTCGCGATCTTGGCCCGCGACATGTTCTCGCCGGTGACAGCCGCTGCTTCCGCCTCGGCGACACGGATGCGCTGTTCCTGCTCGGCGATCTTCTTCGCCGACACCGTTTCAGCATGCCGCTGCGCAATGCTGACTTCCCGATCGCGCTGTGCCGAGACTTCGGCGGCGATGGCCGTCGCTTCGAGCGCCGCGACAGCGGACCGCTGCGAACTCTCCGCTTCCTTCTTGCCCTGTTCGGACTCGGCCTTCGTCTTCGACACGCTGACTTCGCGCTCCCGCGTCGCGAGCGCCTCGCCCATCGCGCCGTCGCGTTCCTGCTGCGCGACTTCGACCTTTGCGCGATTGATCGCTTCCGCTGCCGCCCGTTTGCCGATCGCCTCGATGTAGCCGCTCTCGTCCGTGATGTCGCGGATGTTCACGTTGATCAGGTCGAGACCGATCTTGTTGATTTCCTGACCGACGTTCTCGTTGATCAGCTTCATGAACTTCTCGCGGTCCTTGTTGATCTCTTCGATCGTCAAGGTGGCGATCACGAGCCGAAGCTGGCCGAGAATGATGTCCTGCGCCTGTTCGCGGATCTGCAGCGTCGACAGATTCAACAGACGCTCCGCGGCGTTGTTCATCATGACGGGGTCGGTCGACACGCCGACCGTGAATGTCGCCGGCACGTTGACGCGGATGTTGTTGAGCGACAGCGCGCCTGAGAGCGGAATGTCGATCACCATCGGCTCGAGCGAAAGGTACGCCCAGTCCTGAATCAGCGGAATGATGAGCGTGCCGCCGCCGTGAATGCAGCGCGCAGCCTTGCCGCCGCCGACGCGTCCAAACACCACGAGGATGCGGTTCGACGGGCAGCGCCTGTATTGCCGCACGATGAAGATCGTGAACGTCAAGAGGACCAGCAGGACGGCGAAGACAAGTCCCAGCCAGATAAGCGACTTTGAATCAACACCGATTTTGGCTGCTGTCGCGACAGTCGTCTGCAGCTGGAGATCTGACAGGATCTGGCTCATATTCGCACTGACTCCTTGGACTTGACGAACAATGGTTAGAGCGGCCGTACTGTCACAGTGTTGTCGCCATTCGTGCGAACAACGGCGACACGCGTACGCGATGGAATTTCGACGCCGTCGGCCACGGCGTACGCGAAGCGCTGGCGATCACCGATCACGGTGACGATCTGACCTCGTCCCTGTCCAGCAGCGGGGATCGACGTGCACGCCTCACCTTCACATCCCACAAGCTGCGTGAGGGACATGTTGCCGCTCGACTGAAGGCGCCGTGACGCTTGAAGGAGCATGACCATGACGCTGACCAGAACAAGTCCGCAGCCGATGCCAAGCAACGCGCTGACGCCGGCGCTCAGGTCGCTGCCGCGATAGCCGCCGAGTCCGCCCCAGCCAAATCCCATCAGGAACGTGAGGAATCCCTGGATGGACAATGCCGCTCCCGCGAGATCGGCGTGGCCGCCATGCGCGTCGGCCGCGTCAGTGCTGTCGCCGTCGCCACCAACGCCGATCGCAGACAGCAGCAGGCGCAAGGCGTAGCCGCCGGTCCCGATCATTGCCGGAACTGAAAACCACGCCGCTCCGTCGCTGAAAAGTAGATCGAGGAAGTCCATCCAATAACCCCCGCAAAACCGCCGACGCAACGCCAAGACTTGCAGCGTACGGGCAACTTCGCGAGAGTTCTACCAGCGCGGGGGGTGGGGGGAAGGAAGAAGGATGAAGTAAGAAGGAAGAAGGAAGAAGGAAGCGACGACCGCATCCTCCATTCTTCTGCCTTCTGCCTTCTGCCTTCGAACTTCCCCGTCATCCCCACGCGCCGAGCAGAATCGCCAGATCCGGCGCGCCCACGCTGCCGCTCTTGTCGAGATCCGCAGGTCCCCCGCGCGAGCCCCATGCGCCGAGCAGGATTGCAAGGTCCGATGCGTCGACATCGCCGTCGCCGTCAAGGTCGCCCAACACAGTTTGCGGGTCGAGACTCACGATGTCGAGACCGTCGGGCAGGAACGGCTCGCTCAGGACGAGCGTTTTGAGCTGCGCGCTGTAGCGCATGTCGGGCGGTGAGCCTGCGATCGGAATCGTCTGCACGATTGAGGAGGACGGTCCGTCCGCGTCGATGCGCACAACGGTGGCATCGTTCGTCGTTGCGAAGAACTCGTCGCGGTCGGCGATGTACTCGCCTTCGCGCGGCGCAGCGCTCAGAGGAATCGTCTGCACGTTCGCACCCTTCGCAAGATCGATCACCGCGACCGCGGGCGGGGATCCGCACTGCGTGACGTACAGATGCGTGCCGTCACTGTCGAGCGCCATGTCGAGCGGCGAAGGAATCGGTGCGACACTGAAGGCGAGGAACCACCCGCCGTCATTGCGGACGACCGAGACTTCGTTCGTGAACGAGCATGCGACGTAGATCTCGGTGCTGTCCGGGGAGAAGATCGCGCGGATGGGAAAGTCGCCGACGGGGACATCAGCGATGATCTCGTGCGTCGCCGTGTCCACGATGCGCACGATGTCATCGAAACTGATTGCGAACGCGAGCAGCGATCCGTCAGGCGACAGTTCCATGCTGGACACTTCGCCGTAGGTGTACGCGCCGATCGCGCCCATCTGCCCGATCGGCATCGTGTGCGTGATCGCGCTGTTCGCGCCGTCGAGTTCGATGACGTACAACGAATCCGTGCCGGCGATGGTGCAGACGTACGCCTCGCTGCCGTTGGGTGCCACGCGCACGCGTGTGGGCCGCTGCGTCGTCGCCAGCGTCTTGACAACCTGCTTCGTGGCGACATCGATGATCGACGTCGTGTTGGAGTCACCATTGCAGACGAGCGCGTACGCGCCGTCCGGCGTGAACGCCGACTCGCGCGGCACATCGCCGGTGTTGACCGTGGCGATGACGGTCTTGGACGCGATGTCGACAAACGACACGTTGCGGCTCACCGCGTTCGAAACGAGCGCCGTGAGCCCGTCGGGAGAAATGGAGATCTCCTTCGGTGCATCCGCTTCCGGCGCCGGCCCGCTCAGCGTGAAACCCTTGAACGATGACGACGGGCCGCTGATGGTGTAGACGTAGATCTCCTCGCGAAACCGGTTGTTCAACGCCACCGCGAGATTGCCGACCGCGCTCGTTGCGGCGTCGACGCATGCACCGAACGGAATCGTCGCCACGAGCGTGCGCGTCGCAAGATTGATGATCGCGGCGTTGAAGTTCGAGACGAACGCGTACAGGCCGTCGGACGAAATCTCGATGTCCCCGACGGAACCGGTGCTCACCGTGGAGTCGGTCGCGCCGGTCGCGAGATTGATGAAGACCACGTTGTTGCTGATCGCCGCCATCACGTGCTGCTTGTTCGGTGTGAGCCGCGCGATGAACGGGTCGAGCGACGTTCCGATGCTGTGACTCGCGGTGATGTCGTTCGTGGACAGATCGATCACGGTGACATGCGAGGGAGAACCGTCGTGCACGACAGCAGCGATGGAACCGTCGGCCGCGACATCGACGATGGCGGGCGCGTTCGCCGTCGCGAGGGACGCCTTCGTGCGGCCGCTGTCCACGTCGTAGAGCGTCACGGTGGCGCCGCCGCGCCACGGCAGGATGATCGTGGTGCCGTCGGGCGAGAGTGCGAACGTCGTGAACAGTTCGCCGCTGATCGCGAACGCGGGCGTGAAGAAGAATCCGATGACGCCCTGCGGCGTGCTGGGAATGGAGCGTTCTTCGGTGAGCGTTCCGAGATCAAGCACGGAGAGCGCCGAGTTCACGGCGTCATTGACCACGCCCACCACCGCGCGGCTTCCATCCTCCGTCGCGCGCACCAGGAACGGCTGGGTGCCGGTGACCGGAATGTCTTTGATCCACGACTTCGTCGCGATGTCGACGACGGAGACGGAGTTGCCGAAGACGTTCGCGCTCAACGCGTACTGGCCGTCGCCGCTGATCGCGACATCGACGGGATAGTCGCCGACCGTCACGCTCGCCACGATCTGGACTGTCGCCAGATCGACGAAGACCATGAGATCGGTGTCGCGATTGACGACCACCGCAAACTGCCCGTCCGGCGTGATGGCGACTGCGCGCGGCATGTCGCCTTCGGGGTCGGTGTCGAGCGTCAGGAAGCTGGCGACGGGATCGTCGCTCAGGCCGCCAGTGGCGATCACTGCACGAAACGGCGCCGGTTCGCAGAGCAGCAGCCTGTGCTCCGACGACCCGTCGACGTCGCGATGCGTGGCATCTGGTGGCAGGGGTGGCGAGGACGCTGTAACAGCGAAGGCGATGAATCCAGCAATCGCGAGCATGGTCAAAGGTCTCCCCGGGAAGGAGGTGAGAAGTGTGAAGTGTGAAGTATGAAGGACGAAGGAAAAAAGATGAAGTCGGAAGGAACGACGACCAGTTCCGGCCTTCTTCCTTCTTCCTTCTTCCTTCTTCCTTCTTACTCTCGCCGTTACCGATCGCCGATGTGCCGCACGATGATGTTGCGGAACCACACCGGATCGCCGTGATCCTGGAACACGATCTTGCCGGAAGAACGCTTGCCGTAGTCAGGCATCTTGGCAAACTTGGAGCCCGCCACCAGCTTCGTCCACGCCTCGCTGTCGACTTCGTACTCCGCGGTCTTCACGCCGTTCAGCCAGTACGTCACGTGCTTTCCGTTCGCGAGGATGCGCGCCGTGTTCCACTCACCGACGGGACGCGCGACCGGTCCGGGCGGTGCCTGCAGCGCGTAGTTTGAACCTGCGCTGGTCAGCGGATTGCGGCCGTCGGGATGCTTCGTGTCGTCGAGCACCTGCATCTCAGGCGCGGTCTCCCATGGATATCCATGATCCTCGGTGGCGCGGAACATCACGCCGCTGTTGCCGCCGGGAGAGACCTTCCACTCGTAGCGAAGCTCGAAGTTCGCGTAGTCCGCTTCGGTCGTGAGGTCGCCGCCGTCACCGCTGCGCATGAGCGTGCCGTCGACGATGGTCCAGCCCTTGACCGGGCCGGTGCCCTTCCAGTTCTTCCAGCCCTCGAGCGTGGCGCCATCGAAGATCGCGCGCCATCCGGCACGCGCTTCGGAGTCCGACACGGTGTTGAGCGTCGGCGCGGCAGCCGCGGCGAGCGGATTCGTCGACTTCGGAACCACGTTCATCGTGTACCACGCTTCGGTGGTCCACGGCAGCTGTCCTGTGGCGTCGCGCCACTGTTCGCGGCCGAAGAGGCGGAGATACACGACGCTGTTCGCTTCGAGATCATCGATCGCGAGAAACGCGCGGCGCCGATCGGAGGAGAGCGCGATGCCGTCGATCGACAGCTCACGCTCGTCGAGCTTGGGTCCGCCGTATGCCTCGGTCGGCTCGTAGCGCCACATGCGCACGCGGTAGTCCTCCGCCCGCGCGCCGACGCCTTCGCCAAGCGGGGTCGTGAACTCGAGATCAAGACCGCCCGATGCCGCGCGCACTGCGAGCGGTTCGAACGTCGGCTTGTCGTTGAACGTGAGACGCTCGAGGCCGAAGCGGGCCTTGCCCGTCTGCCCCCAATCGCCGTTCGCGCCGATGCCGCCGATGTAGAAGCTTCCGTCGGGTCCGACGACGACGCGATTGACGCCGGCTTCGAGACCCTGCGTGAACGCGAAGACACAGCCCTGCGCGACGCCGTCGATCTCTTCGACGAAGACGCGATTGAGTCCGCCGTGCGTGACATCGCCGACGGCGAGCTGGCCCTTCCACGGTCCCATGTCGATCGCAGCGATCTGACTCGGACTGTTGCCAATCTCATTCTGCGGCAGCCACGCCACGGGCGGTGTGACCGCGAGTTCCTTTGCCTCGTCGAGCAGCACCGACTGCGAGCCGAAGAATGCGCCCTTCTCGACGCGCATCAGTTTCGACGAAGGCAGCCAGTCGCCCTGGTTGTCCGTGATGTACGCGTGGCCGTCGGCGCCGCGGCCGATGCCGTTCGGTGTGCGCAATCCATGTGAGACCGATTCATGCGTGCCATCGCGATGAATGCGGATGGTCTCGCCGCGCCCCTCGACCTGCGGACGAGTGCTGCGGCCGCCCGGGTTGATCGCGATGGCGAGGTTCGCGAGGAACGCGTCGCCGTCCGGAATCAGTCCGAACGCGAACTCGTGAAAGTTGTTCGTCACCGCCCAGCCGCACGCGACCGCGCGGTACTCGTCGGTGATGCCGTCGCCGTCGTGATCGACGAGCTCGGTGAGCTCCTGCTTCTGAAGGACGAAGATGCGCCCGTCGACCACGGAGATGCCGAGCGGTTCAGCAAGACCCGCAGCAATGCGCTGCACCGTCGGCGCGCCGACGGTGTCCGTCAGCACGTTGTCGATGACGTACACGCCGCCGGAGGGTTCCCAGCCGCAGACGAGCATGCGCCCGTCCGGCAGAAACGCAATGCCGCCGACGCGCGGCTTGAAGTTGGCCGGTCGCAGCGACACGTGATCAAACGAAGGATGCACGTCCTCGAGCGGACGGCCGTCGCCTGGAGCGAGCTGGTCGGCGGCGCTCCACACTCTCTTCACGCCGGGCGAGACGACGCGCACCTGACCAGCGAGCGTGCGCAGCGCGGTGCTGGGGACGACGGTCAGCGTATCGCTGCCGGGAGTGCGCCACGACAGCTTCAGTTCCTCGCCGCCGCCATTGTCGAAGTGCTCGACGAGCAGCTGATGGAGGCCCGCGGTGAGCTTGACCCGGCCGCGCGCCGATGTCGGCGGCTGGATGCGGTTCATGTCGATGACGGTCGCGCCACCGAGCTGGAAACGGCTGCCGTCGTCCGAGCGCAGTTCAAACTCGTACTCGCCGTCGGAGGGGACAATGAGCCATCCCTCGACGTTCGTGTAAAAGCGATCGGCGATCCCGCTCCAGCGCTGGTTGCGCTGCAGGTCGACCGTGTGGATGAGCCGGCTGTCGTTCGGTGACTGCGCAGGGATGAGCTGCGGAATCTCCGTCATCTCGCGGCCGACTTCATAGATGCGCAGCGAAAGGCCCGGTTCGAGAACCCGTCCGTCGGGAAGTGTGTCGCCGATATCGGCTGCCGATGCGAAGGTCAATGCCGTGAGGAGGCCGAAGGAAGATAGAACGATCACTTCGCGCCTCCTTTCACTGCGGGGGCTGCAGGTGAGTCGGCGACCACGCTTCGGATGACCGTGGTTCCTGTCGCCGCGATCGGAACGAGCGATTCCGTTTCGTCGGATGTTGCGACGAGCGGCGCGCCGTTCACGTGCACAGTGAGCACGGCGCCATCCGGCCGCACGAGGGGAACGCGCACAGAAAGCGGCGTCGCCGGCTTCAGGTCATTCACTTCGAACGTGCGCTCAAACCACACGCCGTCTTTGTCGCGCACCACTTCGGGGCGTTCGGAGATCTGCACCGTGCTGCCGCCGAGTGCCACTTCACTCATGAGCACCGCATGCCCGTCCTCGATGCGATATCCCTTCCACGCCGGAGTCACGTCCGTCGTCACGCCCTTGACGGTCGTGGCGAAGGCCGCGGTCGGGCCGGCGAGCGTGACGTCGCCCTTGACCGACGGATTCGGTCCATGCGCGCCCGTGTAGACGCTGCCATTGAACTCCATGCCGCCGCTCCACGCCGTATCGAATCGGCAGCCTTGCGCGTCGTATGCAACCCAGCACTCGGGAGCGAGCGCGAGGATCAGCATGCGCGGACGCTGCTCAAGCGTGCAGCGAAAGATCCACGGCGCGTGCGGCCGTCCCGCCTGTCCGGGAAAGTCATCCCAAGAGAGCGCCGGATCGGCGTCGACGGATTGAGCGTGAAGTGGTGCGGTGAGAAACAACGCCGCGGCGAGCGCGGTCAGGGATCGTGAGCGCATCGCGGCATGGTAGTGGCAACGAGCAGCGGCGCAGGCAGCAGGCGATTACTTTCCTTCGCCAGCCGGGGGTGTGGGCTTGGGCGCTTCGGGGGCACGCCGCTCGACGTCGCGACGAATGGAAGCGCCGCCCGCAATCTTGGCTTCGTCCATCGCGCTGGCCAGCTCCAGTCCGACCGTGCGCACGAGAGCAGCATCAGCGCCCGGCATCGCGAGCGGACCGTTCCACGCGTCCTGCAGCAGATTCACGACGCCGGAGGAGTCAGCCCCCATTGCCCGAAGTGCAGCCACGCGAAGCTGGAGGGCCTGCGCCCAGTCGTCCACCATGAAAAGTTGCGAATACAGTTTCACTGCGCGCGAGCTGGACGCCATCGCATCCTCCTTGTGCTCTGCGTCGTCCACCTTCAGCGAGACTTCCGCGATTCCCTGATGCGCCATGGCCTCGCCCCACAGATCGCCGAGCGGCGCGGCCAGCGCGAGCGATTCGCGCAGCATCGCGAGGCCGGCTTTCGGATCGTCCTTCGCCGCTTTCATGCCGGCGCGGAACAGCCGCTGCCCCTCCCGAAACGACTTCTGCTCACTCGGACTCCAGCTCGCAAACGCCGTGGCGTATCGGGAAAACACGGTGGTGCTGAACGCCTCGTCCGCGACCTTCGCGAACTTGATTGCCGTGCGATACGAGTTCAGTGCTTCTGGCTTCGCGCCATCGCCGCCCTTCTCGATCATCTTCAGTCCACCCTCGAGATAGCCGTCGATGAACGGCAGCGTCTGACCGGGGCGCCGGCGAAACGTCGCAGCCACCATGCTCGTGTCGCCATCGACAAGCATGGTTTGGAGTCGCGTCTTGTCCATGACGCCGTCAGCAGCGGGCGCTGCCGCGAAGAGCGGGACGAACGCGAGGACGAGTGCGGCAGCGATGTAGGTTCGGATGCGAGACGAGGTCGGCATGAAGATCTCCGGTGCGGGGGGAGCGGGATTGTGCACGATCGAAGGGGGCGCTGCCATCTCACCGCGACCTCTGATACCCCTGATCGCGGCGGACCGTGACCTTCTTGCCTTTCAAGGTCGCGCCGCGCAGCGCATTGATGACGCGGTCAGCGTCGGCGGCCGGCAGTTCGACGAGTGAGAATGCGTCGGCGATCTCGATGTCGCCGATGCCGCGCGGGTTGATGCCCGCTTCGTTGGCAATGGCGCCGACCAGATCGGCCGGGCGGATGTTCGCACGGCGCCCCGCGGCGATGTAGATGCGCACCATGTCGCGCGCGTTGGAGCCAGGGCCATCGGCTCGGCGGCCGCCGCGCGGTGCTCCGCGCGGCGCGAACTCGGGTGGCCGTTCACGCGGACGCGCGAAGCTCTCGATCACGGGAATGTGGACTTCATCTTCCTGCGCAGCGCTGCCAGCGGTCGCTTCATGCGCAAGGCGCATCGCGGCGGCGGCGACATCCATCGGGTCAAACTCAGCGGACAGCGTTTCGACGACGACGCGGAAGCCGTCGAGTTCACCCGCGAGGAGCACTTCGCGCACCGCCCCTTTGGTCAGATCAAGGCGCCGGGCCTTGACATCCAGCGGCGTGGGCACAGTTGATACATCGACCTTCTGTTTGGTCATTGACTCGATGTTGCGCAGCAGGCGATGCTCGCGCGGCTCGGCCAGCGTGATGGCGATGCCTTCGCGGCCGGCGCGGCCCGTGCGGCCGATGCGATGCACGTACGCCTCGGGCGACGCGGGCACGTCGAAGTTGACCACGTGCGAAATGTGCTCGATATCGAGTCCGCGCGCGGCGACATCCGTCGCGACGAGCAGATCGACGCTCGCGCTGCGGGCCTTCTTCATGACGCGGTCGCGCTCGTTCTGCGACATGCCGCCGTGCAGTGCTTCGACGCGATAGCCGCGACCGACGAGCCGCTCTGCAAGCTCATCAACTTCGATGCGCGTGCGGCAGAAGATCAGCGCGAGCGTCGGCGACTCAAGATCGAGCACGCGGCCGAGCGCGGCGATCTTGTGGGCGCGCGGAACGATGTACGCAGTCTGCCGCACCTTGGGCATCGAGCCCTTCGTGGCCTTGTCGCGCGGGATAAGGACGCGCACCGGATTCTTCAGATGCCGCTCGGCGATCGACGCGATGCGCGGCGGAAGCGTCGCCGAAAAGAGCGCCGTCTGCCGCGTGGCCGGCGTCGCTTCGAGAATCAGCTCGAGATCCTCGGCGAATCCCATATCGAGCATCTCGTCCGCTTCATCGAGCGCGACAACCATGAGTCCGCTCAGGTCAAGCGTGCCGCGCCGCAGGTGATCGAGCGCACGACCGGGCGTCGCGATGACCACGTGCGTGCCGCGCTTGAGCGCCACGATCTGCCGATGAAATTCCTGTCCGCCGTAGATCGGAACAACCGACACGCCGAGACTCTTGCCGTACCGATGGAACGCCTCGGACACCTGCACCGCAAGTTCGCGCGTCGGCACGAGCACCAGCACAGCTGGCTTGAGCGAGACTGCCTTCGAGTGGCCGATGCGCTGCAGGAACGGCAGCGCGAATGCTGCGGTCTTGCCGGTGCCGGTCGCCGCCTGACCGAGCAGGTCGCGCCCCTCGATGAGCGGCGGAATGGCGGCTTTCTGGATCGGGGTCGGCTCTTCATAGCCGAGCGCTGTGAGCTCCTTCAGGAGTTCGGGCCCGAGTCCCAGTTCTGCAAAGGTGTCCTTCATCCGCACAGGGTAGCAGAGGTCACTTTGGATCGCGTCCTCGGGCACGCTGCCAGTGGTTCCCCGAGCTTGGTCTCAGCTTCGCTTGACACGCTCGAATCGCTGCGCCAAGGCCCACGCGACCACACTCCAGACAACGCACGCGCCGATCGCTGCGAAGGTGACCACCCCGGCGACCTGCGCCGCCGCTGCATAGATCCACCCGCCGATCGTGTCGCCACCGCGATAGATAAAGGTGTCGATGAAGTTCTTCGCCTTGTATTTCGCTTCGGGCTGTACCACGGTGTAGAGCATTTCGCGCGAGGGTTTGTCGACGGCGTAGTGCAGTGAACTCCGCGTGACCAGTACCGCCATCAGCATCACCGTGGTGTCGCGCCAGTCGAGAGCCGCGAATGCGCCGATCGTGACGAGCGGTGTGACCATCAGCGTGAGCGCCATGCCCAGGAACCGCACGATGTGCGCGGTAAGAAACAGCTGCATGCCGAGCACGCAAAGGTTTGCTGTGAACGTCACGTTCGCGCTGAAGGCGGAGCGCGACGCGCGGTCGGTGAACGCTTCCTGCATGATCCGCGTCTGCTCGAAGTAGAGAAACGTGGACGTCGTGGTGTACAGAAAAATGTAAGCGGCGATCATCAGCAGATACGGCGAGCGACTGACGATCACGAGGCCCGACCACGCTTTGCCTCCGAGCGGCTGCGGTCCGATGGGCGCTGCCTCGTCCGTCCGCGCAATCTCGGCGCGCCGAGCGGCCAACCGCGCGACGTGCCAGCCGACGACCGCGGCACACTGCAGCAGGAGGGCGCTCAGGAGGAGCAGCAGATCGGTGTGAATGTGCTGGACAAGGAAACTGTTGATCTGCGAACCGGTGAGAACGCCAATCGTCACGCCCACGCTGACGACGCCGAACAGCCGCTTGGCTTGCTCCGTCGTGAAGACGTCAGCGAGCACCGACCACATCGTCGAGATCGTGATGAGATTGAAGATCCCCACCCACACGTAGAACGTGCGGCCTGCCCACACCGCGGCTTCGCCGCTTGTCGTCGCCAGCAGCACATACAGCCCGAGCAGATTCAGTACGAAGAACTGAAAGCACGCGGGCAGCACCCAGCGCCGCGGGATGTGCGACGCGATGAGCGAGAAGATCATGGTGCCCAGGAGCATTCCGACAAGCGTGGCGGTGACGACCCACGGAAGCTCGCCGGTGAGATCCTGCTCGCTGCCGATCGCGTCGCGCAGCGGGCGCAGGATGTAGTACGCCGTGAAGACGAGGAGTGCCAGCAGGCACGACCACAGGAGTGATTCAATTTCACCTGGCTCGACCGGCGCGAAGCGCCGCCACCATGAACGCTCGCGCAGTTCGCTGGATGACGGCACTGGTCAGCGCACCTTCAGCACGATCTTGCCGCGCACGTGACCGGCCTTGCTTTGCTCCTGCGCCTTCGCGGCCTCGGCAAGCGGAAACGTTTCGCTCACGTGCGGCTTGATCTTCCCCGCGTCGATGAGCGCGGCAAGCTCCGCGAGCTGCGCACCGTTCGGCGCCACGAGCATGACCTCGCCGCGCAGCGATCGCTCCTTCAGCTTCGCCGGATCGGGCGGCTGAACGATTGAGATGAGCGCGCCGCCCTGCTTCAGAACCCCGAGCGACCGCTCCTGCGTGTCGCCGCCGATCGAGTCGAGCACGATGTCGACGTCCTTCGCAACGTCTTCAAACTTCTCGTTCTTGTAATCGACGACCACGTCAGCGCCGAGCGATTTCAGAAAGTTGTGATTCGCTTTCGATGCGGTGGCGATCACCTTCGCGCCGCGGGCTTTCGCGATCTGAATCGCGAAGTGTCCGACGCCACCGGCACCGGCGTGGACGAGCACCGTCTGGCCCTCCTTCATGCCCGCCTTGTCGACGAGCGCCTGCCACGCGGTCAATGCCGCGAGCGGCACTGCGGCCGCCGTGACGAAATCAACGGCCGCGGGCTTTTTCGCGACGTGGGCCGCGGGCACAGCCGCGAACTCGGCGTATCCGCCTCCGCGGTCGAGCGCGATGTACGCAAACACCTCGTCGCCGGCTTTGAACGTTGTCACGCCGTCGCCGACTGCTTCAACGGTCCCCGCGACATCGAAGCCGAGGACGGCGGGTGCTTCCGAAATCATGCCCCGCAAGCCGCCTTCGCGCATCTTCCAGTCCACCGGATTGACACCTGCGGCGTGCACGCGGATCAGCACCTGACCCGTGCCGGCTGACGGCTTCGCGACATCCGCCAGCAAGAGTACATCCGGTCCGCCGTAGCCCGTGCGCTGAATTGCCTTCATGGTCTGAGACGCCATTGCGAGCATCGGGACGGCGAGAAGGAGCGTTGCCACGGCGACCGACAGGCGGGTGAACACGAAAGCGCTCCTGTGAGCATGCGGGGTTCCGGCGACCGAACACAAACCGCAGCGTACGGGTTCGGGTTGCGGGGCGGGCCGCGACGGGGCGTCGGGGCGGCGGAAAGGAATGCGGCATTTCCGTCTGGATCGCGCGCGGACTTCCGTACTTGAGGTTGGAGTACTCGCACTCTCGACCGGAGCCCCTTATGAATGGATACCCGATGCCTGACGAGAAGCGACCCCCCCGAGGCGACCAGCGCACACGCCGACGCGGCTTCACCTTGCCGGAACTGCTCGTGACGGCCGTCCTCGTCATCGTTCTGATCGCGGCCTTTACCCCGGCTCTCGCCCAGACCGCGACGAACGGCCTGCGGACGGTGAGCCTCAAGAATCTCGTCGTCCTGGGTGAATCGCAGGCGTGCTACGCGGCGGACTGGGAGGGGCGACAGTTCTCGAAGTCACCGCACGATCTCCGCGTCGTGAACGGCAGCTGCATCTCGTACATCAATGAAGTTTCCTGCCCGAATTACGCGCTGCTCGGCTTCGCCGTACTACTTCAATCACGGCATCACATCGAAGCCGGGCGCGCTCTTCTTCGACGGCTCAGTCGCCGAGATGACGATGACGCAGGCGGTTGCCGACGACGCGGCCGTGCTCAAGAGCACGCGCGGGGTCGACGGACTTTGGAGCCGCGACACGCCGTTCGGCGTCGACGGCTACTTCGGGGCCCAGGCCTTCGACGACACACGCAACTCGTTCCACATCCTGACCACCGACGGCATCACGGGACGTGATTTCCTGCGGCGGTCGCCGCGCGGAGGAGGTTCCTGATGAAACATGATTCAAGAACAGTGCGCCCGCGCGGCGTCACGATCATCGAGGTGTCCCTGCTCTGCGCGCTGCTGGTCCTCGTCATCGCGGTGGCGATGCCGGCACTGGCCGCGATCGGCTGCGCGGATGCCCGCCTGGTGTCGCGGCAGAATCTCGCGACGCTCGCGCAGGCGCACGCGGCGTACGCCGGGACGTGGAGCAACCGGCAGTTCACGATGGTGCCCGACGACTTCGGCGCGTTCGGCGGCAGCTGTGCGTCGTACCTCCAGAGCGGCAACTGCATCGAGGGCGTGTCATTCGGCGCGACATGCGACGGCGTCGAAGTCGGCGCGCTCATCGGATGCTCGCCGTCCAACTGCGGCAACATCTCGCTCGTCAAGCCGATCGAATTCGACGGGGCGAACCAAGCGGAGGGCGCGTACGCGTATCCGAATGCCAAGGGCTTCCAGCCGTTCGTCGACGGACGCTTCTACTCGCCGACGTTCTATGCACCGGACGACGTCGGCATCTATGAACGGGCCGTCTCGCCGCTCGAAGCGATGGAGAGCGACGTGCGGGCGAAGGCGACGGCACCGGCCAGCTTCAATCAGAAAGGTGTCTGGCACCGCGGCACACCGTTCCGCGCCAATGGCGTGTTCGGCCAACTCAGCGCGGACTTCCTCGTCAACACGAGCTACCACTGGCTCACGGTTGACGGCATCGAAGGACGCGACGTCCTGGATTGAACGACGAAAGCGAACCTCTTCAGAGAGGAACCTCGCGCGCGACACACCTCAGCCTCCGGGCTGAGGTGTGTCATTTTTGTCCGGCGGCAGCGGCGGAGCCACGGCCGGATCCACCCGGCCGACGCGCTGCATTGCCGCCCTTTCTTGCGTGCGCGCGACAGCTGCGTCGTCGCCCCGGCCGAGGCGATCCAGCACCCGCGCGAGTTTGGCCCACGCTTCGTAGTGATCGGGATACAGATCGACGGCCCGACGAAACGCCGTCTCGGCGGCGGCGAGTTCATCGCGCTGCACCTCCACGTCGCCGAGCCGGGCGTGGGCCTTCGCAATCTCGCGTGCGGCACTCGGATCGCCGGCCTGCATCGCGATCGCGCGCTCGAAGAGTTCCTTCGCGTCGTCGACGCGCCCGTCATCAAAAGCGACGAGGCCGAGTCCGAACACCGAGTCCGCTTCCGTGGGCACGCGTCGCTGATGTTCCTCGAATGCCTTGCGAGCGCCCGCCAGTTCGCCGAGGTAATAATCACACCAACCCAACAGATAAAAAACATGGTCGACTTCAGGGAATGCCTGGCGACTGGCAATGACCCGCGCGAAATGCGGCCTCGCGTCGCCGTAGCGCTTCTGCTTGTGGATCGCCATGCCGAGCAGGAGTTCGCTCTGCGGGTCGCCCGGGTGCGCTTTCACAATGTTCCCGAGGAGAACCTCTGCCTGCGCAAACCGGTTGTTCCGCAGCATCGCCTTCACCTGGGGAATGCGGTTGTCCGCACTCACGAAGCCGCGTTCTGGCGGGCGCGGGACGAGAGCGAAGGAGTTCGCGGACGGTTCCGCTGCGGCGTCTGGCTCGGCCGGAACTGGCGGCGCCGGGCTAGTAGAGACGGGATCGACTGGCGGCGGGTCATCCCTTCCGCAGCCGAGACCGCCCCCGCCGATGGCGAGCACTCCAGCGAGCAGCACCAACCGCACGGACGGCACACCTTGAAGTTCCCAGACGGCGGCGAGAGACAGGGCACACATGCGGTTGGGACTATACGGAGCCGGTGGACCGACCGCGACTCCGGGGAAAGTGCGGTCGGCGGCTTCGGTCCGCCGAACGTTCGCGCGAAGTCCTTCTGTGAACTGCAGCATTGACACGGAGGGGCGGCGGGCCGAGACTGACGAATGCGGGCGGGACGGTGCCCGCGCAAGGTTCACCTCGGCCGTCTGTACGCCGAACGGTGACAAGTGGGGGGACCCCGGCGCCAGAGAGCACGCGCCGGGCCGTGGCGTGGTCCACACAGTCTGGGCCACGCAAGTCTGGGATACGTTCTTCCCGCAAGGAGATATGCATGAGACGACCGAATACGCAATGGATTCATCTGTTTACAGCCGCCGCGACGCTAGGAACGTCCGCTTCCTTCGCCCTCGCTGGCGGATGGGTGGAATACGTCAATCAGACCTCGACCCGACTCGTCGCCGCGCCCGGCCTCGGAGCATCGGATCCTGAAGAGAAGGATCTGGCTTACGACGACTTTGATCAGGATGGCGACATCGATCTGATCGTCGTCCGCAAACAGCCGTTCACGACGCCGACCGGCAAGCGCAACGTGCTGTTCATGAATGAAGGCGGCGTGCTCGTCGACCGTACGATTGAATTCGCGACCTCGGCGACCGACGGCGGCCAAGGCTTCCTCGATATCACGAACGACCGCGACGTCGCGATTGCCGACTTCGACAATGATGGATGGCTCGACTTCGTCACGTGCCCGGCGCTGAATCAGTCGCTGCCAAAGACAATCTCGCATCCGCGCATCTACATGAACCGCGGGAACGACGACAACGGCAACTGGCTCGGCTTCCGGTATGAGGAGCCGCGCATCCCGCAGCTTCCGACCGCGCCGAACGGCTGCGGCATCGCGGCCGGGGACGTCACCGGTGACGGCTTCGCGGACATTTACCTCGTCAACTACAACAGCTCCCAGGGCGACCGACTGCTCATCAACAACGGCTCGGGATTCTTCGCGGACGAAACGCTGGCCCGCATGACGCCGCAGATGATTGCGTCCGGCTTCGGCACGTCGGGTGCGATCCTCGACATGAACGGCGACGGCGTCAACGACGTCATCAAGTCAGAGAACGGCCCGTTCAAGGCGAGCTACAACAAGCTCTCGCAGGTCGGCATCTTCGACAAGCATGAAACCGTCAGTGGCGGCGCCCACTACGGCATGTCAGCCGGCGATCTGAACAACGACGGCAAGGTCGATGTCGTCCTGGGTGACGACGGTTCCGACCGCTATCTGATCAACACCGGCCCCGGCCCTGACGGCATGGCGAACTTTCTCAGCAGCACGTTCTCGTTCCAGTCGGGTGGAGATGACGGATTTGGCAACAACAGCCGTATCGTCGATCTCAACAACGACGGTTTCAACGATGTGCTCATCGCCGACGTCGACGTCGACATCGGCGGCTGCTCGCGGCGTCTGCACCTGTATCGCAACCTCGGCAATGTGCCGAACGTCACGCTGCAGGACCAAGGCACCGGTGGCATCCCGGCGAGTGAACTCACCGGCACGCACGACGTCGCCGTGTTCGATCTCGACGGCGACGGCTGGAAGGATCTGATCATCGGCCGCTGCGCCGGACTCAAAGTCTGGATGGCAGTTCCCCCGGTCGGTCTCGTCGTCAACTACCCCTCGGGTCTTCCAGGATTCGTCGCTCCGAATCTGCCCACGACGTTCGCCGTTGGCTTGACCGCCTTCGGCGGCGGAACAGTCGTCGAGGGCTCGGGCCTGCTTCACTACATCCTGCCGAGTGGTACCGAGCAGACGGCGCCGTTGACTCTGAATGGCGGAACGCTGGAAGCGACGCTTCCGGGCGTGCCGTGCACCGAGTCGATCAGCTGGTGGGTGTCGGCCCAGATCTCACCAGGCAACGGCACCTTCACGGATCCACCGACGGCACCGCTCACGACCTACACGTCGCTTTCAGCGGTCGGCACCGAGGTCACGCTCCGCGAGGAGTTTGAAGAGGGACCGGCCGGCTGGACGGTGACGAATCACGCGTCGCTCACCGGCGGCGCGTGGGAACTGGCTGATCCTGTCGCGACGCTCGCAGGTGGCGTGCTTGCGTCGCCCGAGGACGACGCGACCAGCGACACCGGAACGATGTGTTTCATCACTCAGAACGGTGTTGTTGGCGGTGCCGCCAACGCCAGTGATGTCGACTTCGGGCCGACGGTCCTCACCTCACCGGTCATCGACCTCGAAGGCCAGGACGGTTTCGTCACCTTCGCCGCATGGTTCTTCTGCGACGACTTCAACGCGATCGGCGCCGATGGTCTGACTATCGAACTCAGCAACGACGACGGAGCGACCTGGTCGTTTGTCCACCGAATTGAATCGACGAACAGCACCTGGCAGGCGCAGGCGTTCCGCGTGAGCGATTACGTCGAGCCAACTGCGACTGTGCGCGTGCAGTTCTCAACAAGTGATCCGAACAACAACTCGATCACGGAAGCGGGTATCGACAACTTCCAGATCGAGTCCATCCTGTGCGGCGCAGCGTGCCCGGCGGACTTCACGTCCGACGGTGCCGTCGACGCGGCCGACCTCGCGGTGCTGCTCGGTGTCTGGGGCACGAAGGGCGCACCCGGAATCACCGGTGATCTCACCGGCGATGGTTTCGTCGACGGTGCTGACCTCGCGGCACTCCTCGGTGCCTGGGGCGGCTGCTAAGTCAAGGACTGCTGATTGACATCAACACGACGGGGACGTCTCGTGGCGTCCCCGTCTTTGTTTTTTGCTGGAGTTGGCGATGCCTGCGGCGGGGGGTTGATCATGACGGGGGCGACGTGCTCGCCGCGCTTGGTGCTCTCGCGCACAAGTTGTGTTTCAGAAGGACAGCTCACGTCGGTGGAGCGAGCCGGTGCGTTGACCGCTGGGATGGTGCGGGGTCGTCTCGACCCGACAGAGCAATCGGAAAAGGTGTGGTCGACCACGCCGTTGACATTAATGCCGACGTGATTCGAGCTCGGGTCGTTGTTGACGGCGTTGCACCACGTGTCGAATTCGACTCCGACGCTCTGCTGAATGCCCGCGTATCCGATGCCCCGTCCAAGCCCGCCGACGCTGGAACTGATCGACTGCACGACGAAGACGAGCCCGTCCGCTCCGGTGTCGACGTTGCAGTCAAAGAGCGATCCGTCGGGGTCCGTGATGCGGAACGCGAAATCGGGACATGAGTATCTCCTTCTCCAGGCGTGAATCGAGGTCACCCCGCAGAAGTTACCCTGTCCACGGGAATACGCCTGTAGAAAAATGTGAACTACCGGCGTCGCTCGTCGGGGGCGCGCAGCGGGGCGCGCAGGACACGTTCGATCGTTTGCTCAAACGCTTCCTCGCCGGAGGCGTCGTCGAACTGGTTGTGCGATCCGGCAATCGTCACGATCTCGACGCCCGCCAGGCTCGCGAGCCGCTCCGAGTCGGCGAAGGGAACTATCTCGTCATGTGAGTGACCGATGATCGCGATCTGCACACGGTCTCGTAACGCGATGACCGCGGATTCGGTATCAAACGCATCGCGCACCAGAAAAGGCGGCGCGCCGAATCGCCAGGAGAGATCGCGCAGTCGCGCAGGCGTCGTGTGCAGAACCAGCGCGGCCGGCGGCGTCGCCGTGCGCACGCTCGCTTCGGCAGCGATCGCTCCGCCGATCGATCGTCCGTAGAGAATGATCGACCGCCCGTCAACGCGCGGATCGTCGCGCAGCCGATTGAGGAACGCCGCGATATCACCGACGAGTGCGTCGCGCGAAGGCGTGCCGGCGCTCCTGCCGTAGCCGCGAAATTCAGGAATCAGCACGTGGACACCGCGCTGCGCGAGACTGTCAGCCCAGTCCATCCAGTCGCTCGCGAGCATCGCGTTGCCGTGCAACAGAACGATTGCCGGCGAACGGCCGTCCGCAGCGCCAGCGGCGCGCGACGCAACGAACCATGCATCGGCCGTGATTCCGTCCGGGCGCTGCTCGTGCCATACGTCGACATGCGACGGCGGCGATACCACGCGGCCGTTCACGATGCCGCGCGGAAACAAGATCCATCGCTGGCCGAGATACACCACCGCAAGCCAGCCGGAATACGCCAACAGCGCGACCATGATCCATCGTGTGATGAGGCGCCTCCAGCCTTTCTCAGTCATGTTGGCACGGAGGGTCGTGCGGGTCATGGAACGCGCTGCTCCATCGCGAGTACGCGCCGACCCTTCTCGCTCGGTCTCAGCCGTGTGCGGCGCGGACCACCGTCCGACCGCAGATATCGATACTGCCACAGAAATGTCAGCGCGAGCAAGGTCGCCGGGTCATCCGGAATCGAAGCCGACGGCAATCCGTCCGGCGCCCCGGTACGGCAGAGATTTGCCGCGGCCCGCTGAAGGTGCGGACGGTCAAGCCGCGCCCGCTCGACGAAAGAACGCACGCCCAGCATGAACTGCCGGGTGCCGACAGCGAACAGTTCCTCGAATGAGAATCCCCGCGTGAAGAGCAGTCCGTCGGCCCACATGGACGGGTCGGCGTCACTGTCGTCATCGTCGGCGCTGCTCGCGTACAGCTTGGGCCGGTTGTATCGCGGGTCGGACGAGCGGGAAGATGGTGTCCGAGTCGGACGCACTGCACGCCACGACCAGATGAACGACACCACGCCGCCGACGGCGATCGCCGCGATGAGCACGCTCATGATCGTGGGATCGATCTTCGGAGGGCCTTGAGCCAACACGCTGCGCCGCGCGAGCCACAGGATCGGCAAGGCATAGACGGCGAGGGCGGTCACGGTGCCGATGACCAGAGCGATGCCGCCGTCGCGCGCGAGATGCTGCCGATCCTCTTGCACCTCGACTTCGAACTGATCAGCGACTTGCGCGGGGGTGACGGGCGCCGGCCCGTTCGCCGCAGCACGCGACGCCGTTCTCGCCGGTTGGGACCAATCCGATGCCATGCGAGCATGCTAACGATCACGCCGTCGACTCAGCGTGCGTCGTTACGGTCGCCATCGCGGTGCGGAACGCTTTCGACCACGGACGGGTCGGATCGGCCGGCGACGGGGCCGCATCAAGCGGACAGGCGAGTTCCGCCTCAGCACAGACGAGACGTGCGGTGATCTCAGCGCTAAGGAAAATGACGGGCAGTCCGGACCCGGGATGCGTTCCGCCGCCCACGAGCCACAGGCCTTCAAATCCCTGCAGTTTGTGCTGAGGCCGGCGAAACAGCATCTGTGGGAGAGAGTGCGCGAGATTGAATGTCGCTCCATGGTTGATCCGTTCCGCTCTCCAGTCATCGGGAGTGACGAGGTGCTCGCTGACGACGCGGTCCCGGATGTCCTCGAGCCCGAACACCTGTTCCAATTGCGTGTACGCGCGATCGCGAGCGACGGCCCGAGCGATGTTCCAGTCAATGCCGCTCTTGGTATTTGGGGTCGGCATGAGCACATACAGAGACGAATCGCCGGCCGGCGCCAGTGTGGGATCGACAGGCGACGGATTGCACACGTAGATCGATGGGTCGTTGCTCAGCGTGCCGCCGACGGCGATGTCCTCGATGTTCTGCCGGTAGTGCGCGGAGGTATAGATTGTGTGATGCGGGAGAGCGACCCCGCCGCGCACGCCGAGGTACATCATGAAGGTCGAGCAGGAGTACCGCTTCGTATCGATCTGCGCATCACTCCATCCGCCCTGCCCGCGACCCGAGCGCAGCCGCTCCGGCACCAGCCGCTTCATCGCCCATGTGGCATCGGCATTCAGCACCATGTGATCATGCCGATGCTCTGTTCCGTGCACGACCGCGCCCACACACCGCTGTCCCTCGAACAGGAGCTGATCGACCTCGGCATTGCAGCGGATCGTCGCGCCGAGTTCGAGGCACACATCAGCCATCGCCGAGGTGAGCGCGTTGCAGCCGCCGCGCGGGTGCCAGACGCCATATTCGTATTCAATGAATGACAGGATCGAAAACAAGCTTGGACACTCAAACGGCGACATGCCCAGATATTTACTTTGAAATGAGAGCGCTAAACGTAACTGCTCGCTTGTGAAATACGAACTGAGCAGGTCATAGAGCGACTTCCACGGGGTCAGCGCGGGGGCGACCCGGAGCGCGTCTACCGTCAGCAAGTCGGCGAGCGAGCGCATCGGTCGGCGCAGAATCGGCGTCATCAATTCCAGCTTGCGCCGGTTGTCGCTCATGAACCGCAGAAAGGCCGGACCGTCGCCCGGTTCGATCGCCGCAAACTGCCGGACCATGCGCTGCAGATCCTGCGTCGCGTCGATTTGCAGAGGAGCCTGCGCCCCGCCCCGCCCGATCAGTAGCCGGTACATGGGATCGAGCCGCGTCAGATCCGCGTAGTCCGAGAGGCGGCGTCCGGTGGCGGCGAAGATCTCTTCCAGGATGTACGGCATCATGAAGAAGGTCGGACCGCAGTCAAAGGCAAAGCGGCGGTCCTCCACGCCGAATTCCAGTCGGCGCGTCCGCCCGCCGACGGAAGGCAGCGCTTCATAGAGCGTCACGTGGCATCCGGCTCGGGCGAGCAGCATGGCGGTTGCCAACCCTCCCGGACCCGCACCCACAATGCCGATCGAGGGATCGGCGGAGGTGCGGCGCTCCGTGCGATGCGGGTTGCCAAGGCTGATGCTGGGCGGGATCATGCGGTCCCCTTCGGTTCCGCGCTCCGACCAGATTCGGAGAGATTTCGCGGCGCGAGGAATGAATCCGAGTTAGAACCGCCGCCGAAGGACGGCGACCTGAGCGCCCGCTTCGCGCGCCAGCTGCGTATGACAGCGATCACTCACGCCCGCAGCTCGCCATCACTCACCCATCGTGAGAGCCCGGACCTGCGCGCCCCTCGCTCTCTCCGCACGAGTGCTGCGGACTGCGTGAACGGCGGGTCGATTGCCCGCCGTCAGGTGTGGCTCCGACAATTCGCCGCGGGGGTCCGCAGCCGGCACGCCGAGCTCTGCGCGGTGGTCGAGTCCGAGATTGGCAAACCGGCGTGGGAGACGACGCTCGCGGAGATCCTTCCGCTGACAGCGAGCCTCGACTGGCAGCGCCGCCATCTGCGGTCCATCCTCGGCGCGCGAGCGGTGCGCGGCGGCGCATGGTGGCAGCTCGGCGACCGAGTCCGGACAGAGCGGCACGCACTGGGCCGAGTGATCATCATCGCGACGTGGAACTATCCGCTGCAGCTGCTTGGCATCCAGCTCGCTCAGTCGATTGCAGCGGGGAACGAAACGTGGGTCAAGCCGTCCGAGCGGGCGCCGCGCGCGCACGCCGCGCTGCTCGCGATCGCGCGTGCAGCGTTGCGAGACGCGGGTCTGCCCGAGGAGTTGCTGGTGGAATGCGAAGCGTCGGCCGAGGAAGGGGAACGGCTGGTCCGCGAAGTCTCCACGGATCACATCGTGTTCACGGGTTCGACCCGCGTCGGCCGGTTGATTGCGCAGGCGGCAGCGAGCACGCTCACGCCGACGACGCTCGAGCTCTCGGGACACGACTCGGCCATCGTGCTGGGCGACGCAGATCATCGTCTCGCAAGCCGCTCCATCTGGAACGCCGTCGTCATGAATGCGGGTCAGACCTGTATGGCACCGAGGCGCGTGCTCGTCGAAGCGTCTGCGTATCGCGGGTTCCTCGAAGCACTCGCGCCGCTGACCGCAGCTGCGAACCCACTGCAACTCATTGACGAAGCGGCCGCGACGCGCACCGCCGAGATCGTGATCGACGCGATCCATCGCGGTGGCCGTCCGCTCAGCGGCGTGGTCGAACCGCCGCGCGGCCGGTGGCTTCGCGCTGCGGCGATCGTCGACTGTCCGGAGGATGCGCCGCTCGTCGAAGGCGATCACTTCGGTCCCGCGCTCGCAGTGCTGCCCGTGCGCGATCTCGTCGACGCGATCCGCGTGCATCGCAACTCGGGCCAGGCGCTCGCGACCAGCGTCTTCACATCGACGCCGGATCGAGTGCGGGCACGCGCCGCGGAGTTCGGCAGCTCGTTCCTCACGATCAACGATTGCGTTCGGCCGACAGCCCATCCCGCGACAGCAATCACCGGACGCGGTGCGAGCGGTTGGGGATCAAGCCGCGGCCGGTCGGGCCTCTTGGCGATGTCGCGCGAGGTCACTGTGACGCAGCGGGGCGTGTGCAGCGCGCCAGCCGACATACCGAGTCCGACCGTGGTCCGATGGATCAGCAGGCTCGCGGGCCTGCGCCCGCGCGACGGCGGCGGCGCAGATCGAACCAACGGAGCAACGCAATGACCCGTATGGTGCCGCACGTCGTCGTGATAGGTGGTGGTCTCGCCGGACTCGCGGCCGCGACGGAGCTGCGCACCAATGGTCTGCGCGTCACGCTCGTGGAACGCAACCACCACCTCGGCGGCAAGATGAACGTCCTCACAGAACGTGGCTTCACGTTCGACATGGGGCCGACGATTCTCACCATGCCTCACGTGCTGCGCGGAATCATTCAACGGAGCGGACGGCGCACGCGCGACTGCATCGATCTCGTGCGCCTCGATCCTCAATGGCGCTGCATGTACGAAGACGGTACGACGGTCGATCTGCTGGGCGATGTTGCGGCGATGGCCGCGTCGCTCGACAGGCAATTTCCCATATCCCACGGAGCCGGCAGTGTGGGCGACAGCTGGCGTCGATTCATCGAGTACAGCCGGCGCATGTACCGCCTCAGCGAGCGCGTGTTTTTCTACAAGGACATCGGCGGCATTGGTGACATGATGCGCACGCGCCCGCCGGCGGAGCTCGCGCTGCTACGGGACATCGCCGCCATGCGCATGCACTCGACGATGGCAGGAACTGCACAGCGATGGGTCCGTGAGCCGCATCTGCTGCAGCTCTGCGAGCATTTTCTGCAGTACGTCGGCTCCAGCCCGTTTCTGGCACCGGCCATTCTGACGCTGATTGCTGCAGCCCAGGTCGATCACGGCTGCTGGTACGCGATGGGTGGAACGCGCATGGTGGCCCGCGCGCTCGAGAACATTCTGCGCGAAGGCGAAAGCGCCGACTGCACGATCATCACGGGTACAGGCGTGCGGCAGATCGTGCACGATGGCCGTCTCGCCACCGGCGTGGAACTCGATGACGGCCGTCGTCTCGACGCTGACGCGGTCATTTCCAACTGCGACGTGCAGCGAACCTATCGATCACTCCTGCAAGGTCCCGCAGCGAAACGCGAAGAGCAGCGGATCGCTGAACGATTCACGCCGGCGTGCAGCGGCGTGGTGCTCTATCTCGGACTGAAGCGGCAGTACGACCATCTGCTGCATCACGACTTCCTGTTCAGCCGCGACTCACACCGCGAGTTTGATGACATCTACGGGCGCGGCGAGCCGGCGTCGGATCCGTCGCTGTACCTCTGCGTTCCCAGCCGCACCGACGCTGCGCAGGCACCGAAAGGGTGCGAGGCTCTCTACATTCTCGTGCACACGCCGTATCTCCGGCGGCATCATGACTGGGAGCGCAGCGGCGGCATGTTCGCCGGATACCGCGAAACGATCATCAGCAAGCTGAAGCGCTTCGGCATGGAAGACATCGAAGAGCGCATTGTCGTCGAGCGGCACCTGACACCGACCAGCATTGAGCGGATGTACAGCGCGGAAGCCGGTGCCATCTATGGGCTCGCATCCCACGGTCGACTCGGCGGCGGGTTCAAGCCGCGCAATCGAAGCCGTGTGGTGAAGAATCTCTATCTCGCCGGAGGCAGCGCGAATCCCGGCCCCGGCGTTCCGATGGTGCTAATGAGCGGCGTGACGGCCGCATGGTCGCTGCTTGAGGACATGGGCGTCGCCGTCAAGGCGCGACACGCTTCCGACACGGAGCCGCGAGAGGAGGTTGCGTGCCTGGCGCTGCACTGATTCCGGCGCGGCCCAACTGGCCGGTGCGTCGCGTGTTTGCATGGCACGCCGAGGGAATGCTGCGCCGGCGCTTCGCTGCGGTTCGCATGGTGGCCGGCGCGGCGGAGGTACTGGCACCGCTGGCTGCGCAGTCGGGACCGGCGCTCATCGTCATGAGCCACGCATCGTGGTGGGATCCGATCGTCGGAGCATTCTTGTGGCGGCGGTTCTTTCCGGCGCGCGATACGTATGCGCCGATGGATGCGGACCAGCTGCAGCAGTTCCGCTTCATGCGGCGGCTCGGCATGTTCGGTATTGATCCGAATGACCACCGGTCGATGCCGGCCATGCTTCGCTATCTCGACGGCGTACGTGACTCGTCGCCGCACATGCTGCTGATGATCACGCCGGAAGGTCGATTCACCGATCCGCGCGTTCCGCTCCTGGTCCGACCCGGAGCCGCCGCAGTTGCCGCGCGGCTTGGCGTGCGATCTGCTGTCGCCGTCGCCGTCGAGTACGCCTTCTGGACGGATGCGAAGCCCGAGGTGTTTCTGCGCGCGGTTGCGATCCCCGTGCCGGCGCGCCCGACTGCATCAGCTTGGCAGGGCGCCATCGGCAGCAGCATGCAGGCGAACCGCGAGTTGTTGGCGCAGCGTGTCATGCGTCGCGAACCGGCTGGATTCATTGACGCCATCACGACGCGCGCCCGCATCCATCCTGTGTACGACGCATGGCTCGCGCTCACCGGACGCCGGTCTGCGATTCGCACTGCACAGCGCGCTTCGGCAACGGGTGAGGCAGCGTCATGACGCTCATCGAATGGAGCTTGGTCGCAGGTGCCGCTTTCGCTTTGCAAGCAGCAATCCTCGGCCTCGTGAACCTGCGCCGCTACCGCCGCGCGGCGCATGCACCGCCCGATCTCCGCGCGTCCGTCAGCGTGTGCATTCCGGCCCGCAACGAAGAGTCGAACATCGAGACCTGCGTTCGCTCGGTGCTCGCGAACGCGACGGCGACGGGGCTGGCGGTCGAGGTGTTGTGCTACGACGATCAGTCGACTGATCAGACGCCGAGGATTCTCGCGGCGCTCGCAGCCGAGGACGAGCGGGTGCGTCTTGTGCCCACCGTGTCGCTACCGAAGGACTGGAACGGCAAGCAGCACGCGTGCTGGCGGCTCGCCGGCGCAGCGCGGCATGACTGGCTTCTCTTCACGGACGCGGACGTGCGGTTCGCGCCTGACGCCCTGCGCCGCGCGATTCACGAGGCCGAGCGACACAATGCGGCGCTGCTGTCGACGGTTCCGCAACAGATTGCGGGCACCGTCGGCGAAGCGCTACTGATACCGCTCATTCACGTATTGCTGCTGTCGTATCTCCCGATGGGACGCATGCGCCGAACGCTTGATCCGGCTGCGAGCGCGGGCTGCGGCCAGTTTCTTCTGGCACGGGCGGATGCGTACCGCGCCGCCGGCGGCCATGCGGTGTTTCGTGCGTCGATGCACGACGGAATCAAGATGCCGCGTGCCTTCCGTGCCGCCGGATTCCGCACCGATCTCTTCGACGGGA
>JAWXBD010000101.1:0-12704 GCA_034439815.1 Phycisphaerae bacterium
ACATCGACGAACTCATCACGCCTGACCCCACGCCACCGGCGGGATCCACCACACCTTCGGCCGGCGACAACTGGACATGGGATGTCGCCAGGCAGGAGTGGGTGCAGGGCGGCGCGACACCGCCAGGCGCGCTGACCGGCCCCGCTCGGCCGCGGGATCGGAACATCGGTACCAATTTATATGCCACGCGCATAATCGAGATCGATTACCAGGCGCTCGCCAAGGGTGAAGCCAACTTCAACGTCGTCGTGCGGCCCGGTGATCAGATCTACGTCGAACCGTCCGTGGACGGCATCGTCACCATCGGTGGCGAGATCACCCGCGTTGGCGTCTTCGACCTGCCGCGCAACGGCGTCATGACCCTGTCGCGCTTCATTGACGTCGCGGGCGGATTCACGCAGCTGGCGATCCCGACGCGTGTCGACCTCATCCGCATGGTCGGCCCCAACCGCGAGGCGGTGGTCCGCATCAACCTCGCTGCGATCCGCAACCGGTCTGAACCGGACATCCTGCTCAAGCCGAACGACCACATCATCATCGGCACCAACTTCTTCGCGTACCCGCTGGCGATCATCCGGAACGGCTTCCGCATGACCTACGGCTTCGGATTCCTGCTGGACCGCAACTTCGGTAACGACGTCTTCGGCGCTCCGCCCACGAACGTCCTCGGGGAGTAAGGCCCGTAAGAGCCGCACGGTGCCCCGGCGTGCGCCGAACCCAGTGTCAGCCTTCGCTTCGCCGCCGCAGTCCGAGCGGAAAGCTTGTCACTTCGGCTCGAACCGGCGCGACCAGCTTCGCGTAACCTGCCGCCTCCTGCGGAGAAGCCCGGTTCCCGACGGGTTATTTATTGAGTCCCCAGAGGATTGCGCGGCGTTCCTCTTCGGGTCAGAACGACTCTTTCCAGCTGGAGCCTCCAGCCGCCAGTGGTCAATTGGCCAGCGGATCAACCGTGATCGCGAGATGACCGATTGAGGAGTGCATTACGGCCGGCGTCCTTCGGCGGGAGAGGCAGACACAACCTTTGGCAGCGGGGAGCCCATTAGCAGCATGACCAGCGGGACGACAGGGACAACTCAGCTTTTTGGAGGCGTGGACGTTGGCGCCTCTTCGCCCGGCACTCTGTCGTTGTCGCCTAAGACAACCCTGATTGCCGGCGTTGTCCTTGGCGCTGTGCTTATCGCGGTGTTCTGGTTCTTCTTCTACGCCCAAGCACGCAGCGCCTATTTTCACCCGTCCGACTGGGGTCACACGCTGGTGATCCCGTTCATCAGCGGCTACTTCATCTGGTTAAAACGACACGAACTCCTGGCGGAGCCGTTCAAGCCGGCTTGGTCCGGGCTTCTCCTGATGGTCGTGGGGCTCGCGATCTACTTTCTCGGCTATCTGGGGCCGAAGTCGCTGCTCGTCCACCACAACGCGCGCGGAGCGGGTGTCGGCCTGACCGTCATCGGGCTCGCGCTCCTGCTCTTTGGCTGGCGGGCGATGCGGTATCTCTGGTTCCCGTTGTGCTACTGGGTGATCTTCGGCCAGACGATATCGGACGCCATTCTCAAACCGGTGACGGAGAGGATGCAGGACATCTCTGCACGCGGTGCGGGCGTGATGCTCGCGGCCATCGGGCTCGACATCGAGCGCGACGGGAACATCCTCACCGTCTACGCCGACGGCGTTGCGAAGCCGCTCAATGTGGCCGAGGCGTGCTCCGGCATGCGCATGCTGCTCGCGTTCCTCGCGCTCGGCGTCGCGATCGCGCATACCGGGCTCTCGCGCTGGTGGCAGCGAGCGCTGCTCATCGCGGCAGGCATTCCGGTGGCAATCGGCGTGAACGTCCTCCGAGTCATGAGCCTCGGCATCCTCTCGCTGTGGGACGTGAACTTCACGGCCGGCAACTTTCATCACGTCATCGGACTCGTTTGGCTCATGCCGGCCTTCGTCATTTACCTCGGCATCCTGTGGGTGCTGCGCAATGTGCTCATTGAGGACGAAACGAGCCAAGCCCCCGTCGTGGAGTCGGGACCGAACTTCCGGTTTCGCAGCGCGGCGCGTGTGGCGTACGGAGCGGCGTTCGCGATTCTCGTCGTCGGCACCTTCGGATTCATCGCCGGCGTGAAGTACCTCCACTACTACGTGGTGAAGGAGCCGGTCCATTTGCGCGCACCGCTCGACTCGGTACCGACAAAGCTCGGCCGCTGGGAGAAGACCGGTCAGGACCAGCGTCTCACCGATGAGATCGTCGGGGAACTCGGCACCAGTCGGTATCTCAGCCGGCATTACGCGCTGGATGGCGACCCGCAGCGGGGCCGGGTCGAATTGCACATGGCGTATTACACGGGCACGATTGACGATGTGCCGCACGTGCCGGATCGCTGCTGGGCCGTGGCCGGATGGGAGCCGACGCAAGATCCGACCAACTTCGATCTGCACATCGACCAGAGCCAGTGGAACAAGTCGAGCGGCGTGGTCAATTACGCAACTGGAGCGGAGTACGCGACGGCGCAGACGCGCGATCCGATCAAGGCAACGCCACTGACCGTGCACATGCCGGTCGGGGCGATGCGCATCCGCATCACCGAATTCCAGAATCCCAAGCACCCGCGAACCCGCCTCCTCGGCGGATACCTGTTCATTGCGAACGGTCGAATCACGCCGGATCCGAGCGCGGTCAAGGCGCTCGCGTTCGAGCGCAGCGAACGGTTCGCCTACTACTGCAAGGTGCAGTTCTCCATGCAGTACACGGCACGCGGCGGTGAGTCTCCGCTGCCCATATTTCAAGAAGCTGCGGATGAGCTCCTGAGCGAGCTGCTTCCGCATCTCATGGCCCGTCTGCCCGACTGGCCAACGGTGGAAGCCGCCTCACGTCCTCCATCCGCGTCATCGCCCACGTCGCCCATGTCGTCCATGTCGCTCTCGTCGCCCGCTGCGACCAGTCCCTGAGCCTCTCTCCCGAACGGTCTCTGCCCTATGGCTACGCGTCTCAACAAGAAGGTCATCATCATCGTCTCCGCCTGCAGCTTCATTGCTGTCTCGGTGGTGGGATTCGTCGGTCTGCAGCAGTGGCGCAGCGATCCCACGCGATTTGTCATCGCCGGTGACGAGAAGTTCGCGCAGAACGATTTCGAAGAGGCGGCCCGGCTGTACGGCCGCGCGATCGGCAAGCAGCCGAACAATCTCGAATTCCACACGAAGTTCATCGAAGCCAGCCGCAAGATCGTGCCGGCGTCAATGAACTCCGCGCGCGAGAAGTACCTGCAATATGTCGGCTCGCTCCTGAAGCGCGCCCAGATCGCCCGCAACGACGAGAAGCTCTGGCGCGAGGTGCTCGCGGAGCGTCTTCTGCAATCCGAACTCAACGACTCCGCCGTCGGCTGGCAGTCGCTTGGCGATCTCGTGTCGCAGGACATGATGAGGTCCATCGGCGAGGACGATCCGCTCACTCCGCTCGCCAAAACACTCGAAGGGTACGCCCGCTCGCGCGCGGTCGCGGTGCTCACGCCCGATGAAGTCACCAGCACGCTCCGTTCGCTCGAAGAGACGATGCCGAAGCTCTCCGGTGCCGATCGGGACCTGGCACTCGGGGGAATTCTCGGAATCCGCGCGCAGCAGGCGATCAGCCTCGCAGGCGCCGGCCAGGCGCGGCAGTCCGCGGAGGCCTGGCAGGCATTCGACGATCTGGTCGCGAAGGCCAAGGAGGAGGCCGCCCCGGGGCTGCAGCTGCTCAAATGGGATCTCATGCGGCTCCGTCTGAGGAGTTCCAACGGCGACACCAGTGTGACTCCCGCAATGATCGGTTCCGCCGCCGACGCGTTGGCCGCTCTGGCGCTGGCCACGGACGAGGGCGTCGCGGTCTTTGAAGCGCTGAAGACAATCGGAGGTCCGGACGTGCCGGACGGATTCACTCGCGCAGCCAGGATGCTTGAAGCGTATCTCGCAAAGCATCCCGATTCACTCATGCATCGCCGCGGGCTGGCCTACTGCCTCCAGTTCAAAGAGCCCGATCGCGCCGAAGCGGAAGCGATGAGGATCATCGATGCTCCGATGGCGACGGTCAGTCTCGCGAGCGCGTCGCAGGATGAGATGCGCGTCGCGGCTGCTCAGCAGCTGTTCGACATCGAATTCACACGGCTGAGCAAAGTGATCGGCAAGGATGCTGCGGCCGCCGATGCCTCATTGAAGCGGCTCGACGCCGCGACCGGTCGTATCCGCGAGCTCTCGGTGGGTCTCACCGATGACTCCTCGATTCTGCGCGCTGAAGGCAAGCTGGCTCTGGCGCGCGAGGAGTATCGAACCGCCGACGCGAAGTTCGCCGAGATCGCCAAGCAGGGCAGCACGATCGACTCGGAGCTGTACGTGCTCTGGTCAGCCGCGAAAGAAGGCTTGAAGGAGACTGGTGAGGCCCAGCGGCTCGTTGACAAGGGGCTGGAACTGGCACCAGAAAATATTGAATTGCTCGAGCGCCGCGGTGGACTTGAACTCTTCAATGGCAAGTTCGATGCGGCGGTCAAGACGCTCACGCAGGTGACGGCACGGGATCCGAATCGCCAGAGCGCTGCGCGCCTCCTCGCAGCAGCGCTGCGCGGCAGAGACGGCGGCACACTCAACGCTGATGATCCGCGCCTCCTGAAGCTGAAGAACGCCGACGAGCTTCGTACTTCCGGCAAGCTCGACGAGGCCCGGGCGATTCTCGAACCGATGCACAAGGAGACGCCCGCCGATGTGGAGGTGATCACACTGCTGGCGTTCGTTGAAGCGGCCGCAGGCAACACGGACAAGGCGATCGCGCTGTGCAAGCAGGGGCTCACGCTCTCTCCGGGCAACGCAGCGCTGCAGCGCACGGTTGTCCTCCTCTCCAGCAATGACCCGGTCAGTCGCGTGGTCGACGCCGTCACTCAGCAGCATTCGCAGGAGCCGGATCGCACGGTGTGGATTGCGATCCGCATGCAACAGGTGATCGACGGGGCGGAAGGCGAGGTTCGGCGGCTCACCGCGACGCGACCTGAGGAGGCCAGGGCACAAGGTGCGTTCCTTCCGCAGCTGCGGGCCGCGGCCGCCGAATGGAAAGACAAGGCGATGCAGGCGGATCCGGCGCATCCCGCCATGCTCGATTTTCGATTCACCACAGCGCTCGTGGCGAAGGATTTTGACACGGCGAAGTCGATACTCGCGCAAGCGGAACAGTCCGCGCGCGACCCGACGATTGCTCCGCTCTTCAAGGCCCGCCTATCAATCGTGCAAGGCGAGCCGGGGCTTGCGGTTGACTCGCTCACCAGGGCAATCGAGAGCGGCAATGACAGTGCCGACCTCTTTCGACTCCGCGGTGCGGCGTACGAGCAGGGGGGTGACATGGCTGGCGCAGTCGCGAGCTACGCGGAGGCGTATCGCCGCAAGCCGATCGATATGAACGCGGTGAAGCCGTACGTGCGCACGCTGATCCAGACTGGAGAGCGGAACCAGGCGCTCGTCGTTCTTCGCGACGCGCGTGGTGTTGCCGGTGACGATCTGGACATCGGCGAGTCGTGGCTTGATCTCGAGGCTGAAATCGGCGACCGCCGCAAGGCCCGGCTCATGCGCGAAGGTCGTTACGCGATCGTTCCGAGCGACCGTCGCAACGCCATGAAGACGGCGGTGCTCCTTGCCGACCTGCAGCCCGAGCACAGAGATGTGACGCTCGACTCACCCGACAAGCCGAAGTACACCGAACAGCAGTGGCGCAGTCTTGCCGCCAACATCAAGGAGCGCGAACTCGAACTCGTGCGCAATGCGTGGCGTGCGAGCAGTGATCGCATATTTGCTTCGCTCATGGCACAGGAGCCGCAAAGCATTGAACTCGCGATGCTGCGCTCGTCGACATACCGTCGGCAGGGGAAGTACACGGAAGCGGAAAAGACGCTCAAAGATCTCATCTATGCAGCAGGTGCCAGTGCGACATCACAGATGTGGATCGCACTGGGCGTGCACTATGTTGAACTGAACAAGAACAAGGACGCCGGGGAGGCTTTCAGTTTCGCTGTCCGGATGCAGGACGATGCGACTCGCGAGGCCGACGCTTCCCTTGCGGAGTACTGGTTTCAGAAGACGGACTGGGCGCGGGCCATCGTCCATCTCGAGCGGGTCGCCGAACGGTCGACTGATCGCAGTTTGAAGTTGCGGATGGCGGAGGCCTACGGTCGCCTTGGCAAGTTCGATCTCGCCAAGCAGAAGATTGCTGAGGCGGGGAACCGTGATGTCGTCGTCTATCAGCTGGAAGCAAGCATCGCGGAAGGCGAAGGCGACAGACTCAAAGCGGAGGGCAAGCGAGCCGAAGCGGTGAAGGTGTGGGAGGACGGGCTGGCGGCGCTCGCGAAAGCACAGGCGCTCGCTGCGAACAATCCCGTGATCCCAGTGCAGGAGGCGTCGCTGTATCGCAAGCAGTATGACGCGGGCGACACAACGAAGCTTGACCCGGCGCTTGCTGCGGCGGACCGCGCGACGAAGCTTCGCGGTGACTACTGGCCTGCCTCCATGGCGAAGGCAGATCTCCTGCTCGCCAAGCAGAATCCCGCCGGGGCGGTACAGGAACTGGAGCGCTTCGTGCGCGCCGTGCCGTCCAACTCCGAAGGTCGGCGCCATCTGATCAAGACACTGCTCGAGCTGCAGATGTGGACGCGGGCGGTGGAAATCGCCCGGGAGGCTGTGAGCCTTTCGCCGAACGATCCGCAGTGGCGCATGTCGCTGGCCGAAGTCGAATTTGCCATGGGCAACCTTGACGCGGCCATCGTCGAGTACGAGCAGGCCGACAAGCTTCGACCCGATCCGCTGTACCTGCAGCGGCTCACGGACTTCCGTCTCCGCAAGCAGCCGCCCGACTGGTCGGCGGTGCTGTCGGGACTGCGCTCGCGTCCCGATGTGGTCGCGATGTCACCCTATCTGCAGAGCGCCGTCGGCGTCGCGCTGATTCACACGGGCGAAATGCGCGGCGGACTCGAGTCGATGCGTTCGGCGTTCGTGTACGCAAAGAGTGTCATTGCGGCCAAGCAGTCGAACCCCAGCCTCATCGACAGCTGGTACGGCAACCTTCGACTGATCTATCTTGTGAATCGGACCGCGGACGCGGAGAAGTTCGTGTACGAGATCACAGGCGGAAAACCCGATCTGCGCGATCTGCGCTGGCTGTCGGAAATGTGGTTCGGAAGTGGTCCCGATGGCCAGAGCCGCGCTGTGGAACTCGCACAGCAGGCTCTGACGATCGACGACGGCGCGGACCCTGCGCTCACCGCGCGGATGTACGACATCATCGGCAGCGTCAAGTACACACAAGGCGACTGCAAGGGCGCCCTTGAGTCATTTGCTGCCGCGATCAAGGCACTTCCGGGCGAGTCTGCGATTCTGAACAACTTCGCCTATCTGTGCGGGGAATGTGCGGATGATCCCAAGCGAGGGCTCGAGCCGGCGTTGACTGCAACGCGCCTGGCGCCGCAGCGCGCGGAATACTGGGACACGCTCGGATACGTGCAGTTCAAGAGCGGCGATCTGGACACAGCGCGGACCTCCATCGAGACATCGCTGCGACTCGCTGAATCCGCAAGCGCCAATGTCCACATGGCAGAGATTCTGATCGCCACGGAACGGAAGGACGAGGCGATGACCCACATCAAGCGGGCTGGCGATCTGAAGCCCGACGCGACGCTTCAGAAGCGGATCAACACCATTCTCGAGCAGCTCCGATGATCGCCATTCCACCGCCAGCTGATCCGTTTCGAACACCCCGACGCACTGACCCGACGAGTGGGACCCGACGAATGCGCACACCGAGCACGGACAGCAGGAAATTGCGATGACAACCGCCGCCCAGAAACCATCCGCCGACCGTTCAGGACCTCGCTCTGCTGTGCCGGTGGTGCAGCCCGGAATCCGCATTGATCCGATTCGAGTCCTCCGCCAGAACCAGTGGAAGATCGTGATCGGCGTCGTGATCGGCGTGCTCTGCGGAGCCGGCGCGAAGATGGTCTTCGACCGCACCTATCCGCTCTACTCAGGCCGGGTGCTCTTCGAACTGCGGCATGCGATCACCAATCCGGACGACATCGTGGCAGGAGATTCTCGCAACGAGGAGACGGTCGAGCGACTTGCCCAGACCGAAGCATCGCGGCTCACCAGCCGCGAGCTGCTCCTCAAGGCGATCCGCAAACGAGACATCGAGAACACCGAATGGTGCAACAAGTTCAAGCAGGACGGTCAGTTCGTGGCGGACCTCGCCGTCGACGCCTTGGAACGGGAGCTGCGCGCGGGTTTTCAGAAGCGTACTCAGTACTTCTCGCTCTCATGGTCGACAAATGTCGACGCCGACGTGCCCATCGTCCTGAACGCCGTCGCGGACACGTATATCGAAGTTCGTAAGTCGGAGGATGATCGACGCTTCACACAGAACAGCGACGTGTTCTCCAGTACCGCGAAGAACCTCGATAGCGATCTGAAGAGCCTCGCTGACCAGATTTTCGAGTTCATCTCCAAGAACAACATGGGGTCCAGGGACGGAGGCGCGGGCGACATCGTCCAGCGCATGGACGACACCGGCCGGCGGATGAACGAAACCAAGGGACAGCTGTCGGTGGCGATCAGCCAAAGGAACCAGGCATGGGCGAAGCTCCAGGGCACCATGGCGCCGAGCGCTGAAGACGTGCGGACTGCGGAAGAGGATCCGGTCGTCCAGCGCATCAACTCATCGCTCAAGGATGTGAGAATCAGCCTCGATCTGGCAGCGAAGAAGTTCACACCAGACCATCGCGAGTACATCGGCGCCCAGCGCACGGTGAACGCGGTCGAGCAGGAGCACGACGTTGAACTGAAGAAGGTGCTGCGACGGAACCTCACCGCCGACCTCAAGCTGTTCGGCGATCGGTCCGAAACGATGGCAGAGCTTCTCAGAAGCTACGAAGAGGATTTCGCGAAGCAGGAGCTTCGCCTGAAGGACTTCACAGCCGCCTCAGCCCAACTGAATCAGATGACTGAACGGCAAAGACGCATGGAGGAGCAGCGGTCGAAGATGCTCGACGTGATGAACCAGCTGAACTCGTTGAAAGCTCGCGAGGATGCGCGGGCTGTCACGATCGCGCAGCGGGCGTTGACCCCGCGCGAGCGCAGCTTTCCCAAGTGGACCATCATGGTGCCGCTCGGTGCTCTGCTCGGACTGGTGAGCGTCCTCGGGGTCGCGTTCCTGCGTGAAGTTCTGGACCAGCGGGTTCGGTACGCCAGCGATCTGGCGGGCATGCATGGTCGCCTGCTTGGCGTGATCCCCGATGTCGCAGACGACCCAACCGGCGTCAAGCGGGCGGAGAACGCCATCCGCGAAGCGCCGCAGTCGGTGCTCGCGGAAAGCCTGCGGCAGACTGCGAGCCACGTGCAGAAACACATGCGCGGTCACAAGACGCTGCTCGTCATCGGCGGACTGCCGGGTGCCGGCGTGACCGCAATCATCACGAACCTCGCCGAATCGATCGCGTCGAGCGGCCGTCGTGTACTGCTGGTCGACGCCGATCTGCGTCGACCGACGCTCGGAAAGGCGCTCGGCGTCAATACGACTATTGGTCTTGGCGACGTGCTTGCGGGCAAGGCGAAGATCGAGGATGTCATCACCGAAGTGAGGGAGCAGATTTATCTCATCGGCGCCGGCTCGCCCGAGCATCGCGTTTTCGAGCGGCTTGCAACCGCGGCTGCTGATGACTTCCTCGCTCAGGCCAAGTCGATGTTCGACATCGTCGTGATCGACGCACCGCCGGCGATCGTCGCCGGTGACGCGATGATTCTCGCAGCCAAGGTCGATGCAACCGTGCTCGTCGTTCGTGCATTCCAAGAGCAGCGCGGACTGGTGTCGCGCCTCATTGCCCAGCTGAACGACATGCCCAGCCAGTTTGTCGGCATCGTGTTCAATCGTCCGCGCAACACCGCCGGGGGATACTTCCGCAAGAACTATGAAGCGATGGCTGGATACTCCAGCGGGAAGTGATCGGTTTCAATTCGAGCATTCCCATGACGTCCGCAGGTTCTCCACGCGCTTCGCTTGTGACCGGTGGTGCGGGCTTCATCGGCTCGCACCTCGTCGAGCATCTGCTGGCGCGCGGCGACAGCGTCACGGTCATTGACAATCTGTCGACGGGACGTCTCGAGAACCTCGACCAAGCGGTCGCGTCGTCGCGGCTGCGCGTCATCACGCGCGACGTGAGCTCCGCGCTGCCGTCGCTGGACCCCCGCCAGTTCAGCGAGATGTATCACTTGGCCGCAGCGGTCGGCGTGCGGCTCGTCATTGAGGAGCCGATCCGCACGATTGAAACGAACGTGCATGAAACGAGCGCAGCGCTGCGGTTCGCGGGCGAAGCGCGCGTGCCGCTGCTCCTTGCGTCCACGAGCGAGGTGTACGGCAAGAGCACCAAGACGCCGTTCAGCGAAGACGACGATGTCACGTACGGTCCGACAACACTGTCGCGCTGGAGCTACGCATGCTCCAAGGCGATCGACGAATACCTCGCCCTCGCGTACCACGCGACCCATCACCTGCCAGTCACGATTGTGCGTTTTTTTAACACCGTCGGTCCGCGGCAAGTGGGCCGCTACGGCATGGTACTTCCACGATTCGTAAAGGCTGCGCTGCGCAACGAACCGCTCGAGGTGCACGGCGACGGCACGCAGAGCCGCTGCTTCTGCGATGCGCGCGACTCGGTGCCGGCGCTCGCGAAACTTCTCGCCGACAGCCGAAACGCCGGGCGTGTCTTCAATCTCGGACGCGACGAGCCGATCTCGATCGGGGCACTTGCGGACCTCGTCCGGACGACGCTCGGGAGCTCGTCGTCGGTGCGGCTCGTGCCGTACGTTGAGGCGTTTGCGGCCGGGTTCGATGATCTGCTCGTCCGTCAACCCGATCTGCGCCGGGTGCGCGCCGCCGTAAACTTTGCACCGAAGATTTCGCTCGTCCAGACGATCCTCGATATTGCCGACGAGTTCCGCGCCAGGCCTGAAGCGGACGCCCCCGAGCTCGGACGACCGAAGGCACCGGCGACCGCTGTCGCGCAGGCAGCTCGCGGAGGGCGGCACGAATGAGCGGATTGCTGCCATTCCTCTGCATGACCTTGGCGCAGCTCCCTCCGATCAGGACGGTTGATGCCAGCTCGCCCGGTGATCCGGCCTTGGCCGCCGGCACCGATATGCCGTTTCGCGCGCTGGAATTCCTGAACAGCTACGCGCCGGTATTTCTTGTCGCGTTCGTGGTGACGCTGCTCGCCACCCCAATCGTGCGCCGCGTTGCAGTGTGGTTGGAGATCATCGACAAGCCGGATCAGACGCGCAAGTTGCACAAGTTCCCGATCGCGTATCTCGGCGGCTTCGCCGTGTTTGCCGGGCTGATCACGGCGATCATGTACAGCCTGTTTCTCATGAAGGGTCCCGCCGGCCACTACGCACCCGTGCCAATGGCTGTGGTGCTCGGCATTCTGGTGATCACGTTCACCGGCCTGGCGGATGACACGTGGGGCTGGGATCCGCGGCTCAAGATTGCCGGACAACTCGTCGCGGCCGCGGCGCTCGCGATGGAAAACGTCGGCGTGCGCGTCGCGGAAGGCGCGCTGGTGCATTTCCTCGGACCGTCGGACGCACTGCTGCTTTCTGTCGCCGGCATGGAGATTCACAACGCGCAGCTGTACTACTGGGTCGGCACAGCGATCATCGCAATCTTTGTCCTCGGCGGGTGCAACGCGACGAATCTCATCGACGGACTCGACGGCCTGCTGTCCGGGGTGATCGCCATCATGATGATCGGCTTCCTCGCCGTCAGCCTGCTGATGGCAACACTGAACACGGCCGCCGATCCCACAACCTCACTCGCCGGTGCGCGGATCGTGATCTGTCTCGCAACACTCGGTGCGGTGCTCGGCTTTCTGCCATGGAACTTCAACCCCGCGGTGATATTCCTCGGTGACTGCGGCAGCCTGCTGCTCGGATACCTCTCCGTCGTCGTGATTCTCATGTTCGGCGCCGAAGGCGAGACGCACCTCGTGATCGCCGGGCTGATCATCTTCGCGCTGCCGATCATGGACACGCTGCTCGCGATCGTGCGCCGCAAGCTCGCCGGCGTTCCGTTCTCGACCGCTGATTCGAATCACATTCATCACCAGCTCCGGCGAGCGCTCGGCGGGGTGAAGAAGGCCGTCTTCGCGCTGTACGGGATCACGCTCGCCTTCTCGATCCTGGGAACCGCGCTCGCGGCGCTCGTCCTCACGCACGGGATCCGCTTGCAGGTGGTGTATTCGCTGGCGATGGTGCTCTTCGCATTCATCGCGGCCATCGCGATCAAGGCGGCCCGCCGCCAGCAGTGGGAAGGGATGATGGCGACTGCCGCGGCGCAGAAGCAGTCGGTCCCAGCCTCGCCGCCCGCACCGGCTGCCGCAGCGGGGCCGCTTGACCCGGCAACGCCTCGTTAGGTGATCCAGAGATCCGCAGATTGCGGATTTTCACAATCAGGTGTCCGGATCATGGACCGGCACGCGTCGGATGACGCATCGCCGATCTGGCGATTGCGTGGCGACGTGATCCACGATCTGCCAATCGAGTGCCCATCTCGCCGCGTGATCCGCTTGTGCAGACAGCTAGCCCGGATTATTCATCAAGTATGAAGCGCGCAGAAAACTCCGCCAGCGTCGCGCTCTGACGGCGACCGGCGCGCCGTGACGCCGCACGCGAGC
>JAWXBD010000102.1:0-21153 GCA_034439815.1 Phycisphaerae bacterium
TCTGGGCGCCGTCTGTCCATGCAAATGCGAGTCGCTCGGGCAGGCCCGCGAGCGCGGTGCCGTTGATGCTCACGCTCACAGTGGCGCCGGGCGCTGCCTTGTACGAGCGGCCGGCGGTGCCGAGTCCGTTCAGGACGCCGTCATCGAAGTCGACGGAATCGGTCGATGCACCGGGCGCGAGGATCGCACCGCCGGCGATGCCGAGGCCCGGGGTGTTGACCGTGCCGTCTTCGAAGGTCTCACAGAAGAAGTCGTCGTCGAGGCTCATCGCGCCGAAGAGACCGCTGTCGCCCAGCTTGGTGTAGTTCTGGGGGGAGAGTACGACCAGCGCGTCAGCGGCCAGCGCCGGGACGGCGGCCGTCGTGATCACGAACCCGCTCACGAATCCACTCAACAGGGGCGTCAGACGAAAAACGGACCAAAAGCTGCGGCTGGCCATGGAAATCTCCTAGGGTGACTTCCGGCGGAGGAGCGGCGGAGCGGACAGATACATGGCGCGGCGAAAGACCGCGTCCGGCTAGATCAGCCCGTGGCGAAAGTCATTTGGGCCGCGGACGAGCCGCAGCGCGATTCTCTTCGTCGCCAAAATTCGCCGCATCACTGCGGAGACCGCTTCGTCTCGGCTCCTTGACCTTTGCGTCCGTGCGGAGCCCTCGCTACCAAAGCACTTTCACCACGGACTGCTAAGCATCCGGGGTGTGGATTTGCGATCGAGATCCGAAGGGTCGCCGCAGCAATGAGACCACTCCGATGGAGTGCGCGCAGCATGCGATGCCTCACAACCGATGTGCAGGGAGAAAGGAATCGCAGCAAGGAATCGCAGCAAGGAATCGCAGCAAGGAATCGCAGCAAGGAATCGCAGCAAGCGAGCGTCGCAAGGGTCCTGTTCAGGGTTCGAGGGGCTGAGTTTGTGTCGACGAAAGTGAAGCAGCCGAATGCAAACAGACACCCGCCGGACGCAAGCGTGCCGGGGGTGCTGTCTCTCTGTGCAGGAGATGCGATCGATGGACTTGCAGCTGGTTGGTCACAACTGACGGTCAGCTCAGGAGCAGTCGCCCCAACCACCCAGAACGATGGCGAGGTCCACCGCATCGACAATGCCGTCATCGTTAACATCGGCCTCGAGTGGACCTCCACTCGTGCCCCACGCGCCGAGGATCGCTGCGAGATCGACACCGTTGACAACGCCGTCTTCGACGACATCACCGTCGCACACGGCACAACCAATTCCAGATTCGCAGCAGTCTGGCACCCCGTCCTCGTTCCCATCCACGAGCTCGCCCCGCAGGATCTGGCCGTAGTCGACGACGCCATCACCGTTGCAGTCAGCTGACCACTCGACGATCCAAGTGTTTGGACCAGACCACCAACACGCGCTGAGATCGTTTGTCCAGATCCCATCGAACGTCATGAAGTGCTCTTCTCCCCAGCTGTTCGAAGGGTTGGAGGGGTACCGGGGGACGACCGCTGGATCCCACGCCTCGCCATCCGACCAGCGCCAACCTCCTGCAGGTTCCTCGAAGTCCCGCGCCGTGAGATCTTGATATCCACCGCACCAACCACCTTGTAAAGGGTCGAGATTCTGATGGACGAACGCAGACTCTGCGAGGCTGGACCAGCTGAGCAACTCGCCGCCGGCGTTGATCGATATGTGGCCCAAGAAACTCGCATAGCAACAGGCGCGTTGATCGGCGGATGTCGTCTGATGAAGGAAATCGGCCGCGGCGGCATGGGTTCCGTATGGCATGCGCAACAGCTTGATCCCCCGCGTGAGGTCGCAGTCAAGTTCCTGCTTGCGTCCTCGAGTAGGCGCGACAGTGATGCGGTCGGACGCTTTCGTCGCGAGGCTCGCCTGCTCGCGTCCATCCGACATCCAGGGGTGGCCGCTGTCTATGCGTCAGGTCTCGAAGCTTCAGAGACCAACCTCGAGGTCATCACTCCGTATCTCGTCATGGAGCTCGTCGACGGCGGAATTCCCGTCGACGACTTCTGTCGCGCTCAGCAGCTCCGCCTGAGCGAGCGCGTACTCTTGCTCGCGGGCGTCTACGACGCCGTTGGTGCCGCGCACACCAGAGGCCTGGTGCATCGCGATCTCAAGCCCGGCAACGTGCTGGTCGACAAGAAGGGCGATCCCAAGGTGATCGACTTTGGCGTTGCCCGACTGAGCGTGAGCGATAACGTCGACGAGACAGCGGCGACAGAGCCAGGACGGCTGATTGGGACGATGCAGTACATGAGTCCCGAGCAGTTTGGTGCCAGCTCTGATGCGGTCGACCTTCGCTCCGACGTGTACGCGTCGGGATTGCTCCTCCACGAAGTACTGGCTGGGCGGCCCCCGTACGACCTCGGCGGTCTCAGCGTCGTTCAGGCGTTTCGAATTGTCTGCGAAGGTGCGCCGGAACGACTTGCAGAAGCGAGTCCGGAATGCCGAGGCGATCTTGACGCGATCGTCAAGAAGTGTCTCGCGAAAACTGCGAACGAGCGCTATGCCTCCGCCAGCGACATCGCAGCCGATCTTCGCCGTCATCTCGCACACGAGCCGGTGATCGCACGCCGATTGACGGCGCACTATCAACTGGTAACGCTGGCTCGCCGACATCCCGTCGCAGCTGTGGCGACGCTCCTTGCAGTGTGCCTCTTTCTCTCATTTCTGTTCCTGCTCGCGCGAGCCCGAACCGAGGCGATCAACTTTGCCGATCGAGCCAATGTCCAGGCTGCAGCGTTTCTGCTGGAGCGATCGGATACTTCGCGTGCGCGCACGTTCCTCCGGTCCGTCTCGCCATCGGGCCGCAATTGGACTTGGCGTGCGCTCGTGCGCGAATCGGGAGCGGATAGCTGGCAGATCCCCGTCGGCAAGTACATCTACGACGCCGCGCCCGTGAGTGGCGGCGCGTTGGCGTACGTGGTCGCTTGCAATCGCCTCCTTGGATTCGACACATCAACGGGCGACATCGTGTGTGACCAGCTGTTCACCGGCCCTGTGCCGCTCCCGCCGGGTGGTTACTACCCCGAAGCGTTGACTGTCGATGCTTCGGATGATGGCCGGTTCGTCGCGACGGTGCACGTGTCGGGGAACTCTGGGGGATCTGTCTCGATCGTTCGCGTTTGGGACACGCTCGATTGCCGGTTTGTGTTTACAGACGAAGTCAAGAAAGGAACGTCAACGGTCGCGATCGCGCCTGATGGTTCGCAGATCATCATCGCGCCCTATCAGCAACCGCTGGAACAAGTCGCACTGAATCGCAGTTCTCCAGTGTCACGAGTTTCTCTCCCGTTCGAGACATTGCACGAAGTGGGATCGCTCGATATCGATCCAAGCGGCGAGTGGCTCGCGATCGGTACCGCTGTCGGGACGCGCATCCTCGTCGACCTCGGGACCGGCACGGAAGCGCATGAACAATCGCTCGCAGCGCAGCCTGTACGCAGAGTTCGCTGGGCGTTCGATGGAAGTGCATGCATCGCATCCTGCGGCAAGAGCCTGCATGTGATTCCTCGCACGGTTCCGCGCATCCATCTGCGCCTCGACACGCCGTCACCAGTGTGGGGATTCGGTATGAACGGTGACCTCAGCGTGATCGCTGCGAATGATATTGGCGACACAAGCTTCGGCGGCGTCATTGTTCGCGCAGCGATCTCCGCTACGACCGAGCACATAGCGGTAGAGCGCGAGGGACAGGTTGTCGAAGTGTTCTCCTTGGATCCGGACGGTGAACGGCAGTCACTCATGTCGTGGACCGCCACCAGTCCGATCGCCGCCTTGAGCGTCCACTCTCTCGCCGACGGACCAGTTGCAGCCGCGGCTCTCGTTGATGGATCGATCACTGTCTTGAACGCGGGCTCGAGGACGGCTGAGCATCACCGTCTGTCCGGATTGAATGCACATCGAGTCGGAGACGTGGTCCCGTCGTGCGTCGCCCTGGTGCATGAGGGAAGAGCTATCGCGGTCGGCACGTCGAACAACGAGGTTGTTCTCCTTGATCGCACGACAGGCGAGACGAGTTTCCTTCGTCCACGCCAGCGTGCTGCGGGCTCGCTGAACACCGAGTCGGGCGTCACGTCAGTTGCTGAGACAGCGTTTGACGGGCAGTCATGGATCGCAGTCGCCAGCTCGGGCAAAATGCGAATGACACTGTGGCATCGCCGCAACGATGCCTACATCTCCGCGGTCAATGATGATTACGCGCCACTCAGGGCGCTCGCCGTCGTGGATCGACTCTTCGTGGTTGGCGATTCCGATGGGCGAGTGAGCTTGGGTGTTGGACCGGAGACACGGATGACGTGGCAACGCCGACTGCTGTCAGAATCTGTTCGTGCATTGGCTCTCCATCCAACCGGCAAGTTCTTCGCGGCCGCCGACAGCAGATCCCTGATCATCGCCGACAGCGCTTCAGGTGACGCCATCGCCGAATTCGTCACGCTGAATCAGCCGCCTCTTGCTCTGCAGTTCGGGCGTGTCCCTGAACGCCTACCTGAACGCCTACCTAAACGACTAGTTTTCATTGATGGAGCGGGACGGCGTCGCATCTGGAACGGAGATCCGCACTCTCCATCACCGCTGTCAGCGATGCCTCCAGTACCAGACGAGGACCGCTCCCGCAGCCACGACTAGTGACCAGACCGCCCACTGCATGATCGCGCGTCGCGCACGATCCTCGCGATCCTGCGCATCGAATGTCGCGAGCAGGCGGTTCACAGCGTCTGGCGGAAGGCTCGATGGTTCGGGTGCATCGCGGGACCGGACGTCATTCATTGCGCGCGTCTCCACCGAGAAAGCCGAACCGCTCTCCCGCTGTGCGCTGAAAATCACGAGTTTCGTAAAACATCACGCACATGCCTTACCTCCTGGTCGACCTCGTCTGGACCGATGCCGTCCTGCTGCAGCAGTTCACAGAGCGCTTGGCGAATCGACTGTCTCACTGAGCGCAGAATCGCGGAGCACTCAGCGGGATGAAAGCCGAGTTCCGTGGCGGCATCCGCGCAGCTGCGCCCATCGAGCACATGACGGCGAAACAGCTCGAATCTGCGCCCCCGTCCAGTCAATGCGATCTGTTCACGGGCACGATCTCACGCCTCGGCGAGCAGCCGTTCTGCCCAACCACGCTCGAAGGCGCGCGCTGCGTCGGTTTCGATCCGAAGAGCGTGCTCGTCCGGGGCGCCGCCCGTTTCCCGTGAGCGATGATGATCACGCAGCAGGCTTCGGCCGTGGAGGTGAAGCCCATTCATGAGCCAGCGGCGCAACTTGATACCCGACGCGTGCCAGCGCTCGAAGAACCCCTCACGACAAAGGTCGGCGGCAAAAAAACCGTTCACCACCTCGTGTGCGTCACCGAGTTCGCGAAGCGACGACCGCTCAACGTACGCGGCCAACGGTGACGCGTACCGCGCCATGACATGCTGGCGGATGTCGGCTGCACCAGCATCCCCGGCCGCGAGTCGCTCCCCTATCCATGTCACGTTGGTACTGGGGAATCGCTGGACCACGAGCAACAGGATGCGGCATGCGGGTCGACCGCACAAGCGCCGACAACCCAGTCCTGGCAGGAAAAACCGGGCAGCGCATAAGGCATCGCATAAGGACAGACGGCATCGCATAAGGACAGACCATTTCAGTCCGGCCGCACCCATTGGGTGCAGCATCGGAATTCGACTGGGGCGACAATCGGTGCCGGCGGCGATCCAGCGTTCGCCGGCGAACCGATCGGCCAGATGGCGGGTCGATGTGTCGTCCCCTCCGAGTACAGGCTGACGGGCCGTCTCGAACGGCGACGGATCTATGGAGTATCAACTGTTTGGCCAAGTGCCCGCTGTGATGTTCGCGACATCGGACACGCACGTTCGGCAGGCGCGGTGCGTCCCGAACTGCGCGCCGTACACTTCCATCAGGCGCGCGCCACGAACCCGCAGGATTTGCGGCGGCCCGTCGGGGAGCGTGATACGTGGATGAGGAGAGCACATCCGCCGGGGATCCGATGCCGCCTGGATGCGTGCTGATCGAGGTCCGCCTCGCCGAGCTGAAGCGGCTCTTCAATGCGATCGACCCCTCGCCGTTCCGCGAACGGGACCTCGATCCAGCGGCAGAGGAATTCATTGTCGAATGGGCCAAGGAAGCGCCGCGCGACGCGCAGTTCGCGCTGCTCGTGCACCTTGATCGTCCGGCTGGCCCCGACGATGAGCCGGTCGCGCTGCGCGACGCGATCCGTGAGTTCTTCACCCATCGCGCTGACGTCACGTTTCGTCGCGTACGTCAGCTGATGCGTGTCGGGCGCACGAGCCTGGTGATCGGACTGGCGTTCCTCGCCGCTGCGGTCGTCGCCAGCGATCTGCTGGCGACGGCTCTGCCCACCAGCCGTCTCGCGAATCTGCTTCGCGAGAGCGTGCTAATCGGCGGATGGGTTGCGATGTGGCGGCCGCTGCAGATTTTCCTGTACGACTGGTGGCCGATTCGAGCCGAGGGACGGCTCTACCGGCGGCTTGCTGCCATGCCGGTTCGCATTGCGTACGGAGGCGACGGCCTTGATCCCGCTGCCTGGCGGCACGACTGGCCGACCGTTCCTGCGCACAGCGGCAGCACGACGCATGTGTAACGCGCTGCGGAGATCGCCCGCCGTCCGCAGATGGGTCGCCGCATGAAGTGCGCGAGTTTTGGACATGCACATCTTCGCGCCCGTGACGCATCGCCCTGCGTCATGCGCGTCGCTGGTCATGCAGCGCTGCCGTTTCCTCCGCCCCTTAGCCGGGGCGGTCCCGACGAAGAGCGCGCTGTCCACGGGTTGCCCGTCGGCTTGGCTGCGCCGCGCCGTCGCTCCACCCGTGGTCCGAACGCGCGTTTGAAACTGCCCCGGCGGGGCAGAGGAAGCGTCGTCGCGCGAGCTACGTTCCGCCAGAACGCCGACTTTGGACACGCACATTCGGCGGGCGCGGCGCGTTACGGACCGCAAGCCGCGGGCCAGATCGAGCGTCGACGCTCGGAAACTACAGCTTCATCCAGATCACTTCTTCGCGCTCCTCACCTGAATTCGTGAGATGCGCCGTGGCTGTGCAGCTCTCGCGCGTCCAGCCGGCGAGCATGCGTTCGTAGAGATCGGACGGGTACCCGCTGACCATCACGCGTCCCTTGCACTGGACGAGCGTGGTGAGCAGCGCTTCGTGATCCTCGAAACTCATCTCTTTGCCGTACGTGCTCGCGGCGCCGCCGTGGCGCGTCTCCGGAACATACGGCGGGTCGCAGTAGAAGAACACATCGGCCGCGTCGTACTTCTCGATGAGCTGGATCGCAGGGAGGCATTCGATCGCGACCGTGCGGAATCGCTCGGCCACTTCGGTCAGCCCCTCGATCGCCGAGAGGTACTTCGATACCGGCTCCGGCATGTGACGCCGTGTGCGGGTGCTCATCGCCCAGCTCGCGGCATAGAGCTTCGACATGCCGAGCCCGCCGATCGCCTGGCGGCAGCGCACGAAGAACCACCACGCGCGGTCGACGGACTCCGCAGGCTCGGGCGCGTCGACGAGCGCCACAAATTCCGATCGGCTGTACGGCGTCAGATACGCGCGGCGCTCGAGCTCGGCGAGCGATCGGGGATCGCGCACCACGCGGAAAAAGTTGACGATCCGGTCGTCGAGATCATTGAACACTTCAACATCGCTGGGCCGTTTGCGCAGCAGCACGTTCGCCGCGCCGCCGAACGGTTCGATGTACACGCGATGCCGCGGAAACTTCGAGATGATCCATTCAGCGTAATACGCCTTGCCGCCGTACCACGCGACGGGAGCGCGCGGCGCCGACGCGACGAAGTAGTTTGTCGGCTGCTCTTCGCCGAAGAGGCTTTGCTCAAGATCCAGGTTCGCGGTGCCTGCTGTGGAGTCGGACATATGGAGAGAGTACTCTCCGCGTCGCGCGGCGCGACATCCGGATACCAGATCGCGCGTCCGCTTTTCCGATGAGAAAGTTCAGCGCACGCGTGAGTCTGTATCCGCCTGACCGCCCCCGGGCTGGCGCGGACGAATCGCAACGCGCACCGTATCGCCGACCCGAATCAGCGCCCGATCGATGCCCGCATCGGCGAGTTCGTCGAGGAGCGCGTCGTCGTCCAGCGCGAGGATGGCGATCGGTGCACGCGGTGCGGACACGATCTCGACCAGCGGCCGCTCGTGTCGCGCGGTCATCACATCGACGATCGCAGTGCTGCGCAGAACGACGCCGACCTCACGGGTCACGGTGTTCTCGCTCCCGCTGAGGCGGATCAACACCAGACACGTGACGACGCATGCGACCAGCACGCCGCCGGCGGCCGATGCCCGCAGCATTCGTTGACCGCGCGCGCGGTCCGCATGCGCCTGCGCCAGCGCGCGCCACGTGATGGACTTGCGTTCTTCGACATCCGGCGTTGTGTGCCTGTCTTTCATTTCACCTCTCCGAACCATCCGGATCGCAGCCGTTCCAGCGCCCGTCGCAGGCGACTCTCGGCGGTGCGCAGGCCTATGCCCAGGTCTTCGGCCACTCCGCGCAACGGTCGATCGCGCGCGAAACGCAACAGCAGCACCTCACGATCGCCGCCTTCAAGTCGCTCAATCTCGTCTTGAAGCCGCCGCAGGAGCGCCCGATCATCCGTGGTGTCGACGATCACCGCGTATCGCTCGCGCCGCGTGCGCGCTCGCTCTTGAGACGATCTATCGCCGCGCTCAGCACCACGCGCGTCAACCATGCGTCGAGTGTTGCGACATTGGCGAACCGCGGCATGCGGCGCAGAATGCGTAGCCATGCGTCGTGCACCACGTCGCACGCGAAGTCATCACCGCGTCCGGTGCGAGCGCGGGTGAATGCAAGCAGCATCGCGTAGCGCGCCTCGTAGAGTTCAGCAAGCGCGTCGCGATCGTTGTCGGCAACGTGGTGCGAAATGCGCGTGGCCCAGGCATCTGCGGACTCGCGCACCGGACGCTCGTGCGACGCCGTCGCCGCAAGGAGAGGCGGTGCGTCAAGCACGTCACTTCGTTCGCATTCGGTCACGATGCGTTCTTGAGCCTTGCGAGCACCTTCTGCATGTCGTGCTGGAGACGCGAACTGGTTGCTGCATCGAGGTCTGGATTCTTTCGTGCTCGCGCGATGTTCGCCAGATGTTCGTAAAGCTCCTGTGGCTTCAATCCTTTGAGCTCATCGTCGGTCAGCGCAGGTGGGACCTCGGCACGCACGGGTTTCTCGGTGGGTCGCGGATCGGCGGCAGCGTGCTCCGAAAGGCGCGGCACGCGCACGGCGATGATCTCCCGAACCAGCGTCATTTCGTCAGGCGTGCCGCGCACGATCAGCAGATGCGATGGCTCGTGATACTTCGCCTGGAACGACGGGGACGTGCCGTCCATCTCGATCGCAATCGTGACGGCGTCAAGCAGAGTCTGAATGTCGGCCGTGTTCGCCCCCTCCAGTGGCGAAAGGTCGAAGACCGTGCGCACTGCACGGACGACCACGACCTTGGGGACGCTCCGACGATCGGTTTCGACGGTGATGATGCACGCGCTTCGCGCAATCAGATCCGCTTCGCTGTGCGACGGACCGAATGACTTGTTCTGAAGCTCACCCGCCGGTCCGACCCACCGCGCCTCGACGGCGGCGATTGCTCCGTCGGGCAGGTCGTATCGGGAGTGGGTCAAGACCTCCACAGCGGTGGCCACATCAGCGCCCCGCAGCGTCACCACCGGCAACGTGAGTTCCGCGAGCATCTCGCGCTGATGAATCACGAAGCCCTCGAACTTCGCAGCGGCGCCGATCGCCTCGAGATATGCAAGGGCTGATCCGCCGCGGAAATTGATGTCGATTCCACCAGGCTCCGTCGGCGATGGTGCAGATGAACCGAATCCCGTTGTGCTACTCGTCGCTTGCGAGAACGCAAATCCGCTGATCAGCAGGCAGAACAGGACCGAAAGAACCGCGCCGTGGCGCGGACACGAGTGACGACCCAACAGATTCGCTGTGTGCATGCGTGACCTCCGGAGACACCAACGACGCAGTGTGACTGGTTCCTCCCACAGAAATGCAAAATTGCGAGAATCATCGGACCATGGCTTTGGAGCAGCGGCCGATGCTCGCTGGCGCTGTGGTCGATGACTCCGGTCGCAGTCCTGCTGTCGGATCATCTCCAACACTGACCTGTCTCGCGGTGCTGTACTGGATGATGTTTCATCCGGCGAAGGGACGCGTGTCGAGGCTCTTCCGATTCACGTACCCAACGCGCCGAGCAGTATCGCACGATCCGCCGCATCGACTGAGCCGCTGCAGTTGAGGTCGGCGTCGCACAGCACGCGCGGATCGCAATCACCTCACGCGCCGAGAAGGAACGCGAGGTCGGACGCATTGATCGTGCCGTCGCCAGTGAGGTCGGGCGGTGTGTCCGTCGCAACCGCCTCGCCGGGGTGCGCGAACATCCACTCGATTGCGCGGCACGAGAGCGCGTCGCCGTAGATCTGGACATCGTCGATGAAGCCGTCAAATGCAAGGGCATTCACCATGTTGCGGCCGACGCGCAGGGTCTCGGTTGCGAGGATGCGGCAGTCCGTCGCGTCGCTTGTCGCAACGCTGCTGGTGAGCCCGCCGTTGAGGTAGAGCGCCATGCGCTTCTCCACGGAGTTGAAGGTTGCTGCGACGAACACCGTCTCTCCCACTGAGCCATACGGCGCGGTGAGGACCTGATCGCCGTTCGCGGTATGCACGGCCCAGAGCAAGACACCGGGCGTTCCGAACAGCGGCTCGATCGTGAAGCCGCTGGTGTTGGCGGGCGTGCGGAGATTCACAATCGAACCGGAGTTCGCAGCGGCGTCCTCCTTGATCCATGCAGTCACCGTGATCGCGCTCGGATTGATGCGCGCTCCGGCAGCAAGAGCCGGCGCATCAAAGTAGGTGCCGGCAAAGATGTCGAATCCCATGCCCACGGCGCCCGCGCGATAGCCCGGCCGATCGGCGTCAGATCGTGGCCGTTGCCCGAGCTGTCGGCGACGGTGCGGTTGCCCGTCCAGTGCGCGATGATTTCCACGGGAACAGCGCCCGCGCAAGCGGCGGTCGAAAGTGCGAACGGGCTGGCTACCAGCGCCAGCGCGCAAGACGATGATCGAGTGATTGCATGCGACATGACAAGGGCCTCGGCTTTGCAGCGAAAGGTCCGACGCTCTCACGAGCCAAGTCGTGACGGAACGGCTCGGTGCCGGGTTCCAAGAAGTTCGTCAGCGCGCGTCAAACTATCGGCGACGGCATTCGTTTGCTCCGCGCTTCCGTGTGCGTCCTGTCGTAGTCCGCCGTCAATTCTTCGCGGCAAATCGCGGATCGCGCGGATCGCCACCTGACTGCAGGTACGCGATCAGGTCCGCGAGCTCGTCGTCGGACAGCGGGTCGACGAGCCCGGGCATCATGGGTGACACATCGCTTGGGGCCCGCGATGCGATCGTGTCGCGCGCGATTTCGCGCGTGACTTCGGGATTGATCACGCTCTCCATCACGCGCAGGGTTGTCGGTGTCTCATCGACGACGCGCCCCAGAACCACTGTGCCGTCCCCAAGCGTGAACGTCTCGAAGCGATACTGGTCGGAGATCACGCGACTGGGCTCGATCAGCGCGATGAGGAGATCGCGCGGACTGAAGCGATTGCCGACGCCCGTGAGATCAGGTCCGCCCGCCTTTCCCCGGCCGGCAAAGCGGTGGCAGTCGATGCAGTTTGTTGCGGCGAACATGCGCTCGCCGCGCGCGAAGTCGCGGTGCGTTGCGAGTGACCGCGCGATCTTCTCCGCTTCGTCGACACTGCGCCTGCGGCCGGGACCTTCAGGGAGCGGACGATCGTCCATCGCAGTCATGACGGGATTCGCCAGCGCCGCGAACCGCGCGCGGTCTGCCGACGGCACATGGGCGAGGGCGTCGTCACGCATGCGGTCGAGGAAACCGGCGAATGACATGCCGCCTGACGTTCGCTTCGCCTGCGCATACCAGCGGAAATTGCGGTCACGAAAGCTCTCGTTCCAGCCCTGCGTGGCGTTGCGCAGCGCCGCAGCCATGTGAATCTGCTGCCGTTGCGGATTCGCTGCGGCCATGCGGAGAATCGTGGTGCCGTAGCTGTCGCTGCGCGAGAGAAGCGACTGATCGAATTCTTCCGTCGCGCGGTCATCGTGTTCCAGCAGCACGATGGCGCGTCCGACCACCGATGGCACTTCGAACCACACGAGCAGCTCGACGAGTTCGCGATCGATCTCGTCGTTTCCGCTCGGAAAGCGCGGCTCGAGCAGCGCGATCGCGCGCGCAGCGTCCTCGGACGAGGGACGTCCGCAACGGATAAAGGTGAGCGTAAGCGCACGCAGCGCGTCGCGTTGTTCAGGCTGATCAAGCTTCGCCCATGGCAATGCGAGCAGCGTTTCACAGAGAAATGCGTTGCGCGCCGGATCGCCCGAGCGGGCCAGCGCGATGCTCGCTTGGATGCGGGTTCGCACGGAGGACGACAAGGTCAACCGCGGAATCCATCGCGCGGGACTCTGATGTTCGAGCACGGTGCGCGCCGCAAACCGGATGAAGCGGTCGGAATCGTCCAGCGCGGCCCACGCTGCGTCGAGCTCGGCATCCGAACACTCCGCATGATGGGCAGCCTCGAGCGCGCGGCGTCGTTTGACGTCATCGCTGACTGAAGTGTCAGCACGGGCGGCGCCTGCCGGCTGTGTTGATCGCACGCGATAAATCGCCGACTTCGCGCCGCGGCCACCGATCGCAAAGTACATCGCGCCGTCACGCGGCGAGATCACAACATCGGTGAGCGGCAGCGGCTTGCCGGTGAGAAACACGTCGCGCCGCGCCTTGAACGTCGCGCCGTCGGGTTCCAGAAACACGGCGTGCATGGTGCCGTACGTCCAGTCGAGACAGAACATCGCGTCACGCCACGGTGCGGGAAAGTTCGCATCCGTGCCGAACACCACGCCCGTTGGTGAGCCAGGGCCTACATCGAGCACACCAGGCAGCGAATCCGGAAACCACGCGGGCCAGCAGATGGATCCCGAGCGCCAGCCAAACTCGGAGCCGCTTGTGACGTGACAGATGCGCGTGGGCCGGTACCACGGCGCGCCCATGTCCCACTCCATATCCGAGTCGTAGGTGAACAGCTCGCCGTTGGGCGCGAATGCAAGGTCAAACGCGTTGCGATAGCCGATCGACACGAGCTCGCATGTCGTGCCGTTCTGATCAAGTCGCATGACGAATCCTCCTGGCGCCATGATGCCGACGGCGTGGCCGTTCGCATCCCACATGCGCGGCAGGAGATGGTCTTCGTCCCATCGCTCGGGCACGAGCGAGCGTTCATGCACCGGAGGCTGCGAATGATTGCCGACCATCACGTAGAGCAGTCCGTCGGGTCCGACAACAATACCGTGGGCGCCATGCTCACCCGCCTGTCCCGGAATGGCGCGGAGCAGTGTGACGGTGTCGAGTTTCTGATCACCGTTGGAATCGGTGACGCGATACACGCCGCTGCCCTGCGCCGAGCTGCCGTTCACGACGACGAACAGTGCTCGATCGTCTCCATCGCTGAACACGAGACCTTGTGCGTCGCCGATCGGAAGATCAAGTGGCGTGAACGTGGCGCTGTCAGCATCTTCACCGACTGCTGCGGGGACCACGCGGACGAGTTTGCCGCGTTCCGGGCCGGCAATCAGCGATCCGTCACGATCGGCACACAGACTTGCAATCGATCCCATTCCGTCAGGCATCGTGGCGACGAGTTCACACACCAAGCCGTCCGGCACACGAATCGCGCGATCGATATCGGGCTGCGGGAAGCCTGCGATCAGTCCCCACGGCGCGACGCCGAGCGCGCCGAGACTCGTGGCTGTTGCGCCGTCCGCCTGCCACGATGCGTCCGTGACAATCGTCTGGTCGTCGCAGCGCAGTTCGGCGATGAATCCCGCGGCCGTTCCGTCATTGCGAGCATCGACGGTGATCGTGTGCTCTCCGGCGGTCAGTGCGGACGTGACATCGATGCTCACGGCCCGCTGCCAGTCATCCGATGCGCCGACAGTCGTGCCGTCGATCGCGACCGTCGCGTGGTTGTCGCATGAGAATCGCAGCAGCGCTTTGGTCGCGTCCTTCTGCAGCGTCACGTGGCGTTCAAAGCGCACACGCTGTCCTTCCGTTGGAGCGCCGGCGCTCCAGATCCATTCGGGAGTCGGTGGCACGACGGCTGCCTGGAGCGGTGCTTCGGTCAGCGTGAGCGCTGCGGTGCGCATCTCGTCGGGGGTGCGGATCGGCGCGAGGGGCGCGCCGATGCGTGACACGATCCACAGTGCGAAGACAGCAGTTCCCAATCCCGCGAGCGTGGCAATGATTCCCGCGACGCGGGCGGCCGGAGCTGCGGCATGATGGTCATGCTGATCATGCTGATCATGATGATCATGATGATGTAGATGCACGCGCCGATCCTACTTGCTCGTGCCTGAAGAATGCAGCAGTTGCAACGCATCCTCAGGAAATTCAATCCGCGGCAGGACGGAGAAGATTCCCGTCGACCGTCAGCAGTCCGTCCGTCACAAGTCCGGGGATCTGCGCGAGAATCCGCTCGCGCAGCTGGGCGCTCGTCGCGCGGAAGCCGAGCGCGCGGGCTACGGCCAGTGCGAGATCGGACTCGCTGGCGCCGTGCAATGCCCGTGCGGTCTCAAGGGCAGCGTGGCGAAGTTCAAGAGCCGGCAACGCACCGACGCGCCGCAGGCCTGCTGATGTCACGTTGCTGCGATCACGCACGGGCACCGGCGCTCCGTGAATGAACAGGCAACCATCATCGCGTGCGCAGCGGCCGGACTCGATGAGTGCATCGACGCCACGCTGCGCCGCCTCCTGAATGCGTGCACCGGATCGCTCCAGCCCCCAGAGCTCGCGGACCCGCGTGATGACTTCGCTCTCAGCAACAGGTCCTTCACACTGCACGATCCGCAGCACGATCTCCGCCATCTGCGGAGGACGGACCTCATGGAGCGTCGTCGTCGTGCCCGGTCGGAATCGCGCTTCCACATACGGAATCGAGACCCCAAGGGGAGCTTCCTCTGCAGCATCGCTATCGTCGCGGATGATGTCGTGCTGCGGCGCGGCGATCGACGCAGCCGTCTCCGCACGCGCGACTTTCGCCTTCTCGATCGCCGCGGCGACCTTCTTCAGTTCGTCGTCGGGGCGCCGAAACCAGTCACTGCTCCAGATGCGGTGCATGGTCCAGCCGTGATCTTCGAGGACCGCCTGCCGCAGCCGGTCGCGATCGCGCGCGGAGGGTGACGAGTGATACGCCGCGCCGTCACACTCGATGCCGAGGAGGTAGCGCCCCGGCTGCGCAGGATCGACGACAGCGAGATCAACGAAGAATCCGCAGCTGCCGATCTGCAAGTCAACGTGGTGGCCGAGGCTCTGGACCGCGTCGCGGACTGCAGTCTCAAACGGCGAATCTGCCTCGCGCCCGGTGGGCGCGGCGATGGCGAGAACGCCCGTTTCTGCGTACTGCAGAAACGTCTTGAATGCGCGGACGCCGCGGCCTGTGGCTCGCCGGAGATCGATGTCATGCGCGCGCATCGACGAGAACACGACGCATTGGCGCTTGGCGCGCGAGATCAGCACGTTGAGACGCCGCTCGCCGCCCTCGCCGGACAGCGGTCCGAAGTTCATGGTGAAGTAGCCGCTGGAATCGCGGCCGTAACCGACGGAGATGAAGATCACGTCGCGTTCGTCGCCTTGCACGCTCTCAAGGTTCTTGACAAAGAACGGCTCATACGGATGCAGGTGACGAAACTGCTGCATGGCGGGGCAGTCCAGTTCGCGCCGTTCGAGTTCGTCCTCGATCGCCTGCTTCTGCTTCAGCGAGAAAGCGGCAACGCCGAGTGAGCGCTGCGGATTGACACGCGCGTGCTCAAGAATCGCGTCGCATACGACGGACGCTTCAACCCGATTGGTCGCAGAACCGCCGCGGTCGTAGTGACCGTTGTCGACGAACCGAAACACGAGTCCGAGATCCGGCGCATCACGGAACGGACTGGGCACGATGAACAGGTTGCTGTCGTAGAACTCGTAATTGGACACGGCAATCAGCGACGGGTGCCGGCTGCGATAGTGCCATCGAAGCATGGTTTGCGGGAGGCCGCGCGCGGCGCAGAGGCCGAGAATGCTCTCGATCTCCTTCGCCTGCGCCGTTTGCACTGCGCCGTCCTCATCTTCGAACACTGGAGCGTCATCGTCGTTGCTGGTGAGGCGCGCGAAGAACTGCGTCGGAGGAAGCTGTTTGCTGTCACCGACGACCACAAACTGCTTGGCGCGGGCGAACGCACCGAGTGCGTCGACCGGCGGAATCTGACTGGCTTCGTCGATGACGAGCAGATCGAACTCGATCGCGCCGGGTTGCAGGAACTGAGCAACGGAGAGCGGGCTCATCATGAAGACGGGCTTGATCCTTTGGACGACGGAACCGGCGTCCTTCAGCAGCCTGCGGATGGGACGATGCCCGCGTTTCTTCTCAAGTTCACCAAGCAGAACACCAGTCATACCGACGTTGGCATGGCGGACCGGCAGCGACTCATGATGCTTCGCAAGGACGCGATACTTCGCGAGCGTGAGGCGGTCACGGTCGATCGTGCGAAACGTCTCGACGGTGCGGGTATGTTCGATGCCGTCAAACTGCGCGAGGTCGGGGAATCGTCCCGCGGCGTGGCGGTACAGCGCGATGAAGTACGCTCGCTCAAACGCATTGATGGAATCCTGCGGGGGCAGCTCGCCCCTTTCCAGGGCGTCGACGATCGGCGCGAGGCCCAGTGTCCGCGCAGCCCGCGCCCGCACGAACCATGCACTCCAGACCGTGAGGTCGTCGAGTCGGGCGCGCCAACCATCGAGCCGGCTGGTGAGCGCCTCGAACGGAACTCGATCGATGTTTTCGACACCGAACGCGGCACGCGTGTTCAGCACCATTTCTTCGACAACCGTGCGCGCAGCGCGTGATGTGGTGTCGACGACGGTGTCGAGTGCGGCGCGCAGGACGGCGAAGTCTTCGGATGCGTCGAGCTGCGTAAACGCTGTGCGGAAGTCGGCGCCGAGCCGTGACTGCGCTTCGTCCGACACCCACGCAACAACCGCCGCGAGCTGCTCCCAGTCAGACGCACGTTCGCGCCACGCATGACCGAACGCGAGCTTGCCGGCTTCTGCTCCCGCGCGGATGGCGACAGCGTGACGCTGCGCCGCGACGGTGTCGTCGAGCAGAGCAATCCGATCTTCGTAGGCGCGAGGCAGTTCGCCGTTCACGACGGAGCGGAACGCGTGCATCGAGCGGCGGTAGTCGCCGCGGAGAACGCGAAAGATCGAGCGACCGAAGCGATGAATGGTGTTGCGGGCGCCGGCGAGATCCGCATCAAACGCCGCGGGCTGGACGCGCTCGCCGAGCGTGCGGCGCAGTGCGGAGAAGGCGAGGCCGTTCTCGATCAGCGAGCGCAGTCCTGCAAGTCCGGAGGTCCACACGCCGTGACAAATCGCCGCGCGGTCGAGGGGCGGCGCATTCGCCACGTGCGCGCACGTGCGCCGCAGAAGCCCAGCACCAGCGAGGTCAGCGGGCACCGGGCGGCGCAAGCGTTGCGACGCCCGTTCGAGTTCGGGGCGCAGCGTGCCAAGCGCAGCATGCAGCCGTTCGAGTGCGGCGGCGATCGGAGGTAAGTCAATCGACACCACATGCTCGCGCTGCGCGCCGCGCCACGAATGCTGCGCGAGGCCGCCCATCAGCGAGGCGCGCTCCGCGAGGTCAGTTATCCCGTCGCGCCGCGCGTCGACCGCAGCGGGTTCCCACTGCGGCGCGTCGGGCAGCGCGTACGACGTGTGACCGCTTCTCCTCGCGAGCGCACCAAGGATCTGGAACGGCGTGACTCCGCTCGGCTGAAGCACCGTATGAAGCGAGACTGCGTGTGTGTTCAGCCGCTGACGAAGCGAGTCGAGTCGCGGCACCAGCGTCGCGAGCTCGTCACCGCGCGGCCGTCCGAGCAGCCACGTGCGCCCCACTTCTTCCAGCACGGCGCGCTTGTGGGCCTTGTGACTGTGCAGCTCAAGGCACACAGCGCCGAGCCCCGCCGCTTCAAGGCGCCGCTTGACAACTTCGAGTGCTGCGAGCTTCTCGGCGACAAACAGCACGCGTTTGCCTGCAAGAACCGCTGTGGCAATCACATTGGTGATCGTCTGACTTTTACCTGTGCCGGGCGGTCCCTGGATGATGAGACTGCAGTCGGAGCGAACGAGCTCGATCGCCAGCGCCTGTGATCCATCCGCGTCGACAACGTGATCGAGCTTCGCTGCGGGAATGAGCGCATCGAGATTGGCATCGGCAGGAAATGGTCTGTCCTTCACGATGAATCCGTCACCGAGCAGACTGCCCAGCGCCTCGCCTTCGAGGAACTTCGACGGGTCAGGCCAGTTCTTCGCGTCGAGATCGCGATACATGAGGAACTTGGCGAAAGAGAAAAAGCCAAGTGTGATGCCGTTCGCGTCGACGGACCAGCGCGGCAGCGAAGCGATCGCTGCACGAAGCTGCTCGAAGTACGTCAGCAGATCGACATTCCCGTCGGCCGGGATGCTCGGCAGTTCGAGCCCGAAGTCAGCGCGGAGCTTGGCTGCGAGTGAGAGGTTGTCTTCGAGGTCGTCCTCGCGCGCCCGCAGAGTGAATCTGCTGCCGGCGCCTTTGCGGTGCAACTCGACCGGCACCAGCAGGAGCGGCGCGTATCGAGGCGTATCCGCTTGGTGGGCTTCGAACCACGTCAGTCGTCCGAGCGCGAGATACAGAATGTTGACGCCCTGCTCTTCCATGATCGACTGGGCGTCGCGGAAGAGTGTGAGCAGACGCCGCTGCAGGGCCTCAGGGGTGAGTCTCGTGACGAGCTTCGTGTGATCGCGATCCTCGCTCGACGCTTCGCGCTCTTCTACGTCAACGTCCTCTTCGTGCGCCGCGACAAACGTCAGCGTCTTGCGGCCGTCAATGAGCAGCTTGTACACCGCCGCACTGTCGCCGCCGATCGCGTGGACAAGTCGCGCCGACTTGGCCTCGATCGGCATCGACAGAAGACGATTGCGCGTCGTGAGATCGAGCAGTTCCCTGCGGTTCTCGTCGATCAGTTGGGCGATCGTCGGTTTAGCCAACGCGTGCGACTCCTTGCGCGACGTCTGCAGAACGGATGGCCGCGATGCAGCGGGCGACATGTGACTCGAACGCGGGCCCATCGGCGGCGCCGACCTCGCGTGCGCCTTCGTCGATGTCAGCGCGGCTCACCGCTGCTGCAAACGTCGCGGTCTTTAGCTTCTTCTTGACGCTTGCGGGTTCCAGCGATGCAAGTCCGTCCGGGCGCACCTTGCCGCATGCGACGATGAAGCCCGCGAGCTCATCGACGGCAAACAGATGGCGCGCCATCGCGCTGATGCGCGGTGTGCCGGTGTAGCTCGCATGTCCCATGATCGCGTCGAGGATTTCGTCGTCGACTCCAAGCGAGCGAAGGTGCTGCACGCCGATGTGCGGATGCTCCTCGGGCGTCGGATGCCTTTCATAATCGAAATCATGCAGCAGTCCGCAGACTGTCCAGCGCGCCAAGTGCGCGGGATCGACGGTCGTCGCATACTCCGTCATGCACGCGGCGACCGACTCCATGTGCACGCGAAGTGCCGGACTCGCTACCCATGCTTGCATGAGTTCGCGGGCTTCGGCAACGGTGAGGCCGTTCGTGGTCATCAGAGGTACTCCTGCATGATGCGTTCCAGCATCTCCTGCCGGCCGCTTTCGAGTGTCGGTTCAGGTGACCCGAGGGCGAGTCGCTCCAGCTCCACCAGCGACGAGCCGCCGCGTTCGATGGCGCGGCCGAGGTCGGAGTCCCAGCTCCGGTAGCGGTGCCGGATGAACTCGTCGATGCGACCGTCGGCGCGGATCGCGGCCGCGATCTTCAGGCCGCGCGCGAATGCGTCCATTCCTGCAACGTGTGCGTGAAAGAGATCGATCGGTTCGAAGCTCTCGCGCCGGCGCTTCGCATCGAAGTTGAGGCCGCCTGACACAAAGCCGCCCATCGACAGGACGATCAGCATGATGCGGGACGCGAGGGCGATCTCCGTCGGAAATTGGTCGGTGTCCCACCCGCAGTGTTCCGTCCCCATGTTGGCATCGATGGATCCGAGCGCGCCAGCATCACGCGCGACTGTCAACTCGTGCTCCATGGTGTGTCCGGCGAGTGTCGCGTGATTCGTTTCGATGTTCAGCTGAAAGTGCGGGAGCAGTTCAAACTCGCGCAGGAACGCGAGACAGCTCGCGGCATCCGAGTCGTACTGATGGACCGAAGGCTCGCGCGGCTTTGGTTCGATGTAGAACTGTCCCTCGAAGCCGATCGCCTTCTTGTAGTCGACCGCCATGTGAAGCAGGCGTGCGAGGTGCTCGCGCTCGCGCTGCATGTCCGTGTTGATCAGCGACGTGTAGCCTTCGCGCCCGCCCCAGAAGACGTAACCGCGCCCGCCCAGCGTGTGCGTCACTTCGAGCGCTTTCTTGAGCTGCGCGGCGGCGTACGCAAAGACACCGAGCGACGGACTTGTTCCAGCGCCCGATGCGTAGCGCCGATGTGCGAAGAGACACGCGGTGCCCCACAGAAGCGTTGTGCCGGAGCTCGCCTGGTGTGCGACAAGCGTCTCGACGATCTGATCGAGATTGCGATGACTTTCGGCGAGCGTGCTGCCCTCAGACGCGACATCGCGGTCATGAAAGCACCAGTAGTCGATGCGGCACTTCTCGAGGAACTCAAAGAACGCTGCGACGCGCCGTTGCGCGTTCGAGATCGAGTCGCTGCCGTCGTCCCAGGGCATCTGTGCGGTGGGACCGCCGAAGGGATCGGCGAGTCCGTTGCGCATCGTGTGCCAGTAGGGAGATGCGAAGCGGAGATGGTCGCGCATTGATTTGCCTTCGATCACTTCGTCGGGGCGATAGTGATAGAACGCAAGCGCCGTTCGCGAACCCGGCTCCGCGAAGGGAACGACATCGACATCCGGAAAGGCGGCCATGGCCGTTAGCGTAATAAGTTGGGGTCTTCCGGCTTTCCTGTGGGTGACGCGCCCAGAACTCAGGACATGCTCGATCGCCGAGCTGGGCGCACATCGCCTCGCGCGAGCCGCATGGACAA
>JAWXBD010000103.1:0-13960 GCA_034439815.1 Phycisphaerae bacterium
CGATCAAGACGGCCCGGTCGCAGTCCGCGGATCCGCGACAGGTCCTCTCACTTCGATGCACGAAATTTTCTAAGATGAGCGGTCGCACGCAGCATGAAATGGATATGTGCGCACATATTATAACGGCGACACCAGTTGTTGCGAGCATTGCGGCAACAGCAGTGGCGTGCACGTCGTTACTAATAAAGATAGAAAAGCCTCGACGCGCTGGCGCCGATTCACGGCGGCCAGAGCGTCGCTTGGCTGGGGGTTGAGCTTGAGGTAAAGGCGCGGTCTCGCGCCGCCTGGTCCGAGCGAACGTGCGGAACGAAGTGGATTGTGTGCTTGTGGCAACAACCGTCCACAGAATCTGCAACCCGCCCGCCGCGATCGCATACCCCTCCACATTCCTTCGCCCTTCCGGAGTGCCACGATGAACGCAGCACGTCAGCGCCGGATCGTGTCTGGTCTCGCCATCAGCGGCGCCGTCCTCACCGCAGCCAGCGCGAGCGCCGGCGAGCGACGCGAAGCCGGCGAGGGCCCGTGGGTTCCATTGGAACTCTGCGGACAACTCGTCGCATCGCCCTTCTGCGGTATTGCGCTGGCGACGGAGGATGGGTCGCTCTGGCTGCTTGACGACGTCGGATCGTTTGCACTCGGCGACACCGTCGTGGTCTCTGGTCTGATCAACCTCGAATGCGTGACGATTCCCGAGTGCGCAGTCGGCGCGTGCGCTCGATCGGCCCCGGTTCTTGTTCGCTCTCCGTCGACCTCACCGATGACGTCAGCGTGAACGGCCCGGACCTGGCGATCCTGCTGGCCGCATGGGGCACTTGCGCGCCGCTGACGATCGGCTGCACTGGAGACGTTGACTTCAACGGCTTGATTGATGCGGCGGACTTGAGCTTGCTGCTGGCGGGATGGTCGGGCTGATTTACCGCCCGCACGCCCCCCACGCACCCAGCAGAATCGCGAGATCCTGCGCGTTCGTTGTGCGGTCGTCGGTCAGATCGCCGCTCGCTGTTCCCCACGCGCCGAGCAGGATCGCGAGATCACTGGCGTTTATTACGCCATCATGATTGAAATCGGCCGGGCAGAACGTCGGCGTGGGCGTGATGCACACATTCGCCAGAATGATGTTGTCCTGACTGAATCCGTACAGCGCGATTGACCCCTGCGCGCCGGCGTATTCGGGATCGAAGACATCGAACAGCGGCGCGCCGTCGCGCGTGACGACGATGTGGCCAGGCGAGAGGTCGAGGACGAAGTGGTAGACGGTGCCCGCAGTCCAGCCACCGCCTGCGGGGCCGACGATGGTTGATACGCCAATCCCGTCCGTGCCGCCCCACAGTCCGTCCCACGTGTACGAGCCGTTGATGCGCTTGATCTTCAAGCCAGCCTCTGCCGTGTCGTCATTGATCACGACGGGCTGCCCCAGTTGAATGTCTGTGTGCTCTTTTTCCAATCGAGCAGGTAGGAGTGGATTCCGTCGAGATAGGAAAAGCCGAAGCCGATCGGATCGTCGTCACCCGTTCCGGCGGCGACGGAAAGATCGAATTCGATCGTCGATGTCGCAGCGAGCGTGAAGCCGCTGATGACCCAGCCGGGATGCACCACCGAGCTCGAGTCCGCCTCGTCCATCCGGATGCTCGTCGGCGTCGGATTTGATTCCACCCAGTTGTTTTCGGGGTCAAAGAGTGTCCAGCCGGTGAGATCGAGAAAGGGGGGACAGGCGGTGGCGGCGCTCGCGAGTAGGGCGGGAAGTGCCGCTGTCAGGGCCAGGGCGAGCGATCGTGAGATGAGAACCATGTGGAATTCCTTGCTTGGGGGGTGCGACGTGATTTGCCGTGTTGCGTCGCGGAACGGGAGAGTCATTCCCGCGGAGCGGCGACCCCACAAGTGAAGCGGGATCGGATGCTGGAGTGTCCGGGCGAGCACTAGGATCTCTGGATCGGCGGCGCGCACCGCCTGCTCCGAGCGCGCGACCGATGATCGGCCAGCGGGCGTCGTCATGATTTCGGGTCTCAGGCATTCCCTGCATTGAGCCGCTGAAGCAATCACCGCTCTTGACAACGCCCCAGCAAATGCACAATACGACGGTTTGAACGTCGGTCGAGTCGGCACCTTTTGAGGGCGCGATTGAAGGAGCTGCAGTGCATTTCCAGCTGTTACTCCGACGCACGCCGCGCCGGTCATGCTGCAGCACTTGCGACGGTCGTCTGCGTCAGCGGCTCGACCTATCGACGGCCGGGCGCGCGCATGCTGATCACCGAGGACGGCCAACTGACCGGCTGCGTGTCGGGCGGTTGTCTTGAGCGCGATGTGATCGAGCGGGCGCGGCGCGCGCTTCGCTCCGGCGAACCCCGCCTCATCACCTACGACTCAGGCAGCGACCTCGACCCGTTGGCCGAGGATCTGGATGAAGATTTCGGACTCGGATGCAATGGCAGCGTGCGTGTATTGATCGAGGCGCTCGATCCCGGGGGGCTTGACCACCTCGCGTATGTTTCCGCGTGCTCCCAGGCGCGGTGCGACGCCGTGCTCGCGACCGTCGTCGAGGCCGACGCGGGCCTCGCGGTGAAGATCGCACAGCGCGTGATGATGCAACCGGACGGTTCTGTCGTCAGCGACATCGCCCACGACTCGCTGCGAAATGAGATCGCAGCGGACGCTGGCGCACTGGTCGGCGGCGCGTCGGCCGTCGTGCGCTACGCATGTGCCCAAGGCCACGTTGCCGTGTTTCTGGAGCGCATCGAACCGCCGCGGCCGCTCGTCCTCTTTGGCGCTGGCCATGATGCTGTGCCGCTCGTGCGCCTCGCCCGCGGACTCGGATGGCATCTCACGCTCGTGGATGAACGCCCGTCAAACATCGTACGGGCGCGCAGTCTCGGCGCCGACGCTGTCGTCGCGTGTTCGCCGCATGAGATCGCTGCCCGCGTTCCGCTCACTCCGCGTACAGCCGTCGTGGTGATGAACCACAACTACCGCGCGGATCTCGAAGCGCTGCGGATCGTCCTCTCCTCGCCCGTCCGTTACGTGGGCGTTCTGGGACCGCGGCGGCGCACAGAACACCTGCTCACTGCGCTGCGTGCACGAGGTTCTCAGCACGATTCGCACGTGAGCGAACGCCTTTACGGTCCAGTCGGCCTCGACATCGGCGCCGACAATCCCGAGGAGATCGCGCTGGCAATCGTCGCGGAGATCCAGGCGGCGTTCGCCGGCCGCTGCGGTGGTTCGTCGCGTGACCGTCGCGGCCCGTTGCACGCGCGTGGCGACATCGTGTCTGAAGCGGCGCTCCGTTCAGCGGCCACGTGTGAGGTGCAGTGTGCGACCAGCGATTGACGCCCTGGACGATATTCCTCGAGCAGGCGCGCAGCGCGTCAATGTTGCCGGCGTGATCCTCGCGGCAGGAGGATCGAGCCGCATGGGCCAGCCGAAGCAGCTGCTCGAACATGGCGGCACGACGCTGTTGCGCCGCGCCGCGCAGGCCGCTGTCGACTCGGATGTCGAGCCGATCGTGGTCGTGCTGGGCGCACACGCCGAGCGTCTCGTCGCCGAATTGGCGGACCTGCCGTTGAGTATTGTCGTCAACGAATCATGGAACTCGGGGATCGGCAGCTCGATTCGCGCCGGCATTCGCGCGCTCGACGGCGCCGACTTCGACGCCGTCGCGATTCTGCTCGCCGATCAGCCGTTCGTGAATGCGGCGGTACTGCGCCGCCTTACCGCCGCGTTTCGAACGACCGACGTGCCGATCGTCGCCAGTTCATACGGCGACACGCGCGGCGTACCGGCGCTCTTCGATCGCACGTATCTCCCGCAGCTCGCAGCGCTGTCCGACGACTGCGGCGCCAAAGCACTCATTGCTGATGCCGGCGGCGCGGTGCACAGTGTTCCCTTTCCTCAAGGGGCGTGCGACATCGACACGCCCGCTGACTATCACCAGCTGCAAAGCCGTAATCAAAGAAATGGAGGGCCATGCCATGCCGGATGATCCACGACCAGGGCCGCCGGATCCCACCCGTCGGAAGTTTTTGTATACGACGGGGGGCTCAGCGGCTGCCGCTGTCATCGCGACATACGCCACGTCGACTCCCGATGCGGCTGCGCAGCGCAGCTCGTCCGAGCCGATTGCGGAGGGCCCGGTGATCGAAGGCGCGGTACCGATCACGCTGCGCATCAACGGCAAGGACCGCCAGCTGCGCGTCGATCCACGCGCGACGCTTCTGGATTGCCTGCGCGAGACCGTCGTGCTCACCGGCACGAAGAAGGGCTGTGATCACGGGCAGTGCGGCGCGTGCACGGTGCACGTGAACGGCCAGCGCGTGAACTCGTGCCTGACCTTGGCCGTGATGCACGACGGCGAGGAGATCACGACGATTGAAGGAATCGGCACGCCAGACGCGATGCATCCCATGCAGCAGGCATTCGTGAGGTGCGATGCGTACCAGTGCGGCTACTGCACGTCGGGGCAGATCATGTCAGCGGTCGCGCTTCTCAAGGAGCCGTGTGGTCCCGATGACGCTGCGGTCCGTGAACTGATGAGCGGCAACATATGCCGCTGCGGCGCGTATCCAAACATCGTGACGGCAATTCAACAGGTGCGAAAGAACGCTTAGCGCCGCAGGAGGGAGACGCCATGAAGACATTTGAGTTCGTTCGGCCCGCGGATGCAGCGGCGGCCGTCGGCAGCGCAGCAAAGGCTAGGACAGCGCAGCAGGGCGCCGACGTGCGTTTTGTCGCCGGCGGAACCACGCTGCTTGATCTCATGAAGCTCAATGTTGAAACGCCGGATCGGCTCATCGACATCAATCGGCTGCTGCTGGACACGGTGGAAGCGACGCCTGATGGCGGCTTGAAGATCGGCGCCACCGTGCGCAACGCGAATCTCGCGCAGCATGCCACGGTGCAGCGAGATTACGCCGTGCTCGCGCAGGCGCTGCTGGCCGGTGCATCGGCGCAGCTTCGCAACATGGCGACGACCGCGGGCAATCTGCTGCAGCGGACGCGCTGCATGTACTTTCGCGATACCGCGATGCCGTGCAACAAGCGCGAGCCGGGGAGCGGCTGTCCTGCGATCACCGGCAGCAATCGATCGCTCGCGATTCTCGGTACCAGCGACCATTGCATCGCGACCAACCCGTCGGACATGTGCGTAGCGATGGCGGCGCTTGAGGCCACGATCCACGTGCAGGGTCCCAACGGTGCGCGGTCAATCACCATCGCCGATTTTCATCTGCTGCCCGGCAGCACGCCTGATCGCGAAACCGTGCTTGAACCAGGCGACCTCATCACGCACGTCACGCTGCCGCCGCCGCGCGCCGGATCGCGGCAGGTCTATCTGAAACTGCGTGACCGGGCGTCGTACGAGTTTGCGCTCGCGTCGGCAGCAGTGGTGATCAGCGTCAGCGGCGGCAATGTCACGCACGCGCGCATCGCCCTCGGCGGCGTCGGGACAAAGCCGTGGCGCTCGCCCGAGGCCGAAGGCGCGCTCGTCGGTCAGCCGGCTGATGCAGCGCACTTTCGCAGTGCAGCGGAAGCGGCGCTGCGCGACGCCAAGCCGCAGACGGAGAACGCATTCAAAGTCGAGTTGGCGACGCGCTGCCTGACGCACGCGCTGCACATGGCCGCGACAAGCTGACAGCCGGAAGGAATCACGTATGCCGACAACACAAGACACTCCGACGACATCACCGATCGGTCGCAGCACGCCGCGCGTGGATGGTCCCCTCAAGGTGACCGGCGTAGCGCAGTACGCATCCGATTTTCACTTTCCGGGGCTGCTGTATGCCGTTCCCGTTGAAGCGACCATCGCGAACGGCCGCCTGCTCGCGCTCGATACGTCGGCCGCCGAAAAGATGCCCGGCGTGCGGGCCGTGCTGCATCGCGCCACGATCGGCAAGATTTCTCGATCGGTGCCGGGGCCGGGCTTCGCAGGTATCACGGACGAACGCCGTCCGCCTTTCGAAGACGATGTGATCCGTTACTACGGCCAGTACATCGCGCTCGCGGTCGCTGACACGTTTGAAGCAGCCAAGGCCGCTGCCGATGCAGTCCGCGCGACGTACCAGCGTGAGAAGCCCAACGTCGAGACCGACCTCAAGGCCGACGACGAGCCGCAGGTCATCATGGCGACATTCGGTCCGACGAACCGCATGCAGAGCGAACGCGGCGATGCGGACAAGGCCTTCGCGAGCGCGCCGGTGACGCTCGACCAGACCTACGTCACGCCTGCGGAGACGCACAATCCGATCGAGCTGCACGCGACGACCGCAGTCTGGGACGGCGAGCACCTGACGCTGTACGAAGCGTCGCAGGCGATCTCGAATCTGCAGGGCGTTCTCGCGCAGATGTTCGGTCTGCCGGACGAGAACGTCCGCGTCGTCACGAAGTTTCTTGGCTCGGGGTTCGGCGGCAAGCTGTGGCCATGGACGCACTGTCCGCTGGCCGCGGCCGCGGCGCGAAAGCTCGGCAAGCCGGTCAAGCTCGTGGTCAGCCGCAAGATGATGTTCCAGACGGTCGGTCATCGTCCGCGCACGAAGCAGCGCGTGCGTCTCGGCGCGACAGAGGACGGGCGGCTTGTGTCGCTCCAGCAGGACTACGTGTACGACAAGGCGATCCTCGATGGATATCACGAAGACTGCGGCGAAGCGACGGTGTTCCACTACAGCGTGCCCAACTTGCGCGTGACATTCGGCCGCGCGAAACGCAACGTGGGATCACCGACAGCGATGCGCGGTCCGGGTGCAGTGCCCGGACTCTACGCGACCGAATCCGCGATGAACGAGCTGGCGCATCAGCTCAAGATCGATCCGGTATCGCTGCGCGTGCTCAACGAGCCGACCAAGGACGAATCGCGCGACCTGCCGTTTTCGTCACGCCATCTGCTCGAGTGCTTTGCGGTCGGCGCGGAAAAATTCGGTTGGGCGCAGCGCACGCCGGCCGTCGCCTCGATGAAGCGCGACGGCGTGACCCTCGGCTGGGGCATGGCGGGATGCACGTGGATCGCCGCGCGCCTTCCTGCCGAAGCATCGGTTCAGCTGCGCGACGACGGCACGGTGCGCGTTGCATGCGGCACGCAGGACATCGGCACCGGCACGTACACGATTCTCGCGCAGCTCGCGGCGCAGAAGACCGGCGTGCCGCTCGACAAGATCGAGGTTGCGCTGGGTGACACATCGCTGCCGAAGGGTCCGATCTCGGGCGGCTCCATGGTGACCGGGTCGCTCGTTCCTGCGGTGTATCAGGCAGCGGATAACGCCGTCGCTTCGCTCTTGGCCACCGCGACGGCAACGCCCGGATCGCCGTTTGAGAATCGCAAGCCAGCGGACCTGGCGCTCGAGAACGGCCGTGTGGTGGCGAAGGGAGACAGCGCCGGCACCGGCGTGCCGTTCGCCGACGTGCTGCAGCGCGCCAACCTCCGTCTTGTCACGGGCAGCGGCAAAGCCGAGGCGACGTTCGGCAATCCGGCGGCGAAGTTCTCGACGCACTCATTCGGCTGTCACTTCGTCGAGGTCACGTGGCAGCCGGAGATCGCCCGCCTGCGCGTCAGCCGAGTGGTGAGCGTGATTGATGCAGGACGCATTCTCAATCCGCTTGCCGGCCGCAATCAGATTGAAGGTGCGGTGGTGATGGGGATTGGCATGGCGCTGCTCGAACACACGACATACGACCAGCAGACCGGCGCGCCGATCAACAGCAATCTCGCTGACTACGTGGTGGCGGTGAATGCGGATGTCCCGCCTCTGGACGTGCACTTCCTTGATTATCCCGACACAGAAATAAACGAACTCGGCGCCCGCGGCATCGGCGAAATCGGTCTGGCCGGTCTCGCCGCCGCGATCACGGATGCAGTGCATCATGCGACAGGAGTTCGCGTGCGCGAGCTGCCGGTGACAATTGAGGATCTGTTGTGATCGATCGGCGTCACGGAGTGTTCTCGACGGACGCCCGTTTCCGCCACGCGTCGGCCTCGGCGCCTTTTCCGAGCTCCGGCGCTGCGGTGTCCCATGCTTCATACAGCCGCACCAGCGTTCGGGCCGCTGCATCGCGCATCGGTTCGTACCGCGGACCGAGCGCGGCGAGCTCACGATGCGCCTGAAGCAACAGCGCTTCTGATGCGGCAAACGCACGCTGCTTCAGTCGAATCTGGCCGAGCATGCTGTGTGCCTGACCGCGCATCCAGTGACTCGGCGCGACCACGCTCTGATCAATGGCAAGGCATTCGTTGAGCAGCACCTCCGCTTGCACCAGCTCGTCCCGCCGCAGACAGACCTGCGCGAGCGCGATGCGTGCGCGGGCGCCCTCACCGGATTGATCTCGCCGCAGGGCACGAAATATCTCGAGCGCAAGCGCGTGAGATGCTTCGGCATGAGTGTCGTCGCGGAGCTGCCCGGCCAATCCGCCGAGGACATTCAGGAACTGCGCGTATCCGAATCCTCGGGTGCCGTGCGCGACCTCTGCCTGTGCACGAACGTCGAGCAGCATGGTGAAGGCGCCACGAAGATCGCCGCGTTGCGCAAGGAGCTGGGCAAGGGTCATGTGCGCCTCGATTGCCCGCGGATGCGTGGGACCATACACATCTTCTGTTGCAATCAGCGATTTGCGATACCAGTCTTCGGCGCTTTGAAGGTCGCCGTTCATCTGCAACATGCCGCCGAGCATCTTCATTGCAGTGAGCACATCGGGATGCAGCGGTCCGAGACTGTCGTGCAACCGATCGAGAATCTCCGCCGTCGCCCGGACCGACGAGCCGCTGTGCGACATTACCGTCTGATCGAGCCTGAGCTGCAGCAGCGCCACATCATCCGGGCCGACGAGCCGCTCGAGCATGGCGACTGCTTCGGCCATGCGCGCTTCCGCTTCCGTCAGCCGAGTGACCCCCACATGCGCCCACGCGACACGGCGGAGGCATTCAACGACATCGCGATGATCACCATTATGCACGCGGCGAATGATGTCGAGTCCGCGCTGCGCCATGGTCAATGCTTCGTCGCGCCGACCCTGCCGCCCGAGCACCTCGCTCCACTGAACGAGACTCTCGGCAACATCGCGATGGTCGCCTCCGTGCACGCGCTCCCGTATCACCAGCGCCTGTTCATGCTGGGCTGATGCATCGTCCAACTGACCGAGCGCCGCGAGCACCTGCGCAATCGAGCCACGAACTGCTGCTTCAAGATCTGGCTCTTCGGCAAGCTGCCCGGCGTCGAGCTGACGTCGCGTGGTGTCCATCATCTCGCGGAGAGTCAGTTCGTGTCCCTGCGTTCTGCCAGGATCCGCAGCGCCGATCACCGTCTGCAGAAAGCGGTTGACCTCGGCCGTTTTGCGAACCTCGCGTTCCGCGCGCTGCTTCAGTCGCTCTTGGGCAAGCTCGGCGTCGATCGCCCGGTCGCGCTCCGCCGCGGCGTTCTGCCACAGCATTGCGGTGACAGTCGCAGCACCTGCAAGCATCAGAATGAATGAGAAGACAGCGCCGGCTGCAACGCGATGGCGGCGCAGCCGGCGGCGCCAGAGGTACGAGAGCGAATCACGCTTGGCTTCGATCGGATCGCCGGCGAGATAATGGCGCAGGTCGCGCGCCAGGTCGCCCGCCGATTGGTAGCGGCGTGACGCTTCCTTGTTCAGGCATTTCAACACGATAGTGGCGAGGTCGTCGTCGATGCTGGCATCGAAGGATGCGGGACTCGTCGGTTCCGCGGATGTGATGGCTCGGACGACTTCGTGAGCGGGACCGATGACGCGATACGGGAAGCGATCGGTAAGAAGCTGGAAGAGAATGACGCCGAGTCCATAGATGTCCGCGCGCAGATCAACCGGTGTACCCGCACCGCTGACCTGTTCCGGTGATGCCCACGGCAGCGATCCGACGAACTGTCCGGCTTCGGTCATTGTCGACGTGTGGTCGCCGATCCCATTCAACTCCTGTCGTGCGAGTCCGAAGTCGAGCACGTGCGGCTGTCCGTTCCGGTCGACGAGAATGTTGCGAGGCTTGAGGTCGCGATGGATGACACCGTGCAGGTGCGCCGCGTTGACGGCGTCAGCGACAGCGGCGCAGAGCGCGATCACGCGCGGCCGTGCATCGGGTTCGCACCGCAGCCGCCGTGCGTAACTGTCGAGCGGGACACCATCCACGAACTCCATGCTGAACCACCAGCGGCCGGATGCGACGCCGCTGTCAATGATGCGAACGATGCCGGGTGCGGTGAGCTGACTCAGGATCTCCACTTCGCGCTCGAAGCGCAGTCGCTCCGCTCTCGTCGCGAACTCACCGAGCGGGAGGATCTTGACCGCGACGCTTCGGTCAGTGGACAGCTGCACTCCACGAAAGACCATGCCTTGGCCGCCGCGATGAAGCTCCTCGATGAGGTGGTAGCCCTCGACCATATCACCCGGCATGTCGAACGGGTCACCGGTGTCCGCGACCCATCGACCGGCGGGAGTCGGCATGCGCAGCAAGCACCGCTGCGCCTGGTGCCGCGCGAGGTCGATCAGGCGGCGGTGCTCGTCCGCGCTTGAGAGGTCCGCGTCTGTCACGGGATCATCGGCGTCGTTCATGGGGGGTCCTGCATGAGGCTCCGCTTCGCCAAGCGACGTCCACACCGCGCACTCACGCGCGTTCTCTCACATCGAGGCTGCTGAATCGAGCAATTCGCTCAGGCGTTGATGGGCGCGTGCCCGGAGCATGTGGACCGCACCCGGCGAACGCTGCAGCAGTGCGGCAACTGCATCCGGATCCAGCCCCTGGAGGTCGGATGCGCGGACGACCGCCGCATAATCGTCGGGCAACTGGCTGATGGCCCGATCGAGCCGCGCGTGCGCCTCCTCGCGGCGCAGCGCCCGGCTTGGGGTCGAGGACGCGGAAACGAGCTCGTCGAGCAACTGGTCGCGTGAATCGTCCGGCGCTCGCGCGTCTGCAAGCACGCGCCGCGCCGCCGGCTGGCGCTTGTGACGAGCAAGACCACGTAGCGCATCGCGCAGATTGTTTTCGGCAAGTCGATGCAGCCAGGCTGCGAACGTGGTGGCCCGCGCAGCATCGAAGCGCGCTATTTCGAGGAATGCTTCGAGGTACGTGACCTGCATGACGTCCGCCGTATCGAGGACGCCGCGCCATCGCCGTCCGATATCGAGATGCCGCTCGACGCGGGGACCGTACGCGGCAAGCAGCTCGGTGAGCGCATCGGCGTCGCCGGCGACCGCCTTGGCTACCAGCGCCTCGTGCTCGTGTTTTAGAAGCGCCATTGGTCTGGTTCCAAGTCTACCGACCGCACGCACTGAAACTTCGCACTTTCCGCGTGAGTCGTCTTGGTTCGTGTCGCACAGGGGCTCAGACGCCCAAAGGACCGGGGGCGAGATCACCGGCCAGGCGAGGTTCGTTCGTCCCATTCTCACGCGTCCCATTTTCGCGCGTCCAGCTCAGGAGAGACCGCATGCAGCTTCATGCCCTACTTGTCGGCACCGCGTGTGTCGTGTGTGCATCCGTGTCCGTGTCGGCACAGGACCTCTGCTTTGAAGCGACGTCCTACGCCGTAGGTGCCGAGCCGTCCCATGTGGTTCTCGCGGACTTCAGTGGCGACGGACTACTTGACATGGCCGTCGCCAACCATGACGCGAGACTCGACAATCGTGTCTCGATCCTTGTGAACAACGGTGACGGGACCTTCGCGCCGAGTGTCTTCTATGAAGTCGGCGATCGGCCATATTGGATGACCACCAGTGACTTGAACGCTGATGGATGGATCGACTTGGTGGTGACCAATTACTTCGGTGCGTCCATCTCCGTCCTCATCAACGCCGGCGGAGCCGGGTTCGCCCCGCAGGTGCAGTACACGACAGGCGGCGGTCCGACGTTCGTCGCGGTCGGATTGTTTGACGTGAACGGATCGCCGGACTTGGTGGTTTGCAACGGGTTCGAAGACTCGACCTCCATCCTCCTGAACAACGGCGATGGCACGTTCGCCGAGCAGGTTCAGTATCCGATCGGCTCGAATCCATACGGCGTCGCGACAGCTGACTTCAACACCGACGGTTTCATCGATGTCGCTGCCTCGAACTACGGCTCCGGCGCCGTCAACACCGAGATCTCGGTGCTGATGAACCTGGGCGATGGGACGTTTGCGCCGCACGTGACGTACCTGGCGGGAATCGCGTCGGTCGGCATCGCAGCAGTCGACCTCGACAACGATGGTTTCGCCGACCTCGTTACTGCGAATGAGGGCTTCGCCGCCGAGAACAACACACTCTCGGTTCTGAAGAACAACGGCGATGGCACGTTTGCTCCGCACATCGAGTACGTGGTCGGGACGGGTCCCTACAGCGTCGCGACCGCCGACTTTAACGCCGACGGCTTTGCGGATGTCACGAGCGCCAACGAAGGCGGCACCGTGTCCATTCTGCTTAACAACGGCGACGGAACGCTCGCCGCCGCTGCGAACACGACTGTCGCGTTCGGCGCGCTTGGCGTGGCAACCGGAGACTTGGACGGCAACGGAACGCCGGAAATTGCCGTCGCGTGCTACGTGGCCGACGAGGTATGGGTGCTCTTCAATGAGTTCGTCGGACTGGCACTGCAGCCAGCGAGCGTGGAAGCTCCGCTCGGCGGAAGCGCCACCTTCGTCGTGTCGGCGGTCGGGCCGGGGCCTTTCACGTATCAGTGGCGACACGAGGGCGTTGAGCTCGTCGATGGTGAATCCTTCAGCGGCACCACGACCGATACGCTCGTCGTCGACCCCGTGCTGCCCCGCGTGACGGGCACGTTCGACGTCGTCGTCACCAACGAATGCGGATCGCTGCTGAGCGCACCGGCGACACTCATGATCGCAAGCGTGGATTGTCCCGCCGACCTGAACGGCGACAACTCGGTGGGCGGCGCCGATCTCGCAATTCTGCTGGGAGGCTGGGGCAGGAGCGGACTCGGTGATCTCAACGGCAGCGCGACAATCGATGCTGCAGACCTCGCGATGCTGTTGGGCAGCTGGGGGTCGTGCTGAGGTGCGGTAAAGCTGTCAAGCGCTGAATGTGGTGTGCCCTGCTGGCGAATCTCAACTCCAGCTTCCCAGCAGCACCGCGAGATCCTCCGCGTTCACCACGGAGTCGCCGTTGAGATCGCCCGGGATCACTTCGGTCTCGCACGTGTTCAGGAGGACCGAGACGTTGTCGCTGCTGAGGTTCGTCACGACGATATCGGTGTGTCCGTCGCCATCGAGGTCGCCGACGGCGACGGATCGCGGTGCGGATCCCGCACCGTAAAACGCGGCCGTGGCAAAGGTGCCATCGCCTTGATTGAGCAACACCGCGACGTTTGAGCCGAGTTCGTTCGCCATCACCACGTCCGCATCGCCATCGCCGTCAACATCGCCCGGCGACAAGCGTGCGCGGAGCGCCGCTTCGGCCGTGCGTGACATCGTCAGCGAATGTGCCGTTGCCGTTGTTGAGCAGCACAGAGACCGTGTCAGGGCCGGCGTTGGTTGCGGCCAGGTCAAGATCCCCGTCGCCATCCAGATCGCCGACCGCCACGAACGACGCGGACGTTCCCGCGCTGTAGAGCACGTGCGGCGCGAACGTGCCATCGCCGTTGTTCAACAGGATCGAGACGGTTCCGCTGACGAGGTTCGTGACGATGACGTCCGCGTCGTCGTCTCCGTTCAGGTCGCCGATCGCGACCGACCGCGGAACGTTGCCGACCGTGTACAGCATGGTGTCGGCGAACGTTCCGTCGCCGTTCAGGTCGCCGACATCGACCGCAAAGGGATCTGCGGCGACGCTGTAGAGCACGTCGTCGGCGAACGTGCCGCACATTCGCCCGCCAACGCGTCGCCCGTCGGCAATGCCAAGCATGCGAGCGCGACAGTCAAAGCAACATGTGATCGAAATTGCATTGAAAGATGGGGTCTTCCGGCTTTCCTGTGGGTGACGCTGCCGCGTTCCGCAGCCCGGGCTCCGTCCGCAGGCCGGCGCCAGAGAAAAGGAAGGCCATCTTTCGGGC
>JAWXBD010000104.1:0-11590 GCA_034439815.1 Phycisphaerae bacterium
ACGCGAACGCCCCGACCTTGCGTGCGGGGCGGTCCCCTTTCGGGTGCGTTCACCAGCGGGTCGGCTTCGGTCGAAGCCGGTCGCTTGAAGTAGCGGGGACTGGATTTGAACCAGTGACCTCCGGGTTATGAGCCCGACGAGCTACCAGGCTGCTCTACCCCGCAGTCGAATGGGTGAGTATAGAGAAACTCGCCGCTGCGTCAAGCGGTGAGGACAACTCGCTCGCCGCACTTGTCGATTACGGCGGGGCCGTGACCACACGCGTCGCGACGCGCGCTGCCCGCGGTGCCGATCCCGTGTTCAGGATCGCCACGAACTCGGTGAATGACTGGCAGTCCAGCGCCGCCTTGCTGACGCCGCGCTCGCCGAATGTGCGGGCGATGTCGGCGAGAAGTTCGAGCTGCGTCTCGGCTGCATTCTCCGGCGTGAGTACGAGAAAAATCAGTTGCGACGCCTGTCCGTCGTGCGCGCGGAAGTCGACGCCCCGCCGCGCCATGCCGACGATCACGATGGGCCGGTCGAGCCCGCGCAGACGACCGTGCGGAATCGCGATGCCATGCGCCAGACCTGTCGGCATGATGTGCTCGCGCTGCAGCACCGCGCGGTTCGCATCGTCGGCGCTCAGTTTCTCTGACGCCTTCGCGCCGGTTGTCACCAGTTCACGGATCACCGCTTCGGCCGTCGCGCCGCGCAGGTTCGTCACGAACATCTTGCCGCTGAGCGCATCGATGAGTCGCGAGGGTTTGCGGCGGCGGAGAATTCGCTGCATCGCGGGACCGGCGAGCATCGACGTCACGAGTGCCATCACGACGAGCGCCACGAACAGCCGTTCACTGATCAGTCCGGCCTGCATCGCAAGCGTCGCGAGCACGATCTCCATCGCGCCGCGCGCGTTCAGCGCGAAGCCGATGGCCAGTGCATGTCGCGGCGGAAATCCGGCGAGCCGCGCGCCGTACGAACCTCCGATGATCTGTCCCAGACACGCCACGCCGAGAACGACGGCGATGAGCGCGGGATCGAAGTGCGTGACGAAGTTGACGCGCAGACCGATCGATGCAAAGAAGAGCGGCGCGAACACGCTTGCGACAAACTGCTCGAGCACGCGCCTCGCCTTCTCGCGCATGTGGGGCGAATCGCCCAGCGCAACACCGGCCAGAAACGCACCGAAGATCGCGTGAATTCCGATCGCTTCGGTCGCGGCGGCTGCGAGCAACGCGATCGTGAGCGCATACGCAAGCACGCCGGCCGGCCAGCTCGTGTTGGCCTGCACCCACGGCAACGAACGGTGGAACGCCCAGCGTCCCAACGACAGCATGAGCACTGCGAATCCAAGGGCCATGCCGATCGTCGCTGCGATAGACGTCGCATTGGCCGACGACGGGTTCATCAGACCGAGCACGATTGCGAAGATCGTCCAGCCGATGAGATCGAGGAAGATCGCCGTCGCGATCACCATCATGCCAAGATCAGTGCGATAGAGGTTGAGATCCATCAACGTCTTCGCGATCACCGGCAGCGCCGAAATCGACATCGCCACGCCGAAGAACAGCGTGAACGTCAGCGTGTCCGCATCAGGCTCACGGCCCATCGCGACCGGCACGGAAAATGCGAGACCCGCGCCGATCACGAATGGCATCAGCCAGCTCAGACAGCCGATGATCGCGGCCGATCGCCGCAGCCTCACGATCGTCGAGAGATCGACTTCCATCCCAGCAACAAGCAGGAAGAGCACCACCGCGAACGTGCCCAGCCCGTGCATGACCAGCGCATTCGCACCGATCTGCGGAAAGAGAAACTCGTTCGCGGCCGGCGCTATCCACCCGAGGACCGTCGGGCCCAGGAGAACGCCCGCGAGAATCTCGCCAAGGACAGAGGGCTGGCCAAGCCGTCGCGCGATCTCGCCGAGAATTCGCGCGCCGCCCAGCAGCGTTGCCAGCGCGAGCAGCAGAACGAGAATCTGGTGATGATCGAGCGTCGACATTGAGCGTGCGCCAACTCGGGTTAAATCCTAAACGATCTAGCGGCGCCGCACGCGCCTTGTGTGAATTGTGAATCCCGCCATAATCCGATGCTGCTCGCGCTCAGGACTCCATCGATGCAGTCGCTCGCAGTTCTTCCTCCGCAACCGGTTGCCGTCGACTCGGCAACGCAGATCACCACGTCGCTCATTGCGCTCGGACTCCTCTGGGGCGGGCGCGTGCTTGGTGTGCTGCTGGTCATGCTGGCGGCCTGGATTGCCGCGCGATGGGGGAGCCGGACCATATGCCTCCTGCTCCAGCGTGCGCGGTTCGATCCGACCGTCATCAGCTTCTTCAGCAATCTGGCGCGATGGACTGTGCTGCTCCTGGGCCTCGTCGCATGCCTGTCGATCTTCGGCATCAACATTGCGGCGGTGACGGCGGTGATCGGCGCTGCGGGACTCGCCATCGGCCTCGCAATGCAGGGAAGTCTGTCGAATCTCGCGGCCGGCATCATGCTGATGATTCTGCGTCCATTCCGCGTGGGCGATGGCGTCACCGTGGCAGGCCAGACGGGACGCGTGCACGACATCGACCTCTTCAACACCAAGCTCGACACGGTGGACAATCGGCGCCTGATCGTGCCGAACAGCGCGATCTTCAATGCCACGATCGAGAACGCGACACATCATCCGCGCCGCCGCGTCGAAGTCAGTGTGCGCGCGCCGATGTCGAGCGACCCGGACCGCATCCGCGCGCTGCTGCACGCCGCAGTCGAGTCTGTCCCACAACGTCTTCCGGAGCTGCCATTCGAAATCGTCATGACCGACATGGGCAACACCCGCATGCTGTGGGCAATCCGCATGTGGGCACCAACGTCGGAGTTTCGTATCGCGCGGGACGCGCTGCTCGTGGCCGTGAAGAAGCGGCTCGATGAGGAGAGCGCCCGGCAGCGGCTCACTCCGGCACCGACGCCCGCGCCAGCGCAGCCGTCGCGAGAATCGCATGCTTGAGGGGCGCGGGAACACCCTCCGGGCCGCGCGCTGCTGCTGCTTCGGCGACGGTGATCGCCATGCCGGGCTTCGAACGAAAACGCACGGCGCGCTCGATCGTCGGCGTCGGATTCTCGACGCGCAGCCGTCGATCGAATCGCTTCGGCGCCGAGACCTTCACCGCGTTGCGATACACCTCCGCATAGCCGGCCTCCCACAGGCAGTGCTCGATATCCCGCTGCGCAATGATGGAAATGTGTTTGTCGCGCGGGCGGCCGCGCAGTAGTGACTCGGCAGTCGCGCGGTAGCCGCGGCCGGCGGAATCTCCGTCACACAGAATGTGCCACTCGATGCCGAGATCATCCGCAAACCGGATGAGCGGGTCGACGCCGCATTGCGCGAACTCCATCAGGCGCACGCCTTCGAGCGCGAAGTCGACACCAAGCACTTCCGCGAGCTGCGGCAGGAGCCAGAACTCCGATTCGCCCTCGACGAGCAGCCAGCAGCGTGCGAAGAGCGACGTGCCGCGATTTGCTTTCACGTGATACCCGATGCGGCGCAGATCGTCGTTGCTCAGCGAATCAACGCCGGTGCGATAGACGTGCGTGCGGTCGGTGCCGCGCACCAGCCGGCGCAGCGACGGCAGCGGAAGCATGGACAGCAGTTCACCTGAGTTCGTCGTGATGAGCTTCTGCGCCGGAATGGCCTGCATCACAGCGGCAACGGATGCGAGTACGACTGGATGCAGGTACGCCTCCGCATCCTCAATCGCGACGGTGGGCATCGCGCCGGGGCCGAATGTGTTCGCGCCTTTCGCATCGAGAATTCCGCCGAGAATCATCATCAGCGCCATGCTCCGCGCAGCAAGGCTGACTCCCGCGCCGTTGGCCGGCGGCTGTTGCGGCAGAAAGCGCTGCACGCGCTCACGCAGCCGGTCGCCGCCGAAGCGCTCGACATACGCGCGGGCTGCGTCGAGTCCGCGTTCGAAGTCCGCATTGCGGCGCGGTTCATGGAGGCGCGACAGTGCGAGATATGCCTCGGTGACTTCCGCGGCGAGCCGGTCTTCGAGCGGCAGTGGACGCGTTGCGCCGTCTTCGTGCGCGAGGCGGTCGACACGGGAGGGGCGCGTGAAGTAGCGATCTGCCTTGAGCAGGAGAAACGGTGATCGTTTGCGCAGCAGTTCGATCGTCGCTTGACCTGTCGGTCCTCCCTTGACGCGGTCGTCGGCATCGATGAACACGGTCTTCACATCGATGCGTTCGCCGTCGGGAGCGAGCGTGGCCACCACGCGAAATGTCAGCCGTGCGTCTCCGCGTTGACCGGCGTAGACATGCGAACGCAGCTGTTCGCAATCGTCGTCCGACTGCCATTCGTCATCCTTCGTCTCACGAAATCCGAGCGTGATCACGATCGGTTCATGATCCAGGGCAGCGATGGCGCTGCCGGCTGGAAAGGCCCGCGGGTGAAAATCGCCGGGGAGAAATGCGAACTCCCCGTCCACGGCGCCGGCGCCAAGACAGACGAGCAGCGCATCTAGCAGGTTCGACTTGCCGTAGGCGTTTTCACCAATGAGCGTGGTCGTCGAGCCCAGTGGCAGATCGAGCGACTGGATGCCGCGGTAATGTCGGATCCCAACGAACGCGAGGCGCATTGCGCATTACCATACCGATCTTTCACTTTGCGGAGCGATCTCAGTGGCAGCCCCGACGAACGACTCTCGAAACCAGACCCGCATCATCTACTCGATGCTCGGCGTGACCAAGACGATTGACCGCAAGGTCATTCTCAAGGGCATCAACCTGTCGTACTACCACGGTGCAAAGATTGGCGTGCTTGGCTTGAACGGCAGCGGAAAGTCGACGCTGCTGAAGATCATGGCCGGCATCGACACGAACTTTGAAGGCAAGGTGTGGGCGGCGGCAGGATTCGAGATCGGCTATCTGGAACAGGAGCCGCTGCTCAACGAGAAACGCAGCGTGATTGAGGTCGTGCGCGAAGGTGCACAGGACGTCTACGCACTGCTCGCCGAATACGACCGCGTGAACGACAAGCTCTCCACGGACGTGAGTCCTGACGAGATGGAGAAGCTCTTGAATCGCAGCGGCGAGCTGCAGGAGAAACTCGATCAGATCGGCGCGTGGGATCTCGACAGCCGTCTCGAGATGGCGATGGACGCGCTGCGCTGTCCTCCGCCGGAGCAGACGCTCGATACGTGTTCCGGAGGCGAGCGCCGCCGCGTCGCGCTCTGCCGGCTGCTGCTGCGCAAGCCCGAGATTCTCCTCCTCGACGAGCCGACGAACCACCTCGATGCCGAGAGTGTCGCGTGGCTCGAAGTGCATCTTCAGAAGTACGAAGGCACGGTCATCGCCGTCACGCACGATCGGTACTTTCTCGACAACGTTGCAGGCTGGATTCTCGAGCTCGATCGCGGCGAAGGCCTCCCCTACAAAGGCAACTACACGGGATGGCTCGAACAGAAGACGAAGCGGCTCGACACCGAGGACAAGCAGGAGAGCGTGCGGCAGAAGACGCTGGCGCGCGAACTCGACTGGATCCGACAGAATCCGAAGGGACGCCAGTCCAAGAGCAAGGCCCGCGTCGCGTCGTACGAACGGATGCTTTCGGAGAACGGCGAGAAGCGCGCGAAGGAAATTGAGATCTACATTCCGCCAGGGCCGCGCCTCGGCAATCTCGTCATCGAAGCAAAGAACGTGAGCAAGGCGTATGGCGACAAGCTGCTGCTCGACAGCGTGAACTTCAGCATTCCGCCGAACGCAATTGTCGGCATCATCGGTCCCAACGGGGCGGGCAAGACCACGCTGTTCCGGATGATCACGGGCCAGGAGAAGCCCGACAGCGGCGAGTTCCGCGTCGGCGAGACCGTGAAGCTTTCGTTCCTCGAGCAGGGGCGCGATTCGCTGCCCGGCAAGAAGAACGTGTGGGAAGTCATCTCCGACGGCGACGAAGAGTTCAAGCTCGGCGACGTGAAGGTCAACAGCCGCGCGTACGTGTCGCGCTTCGGCTTCACCGGCAGCGATCAGCAGAAGCTCGTGGAGTCGCTCTCTGGCGGCGAACGCAACCGCGTGCATCTGGCGCGCATGCTGCGCAGCCACGCGAACGTCATTCTGCTCGATGAGCCTACGAACGACATCGACGTGAACACGATGCGGGCGCTGGAGGAGGCGATCGAGAACTTCGCCGGCTGCGTCGTCTGCATCAGCCACGATCGATGGTTCCTCGATCGGCTGTGCACGCACATCCTTGCGTTCGAAGGCGATTCGCAGGTCTTCTTCTACAACGGCAACTTCACCGAGTACGAAGACGATCGGCGCAAGCGCACGGGTGAAGAGATCACGCCGCATCGACTGAAGTATCGGCGCATGACCCGGGCGTAGCGCCGCGCACAGTATGACGAACAGTCACCCTGATGCAGGCCCGCACGGATCGATCGCGCGGAAGATCGTGGCGCTAGCCGTCGGCACGGCGCTCGCCGTGGCGCTGCTGCTTGCGTGGTTCGCGTATCGCGCGGAAACTGGGGCCGCGCTCCTCGGTGTCGACGCCAAGCTGCGGGCGCTCGCGGCATCGGCCGACGCGCTCGTGCCGGACGACGTGCATGGGCGCATCGCACGCGGCGATCTTGATATACCGGCGTACGAAGCCCTCGCTGCCCGCCTGACCACGGTCGCGGATGAAGCGGAGGTGACCTACCTCTACACGTGCATCGTGGACGGCGATGACATCTTCGTGGAGACGACCAGTCGCAGCGTCGCGGAGCGGACAGCAGGGGAGGCGCCGCAACTTCGGAAGCGCTACGAACGGCCGCCGTCCGAGCTGCGTGCAAGCTTTGCCGACGGCGTGACGCGGTTCGCCGACTACTCCGATGAATACGGCTCGTTCCGCTCCATCTTTCGGCCTGTGCCGACAAGGTCGGGAACGGTGGTCGTCGGCGCCGACGTGCGGCTTGACGAACTGCGCGCGATTGCCGTGCGGAACCTGGCGTGGCAGAGCGCAATCACGCTGCTCGTGACGCTGCCAGCGGCGCTCGCGGCCATCTTCCTTGGCCGGCGCATCGCACGCCCGATCGTGCAGCTTGCCCAGTCGGTCCGCGCGTTCGCAACCGACGAGTTCGCCGACGACGACGAGTCACTGCAAAGGTTCGAGCGCGTCGCCATGCAGCAGCGTGACGAGACGCGCACCTTGGCGGTCGCCATTCTCGATCTGCGGCGCCGTCTCGTGCGGCATCTCGCGGAACTCACCCGCGTGACAGCGGAGAAAGAGCAGATGAGCGCCAAGCTCGCGATCGCCCGCGACATCCAGCGGGGGCTGCTGCCGACATCGCTGCCGGAAGCGCCGGGATTCGACATCGCCGGCTGGAGCGAGGCGGCCGACGAAACGGGCGGCGACTTCTATGACTGGATGGTGACGCCGCGCGGTGAAGTCGTCTTTGTACTCGCCGACGTCACGGGCCACGGAATTGGGCCGTCACTGATGGCGGCGGTGTGCCGTGCGTATGCGCGGGCGACGCTCGTCGAAGACGCTCCGATCGAGCCGCTGCTCGCGCGGCTCAATCGGCTCGTGCATACCGACACACAGAACGGACAGTTCGTCACGCTCTTCGCAGGTGTGCTCGTGCCTTCGTCGCGGCAGATCACGATTCTGTCGGCGGGCCACGGGCCCATACTCCTCTATCGGGCACGCGAGCACCGCGTTGTCGAGACGCCCACGCACGGTCTGCCCCTCGGCGTCCTCGATGATCTGGGCGCGGATCCTGGCACGCAGCTCACGCTTGAACCGGGCGACATTCTGATGATTGTGTCGGACGGGTTCTTTGAATGGGCCAGCGCCGGCGGCGAGCAGTTCGGTCCCGATCGTCTCGCGGAGTCACTGCTCGAATCATCACAGCACCCGTCTGCCGAGATCATCGAACGCCTGAAGGCCGCGGTGTATCGGCACACTGCGGGAACAGCGCAGCCGGATGACATGACGGCGCTGCTGGTGCGATGTCTTCCTGTCTGAACGGCGCGGGGTCTGAACGGCACGGGGTCATTTGCCGCGCTGGTAGTCTTCGCAGTCCATGGCACCGCTCACCGACCGCAGCATCACCGCTCATGTCATGGCTGGCATTCCAGCCGTCAATCGTTCGATCTATCGCCAGGTGCGTTTTCTGGTCGGCGATCCGGTCGCGTTTGCGCAGATAGGCCAAGAGCGGGTGCTCATTCTGCGTGACATCGAGATGGATCGCGCGCGGCGCACCGCGCGTGCGTCCTGCGTTGCATGTCCGCGCGACTTTGAACCGGCGCAAGGACTCTCCGGGGACCGCGAGACCGCGACAGCGCAGGCGCTCGCGGAATGTCTGCGGCGCGCCGGTGTGCAGGAGGCGATCGCCGATCGCACGTTTCCGCTGATTTTCGCCGAGCATCTGCGCCACGCGGGCATTGCGGTGTGCTTCGACGCTGACTTTGGCGTGCGCGAGCGCCGGTCGAAGGATGCCCAGGAAGTCGAGTGGCTGCGCGAAGCGCAGGCGGCCACCGAGGAGGCGATGCGGATGGCATGCGAAATGGTCGCTCGTGCTGACGCTGCCGATGATGGCTCGCTGATGCGTAGCGGCGAAGCGCTGACAAGTGAAGCGGTGCGCCGCGCGATCGATCGCTTGCTGCTCGACATGGGCTACGAGAATCCTGAATCCATCGTCGCCGGCGGAACGCTCGGCGCGGACTGTCATGAACACGGCCGGGGGCCATTGCGCACCGGCGAGCCGGTGATCATCGACATCTTTCCGCGCAACCGGCGCACGCTCTTCAACGGCGACTGCACGCGCACCGTCGTGCACGGCGCAGTCCCCGACGAAGTCGCGCGGATGCACGCGGCGGTCGTTGCCGCGAAGCACGCAGCGGAACGCGCGGTGCGCACGGGCGTGACGGGTGGAGCAGTGCACAAGGCGACGCTCGGCGAGCTCACCGCGCATGGCTATGAAAGCGGTCAACCGCCGGCGGACGCGCCTTTCACGTGGTGCGGCATGACGCACGGAACAGGACACGGCGTCGGACTCGACGTGCATGAGCCACCGCTTTTGGATTTCAAGGGGCCGACACTTGTGCGCGGCGACGCGCTCACGATCGAGCCAGGTCTCTACTGCAAAGCGATCGGCGGCATCCGTGTCGAGGACATGGTCATCGTGACCGACGACGGCTGCGAGAATCTGAACACGTTCGACGAAGGGCTCGACTGGCGCTGACGGGACTCGCCAAAAACGAGTGTGGACTCCAGAGCGAGTGTGCGCCCGCAGGACTGCTTCCGAGCGCGCAAACTACTCGTCTTCCGTCGCGGCTGCAGCCTCTTCGTCGCCGTCACCCACGGGCGGCGGCTCCGGCGGCACGCGTCCTTCAGCGATGGCGGTCGCTGCGGCTTTGCAGGCGTCGGCCAGCGCCTGATGCAGCTTTTCATGATCGGGCAACGCGTCGAGTCGAGCGAGGATCGCGTCGACGAGCCGGATCGGGTCGCAGCGCATATCGAGTGTTTCGATGGCGGCGTCGCCGAGTGATTCGAGCGCGGCGGCGAGCCATTCGAGACTCGGCCGCTCCCACGGCGTCGGCGGATCCACCTTGGTTCGAATCGTCACCTGGCCGATCGCGACGATCGGGCAGAGCTTCAGCTTGGTGACCGGTTCACGGCACAGAATGGCGGCGGGGACTTCCTGTTCGAGCGCGGCGAGGCGCAGCCTGCGTGCGTCGGCGCCGACGAGTGGCGGCTGCACGAGATAGCACCCGGTTTCCACGCGGATCTCTTCACCGAAACTCTCATCAACGATGCGCAGCGATCCGACGTCAAACGCCTGCTGAAGCCGCTGGCGCCGCGCTTCCTGGAGCGGCAGCGTGATGCGGGACATCAGCATGAAGTCGCGCGACGATCGAGCCATCTCGAGTCCCCGATGCGACAGGCGCTCCGCCTCGAACCAATGGTTCCGCTGCAGCGCGGCCTGCGCCCGTTCCATCATCTGGTGGACGCTCGTCGTTGCTCCTCGCGTTCCGGTCATTGGGGCGCTGCCTTGGTTGGTGGAAAGTGGAAGGGGGGGAGATTCGCGGCTCGAGAATTGGAACGATTATCGCTTCAACGTGGCATCGGCACGACGGGCAAGCTCGGCGAGGAGACTGGCCCAGCGGCGTGTCGTGAGCGGAAACTCATACAGAAGGGAATCGCAGATTGCGACCGAATCATTCTGCTGCATCGCGTCGCGCAGGCTCTTCAGCCGCATGTTCAGATCGGTCACCGCTTCGTCAAACGTGCCTTCAGCCGTCGTGACGGAGAGGACGTCGAGCTGTGCGAACTGCACACCCTGCGCGGTCGCTTTGTGAATGTTGACCCAGATGCCGAGCGCGGCGAGAAGCGCGTCGAACCCTTCGGTCGACTGATCGGCCTGCATGAGCTTGGCGGCATTGCGTTGCAGCTGTTCCGCTTCGAGGAGCGCGGTCGCGGCGTGCAGAAACGTCTCCCGCACCAGTTCACCGGGGCGGACGGACGTCACCCGGACTTCGTCGGCCGCGCCGCGGAGCCGCTCGGCGCTGGCAAGCTCGGCATCGCCCCACGCTTGCCCGTCGACGAACACATCGACGATGTGGCGACCCTCGCGCTCGGCCAGATCAGCCGCGGCAGCCACGGCGGCGCCGATGCTGCTCGCCTCACATTCGCAGAGTCGGTCGTCGAGCACGATGCGCATGAAGTCGTTCCACAGGTTGAATGGCGTGACGGTGCACGAGACACCGAATTCGTCGACGCGTCGATCTCTTATCGGGCTGTTCGAAGATCGAGTTGAGAGGCAGTTGCGATCAAAGCTGATCAGTGCGTTCAGGCGGAGGACTCAACCGACGCGGCACCGGCCGTTCGGGCGACTGCGGCGTGCTTGTCGTCGCGGCGATGGCGCTCATGGGCGCGTCCCTTCACCCCGTTGAGACTGCGGGCGTACGCATCGAGCAGTTCCACCGCCGGTTGAATCGCTGCAAACTCAGTTCGAAGTGCCGCGATGCGGTCGAACAGCGACTCGTTGCTACCTCCGGGCCCACCGAGCCCACCATGCCCCGCAAGCTGTGCATCGCGCCGCTCGCTCCGCCGGCCCCACAGCACCCGATGGACCTCGCGGATCGCCCGTAGCGTGGTTTCGCTGAACCCATGACGCTTCATGCCCGTGATGTTGGGGATGAACCGGGCGCCTTTGGAACTCTCGCCAAACGTCATGTACGGCGGCACATCGTTCTCGACCCGCGCCATGCCGGCGATAAACGCGCCGCGGCCGATCGTGACGTAATGGTGGACGCCGACAGCACCTGCAAGCGTCGCGTCGTCCTCGATCACGACGTGGCCGGCGACCATGACGTTGTTGGCGATCGTGCAGCGGTCGCCGACCTGGACATCGTGGGCGAGATGGGCGTCCACCATCACCAAGTTTTCATTGCCGATCTTCGTCAGGCCGCCGCCGTTGCCGGTGCCGCGGTGAATCGTGACGTGTTCGCGAATGTGATTGCGATGGCCGATTTCGCACCACGTGACTTCGCCGTCGTATTTGCGATCCTGCGGCGTGCCGCCGACGACGGCGAACTGAAACAGCGTGCAGTTCTGGCCGATCCGCGTATGACTTTCAATGACGAC
>JAWXBD010000105.1:0-14113 GCA_034439815.1 Phycisphaerae bacterium
GGAAGACGAGGGCGCGCATGACGGCACACACGACGGCAGCGACTCGACGCGGCTCCGCGGCCGACGATGGCGACCCACGCAGCCGGACGACTGGTCGCCGCGCCGCCCGGACGAACCGCCGCGCCGGCTGCGGTCACCGCATGTTCCACCCGCGTTGCGCCGGGCCGCGGACATCATCGATGAGCTCATGGAGCTCGGGCCGACTGTCGAAGATCCGATGCCGCTCGTGCTGCAGGTGACGTGCGCGGCGGTGCGGATGGCCATCGAACTTGCACGGCCGTCGGACGACGGAGGCGAATCCCCATTGGCGAGGCCGATCGATCACCGGTCGTGGGCCGCGGCGCTGTACGCAGTGCTTGATGCACCGCAGGCGCGGTGGACCCTGCTGCACGACGTGCCCGTGCCGCGTGGGCAACCCGTCGCCGTCCCCGCGTGGGAGCAGTGGTCTGCGCTCAGCGATCGTCGCGCCGCATGGTCGTTCGGCGTGGGCCTCCCGCGCGTTGCTGAACGCTCGGAGCGCCTCCGCCACTGGTTCGCCATCGATCCGGATGACTGCGTCTGGATCGCACCGGCGACGCGAAGCCTTCTGCCCGAAATGGTGAGCGCGTCGATCGAGCGGGCCCAGTCACTGGAGGTGGCCTCATGAATCAGTTGCAGGACAGTCCGGGCCGATTGCGGAGCTGCGCGAATCTCCAGCCTGACTTCGGACGAGGCATCGACCTCGATGACGATGAGGAGGAAGACGATGAGATAGATCGGCTGCCCGCCGTGCGAGTGCCGACGGACGGCCGCGCCCGGCGTCGAGGAGAGGAAGCCCGCGCGCCTCCGGCACCCGACCGGACGACTCCTCTGGCGTTGTCGCCGTGGCCGCGGCCCCTCGCTCCACTCCGTTCACGCCGTGCGCCGCTGATACACCCACCACTCGAGCAGCAACAGCGCGATCGCCACGGCGAGCAGGATCGGCCACACGGCGGAGCGCGTGTTCGCTCCGACGCTGGTGCCTTCCACGCCGCCGCTCGCAAGCGCCAGCGTCACAGCAGGCGTGATCAAACCCTCGCGGGCGTTCAGCAGATTTGCGGCGAACCGTCGTTCCTGCCGTTCGGCGTGGTTCGGCTCTGACCAGGAGATCGTGTAGATCCCCACGCGCCGAATCGGGCCGTAGTTGAACTGGCCCGGCGAGGCGAGCGTGACATCTTCCGTACGACCGTCGGGGAACTGGAGTGTGACGTTGGTCGCTGTGGAGGGCAATCGAATCGACGCTGTCTCGCCGGGCTGCAGACCCGCGAGCGCCAGCGCCTCCCCTGCCGAGCCAAGCCACTCCAGCGCGTTCGGAACAAAGTTCACAAACGAGCGCTGCATCGGCCACAGGGACTCCAGCGGGGCAAACGCGACATGCAGAATCCGCAGACCGCCACGATCGAGCGCGAACATCAATCCGCCGTCGGTTCCTTCCATCAGCACTTCCACCTCCGCAGGCGGGCTGATCGCGTCGGCCCTGCCAACCCAGAGGTCGACCAGATTCACCGAGCGGAAAATTGGATGCTCTTGGCGCGCCGCACGGAAATACACCCCCTTGTGCTCGGCATACGGCTTGAACTCAGGCACGGGCGACCCGCTCCAGCTCAGATACCGGCCTGGCGGCAGCACGACGCCTTCGGACGGCGTGTAGCTTTCGAGCACGATGACGTCGAAGCGTTCCGTGTCGCCGTCCGCGATGAGCTTCTCGAACTCGGCGACAGAGAACGCGGCGTAGCTTTCGAGCCGCATGCCGCCCAGCACCGTCTTCAATCCGAACGCCTCAGCCGAGTCGGAAACGTGTGCCACGCGCAGCCGGCGCGCCGGCGGCACGACCAGCGATGCGGTGTCGTCGACGGCGAGATCGTCCTCGCGGAGTTGACGGACGGAGATGATCGCGTCGCGCGGCTGAGCGAACGGCAAAAATACCACCTGCTCGCGCCCCGGCGTGACGCGGCTGTCGCCCATCCGCAGCTCCGGCGCGACATCAACCGCGGCGCTGGAGTTCGCAGCCGGGATCACGACGGGCTCCGGCGTGATCGCGCGCGGTCGGCCGTCGACCGAGAGCTGAACGTCGCATTGCACCTCCGCCGCATTGCCGTTGGCGATCGCTGCGAACGCCTGGATCCGGTCGGGATCATCAACGCTGCGCTCGGCGGCGATCGCGATCACACCGACGTTGTCAGCGCTCATGCTGCCGACGCGGTTGTAGAGAATCTCCTCGCCGGTCTTCTTCGCCTGCGCATCCAGGTCTTCGATGCGGCCGTCGGAAAACACAACCAGTGCGGCTTGCTCCACCGCCGTGGGATCGACTTTGTCGGGATCGACCGACATCGTGTACGCCCGCGCCAGCTGCAGCGCTTCGCCGATCTTCGTTCGTCCGTCGGTGGCCTCGATGCCGCGGATCGCATCGATCACCTGCGTCCGGCTGTCGCTGAAGGGGCATCGGACCTCGGCCCGATCGGCGAAGGCAATGACCATCACTTCCCCCGCGCTGCCGGAAAACAGTCCGCTGCCGCCGAACAGCTTCTCGACCCGGGCGATGGCGTCGGTCTTCGCCAGTTCGAGGCGGCTCGTCGGCTTCGTGCGATCTTCGCTGACATCAATCGCGTTCATCGACGCCGAGTTGTCGATCAGCAGCACCGTGCGTCCGCCGCGCCGCAAGCCGGTGTCGACCTGCGGCTGCGCGAGCGCAAAGGCGAGCAGCCCCAAGACCAGCAGCTGCAGGATCAGCAGAATGTTCATCCGCAGCCGCTGAAACGGAGCATTGGCCCGCAGATCTTCGAGCGACTTCTTCCACAGCAGCGTGCTACCGATCGGCCGTGGCAGACGGCGCAGCTTCAAGAAGTACAGCGCCACGAGCGGAGGAATGGTGAGTGCCGCGAGCAGGATGCCCGCGAGCGGAGTCAGCCAGGTCATCGCAGCAGCCCTCGCTTGCGCAGGTAATCCATCAGCAGCGCATCGATGTCCGTCTGGGTGTCCACCACGACATGCGTCACGCCACGTCGCACGCAGAAGTCCCGCATCGTGCCGCAGTACGCATTCAAACGGTCCCGATATGCCTTGAGCAGCGGCGGCGTGATCGTCACTTCATTGACATCGCGATCTTCGACGTCGACGAGTTTCAAGTCCCCGGCAACGCCGTGGGCGGCGGGATCGATTTCCTCAGGCGAGAGGATCTGCATGGCGAAGACGTCGTAGCCGCCGCCGGTGACGTAGCGCAGTCCCTTCTCGTAGCCCTGCTTGAAAAGGAAATCGCTCAAAATAATCATCACACCGCGTCCCTGACGCGAGAGTGCGATGGTGCGCATCGCGTCGTCGAAACTGATGGCGCTCGACGGATCGACCGCGGTTGGATCGGTTTTCGGAGTCGCGGTCGGATCCTGCCGGATGAGCCATTTGCCCATCTCCGCCGTGCGTCGCCGTCCGCGCATGTTCGACAGCCGCTGCAGCTCGCCGCCGTTCGCAGCCGATCCGAACGACGCAAACGACACGCGGTTGTGATTGACGAGCCCGACGTACCCCAGCGACATCGCCAGCCGCTGGACGAAGACGAACTTGTCCGGGTTCCCCCAGCGCATGGACGGACTTGCGTCGATGACCACGAGGAGCGAGAGATCTTCCTCTTCGAGAAACACCTTCAGAAACAGCCGGTCCAGTCTGCCGTAGATGTTCCAGTCGACGAAGCGGAGATCGTCGCCGTGCACGTACGGACGAAAATCCGCGAACTCGACGCTGATGCCGCGCCGCTTGCTGCGCCGCTCACCCTGCACTTTGCCCGCGAAAATCTTGCGGCTGACGATGTCGATCTGATCGAGCCGCGCCATGAGCCTGCCGTCGATCAGATCGTCGACCCGTTCGGGTCGTTTCATGATTGCCGGCTTGTTCGAGAATGTGGTGGCGCTCGATCCGAGGAACGAATTCGCGGAGCTCATCGGCGGCCGCCTCCTGTTGACAGCGCGCCGACGATGTCGCCCGCTGCACGCTTGAGCAGACCGATCGGCTGGCCACTCGTCGCGGCAGCGTCGCGCGCGTTGGCTGCGGCCTGTTCTTCGTCGGTCGGAAGGCGCTCGATCAACGCCTTCACAATGTCGTCGGTCGTCACGCCGTCGGCTTCCGCTTCAAAGCTGCGCTCGATGCGATGCCGCAGCGCCGGCGCCGCGACCTTGCGCACGTCACCGAACGACACGGCGTAGCGGCCGTCCATGAGCGCGGCGATCTTCGCAGTGCTGACAATCGCCTGCGCCGCGCGCGGACTGACGCCGATGCGGATGTACTCGTTGAGTTCCTTGGGACAGAACTCGCCGCCGGGATGCGTCGAGAGCACGAGCCGGATCAGATAATCCTGCACGTGCGGCGCGACGACGATCTGCCGCGCCAACCGCTGTGCAGCGAGGATGCGCGGGGCGTCGAGCATCTGCCGTGCGGACGTCGCGATGGAAGTCGTCGTCCGCTTGAGAATCTCGTTCAGCTCTTCGCGCTTCACCACGGGCACGGTGATCTTCAGGAGGAAGCGATCGAGCTGCGCCTGCGGAAGCGGATACGTCCCTTCCTGCTCGATCGGATTCTGCGTGGCCATCACGAAGAAGGGACGTTCAAGCTGACGGGTCACGCCCCCGACGGTGACGCTCTTCTCCTGCATCGCTTCGAGCAGCGCCGACTGGCTCTTCGGTGATGCCCGGTTGATCTCATCCGCGAGAACCAGCTGTGCGAAGATCGGCCCGGGGCGAAACGAGAAACTGCGCTTGCCCGTCTTCAGATCTTCGACGAACAACGTTGTTCCCGTGATGTCCGCGGGCATCAGATCAGGCGTGAACTGAACGCGCGAGAACGTCAGGCCCAGTGTCGACCCGAGCGCCCGCACGAGCAGCGTCTTGCCCAGCCCCGGCACACCTTCGAGCAGCACGTGTCCGTCGGCGAACAGCGCCGCAAGCGTGAGGTCGACTACTTCCCCTTGTCCGACCAGCACGGTGCCGATCTCCTTGCGCAGCGCGAGGAAGAGCTGCCGAAACTTTTCGCAGCGCGTGCGGACCGACTCGATGTCGTCGAATCCGCCTTCGAGATCTTCGCGGCGCGGGATGGTCGGCGCCGCTTCAGGGAGTTCGGGATCAACCACGTGGCTTCCCGCCTTCGTCCGGGCCGGCGCCGGAATCGGGACGGGACGCGTTGCCGCTCGAGTCGCCACCGGTATCGTGCTGTGCCCGCCGCTTCGCTCTCAGCAGCCGTGACGTGTGCGGATCTTCCGGTGTCGCCGGCTTCAGTTCGTCTGTCGGTGATGCGGGTTCGCGCAGCCGCGACTCGCGCGTGCCGGGTTCTCCTTTCGTTTCACCGGCGACGTCGAGCGCGGCGCTCTCATCGCCGTCGAAACGCGTGGCCGCTGCAGTGCGCGTCGCGTCGGCTCGCGCGCGCCGCTCCTCGGCGCTGCCCGTCCCATCGGCCCCTTCGCGTCTGTCGCCTGCGTGACCTGCCTTGCGGCGAGCAGTCTTCCATGCGGCCACCGTCGACTCGCCGACGTGTTCCGTGCGACCGAGGATCCGCTCGGCAAATCGCCGAATCACGCCTCGTTCGAGTGCGAGCCGGCGGACGGCGACATCTGCGAGGAAGAACACCGCGGCGAGATATGCCATGAGGTCCCACACGCGCTTGGCGGATCGCGGCATCGGAAGCGCCGTGCGATCGAATGCATTGGCGAGCGCGGGATCGCCAAGGGTCATCACGCGGCCGCCGGTCTCGTCGGCGACGCGATGGAGCAGCGCGGCGTTGTGCTGCACGGCGCGGAACTCTTTCGGATACGCGATGTTCAATGCCGCCTGCACACTCGACGCGGCCATCTGCCCCTCGCGGTCCACCGGCACCGTCAGGTTGACGAGGTAGCCGCCGGTTTCGCTCGCGGCGAACTCGGCGCGATAGCGGCCGGGGCCGATCTGCTGCAGATCAAGCGGCTTCGAGTTGCCTTCCGGATCAAGGACTGTCGCGTCGCCGCTGAGAAAGTTGATGAAGGTGTTGTCGTCGCCAATAGCTTCGACTTCGACGACCGCGGTCTCCCCTTCGAGACGGATACGCATCGCGATGTTCGACGGTGACGGTGGCCGCATCAGCCAGCGGACGGTCTGCTCCCAGAACGCGCGATAGTCGGACCAGCTCGTCCACTGCTCGCCCCAGCGGTGCGTCGCATCCGAGGTGAAGGCGACGCTCCGGCCGATGCCATAGTTCCACCACGCGAACAGCGGATCATTGCCATCCTTCGACGGAATGAGAATCGGCGTCTGCGCCAGTCCCTGCCGCGCCACGGTCACGATGTACCCTCTGACGCCCGGTACCGCGCTGATGCCCTTGAGCGGTCCCGAGATGGACGTCGACACCTGCGGCTTGTAGTCGCCTTCGCTGATGAGGGACCGCGTCACGACAGTCGCTTCCTTCGTGAAGATCTGCGGCAGCTGCTTGGGGTTCTTCACCTCGTGAAAACGCCCTCCGGTGAAGTTGGCCGTGTCCTTCATGCTCGCGTAGTCACCCGCAGTCCCGTGCCCCAATCCGCCGGACAGCATGACGGTCGAAATCGTGATCTTGGCGTCCTTGCACTTCTGCAGCGTCGCTCGTGACGGCGGCGCGGGATCGCCATCCGAGATGATGATGATGTGCTTCTGGCCGGCGCTCGACTTCGCCAGCCCCACGTATGCAGTGTTCACCGACGTCTCGAACTCGCTCATGTCGCCGACCACCATCGACTTCACGGCGGCGAACGCGGCACTCTTGTCCCCCGCTTCCTGCAGCGGGAAATGCCAGGCGCCGCCCCCCATGCCCATGAACGTGACAATGCCGATCAGGTCGAGACGGCTGAGCGTCTTGATCGAGGCGTTGCAGACTTCCGCCGACCAGTAATTGGCCGCGGCGAACTCACAGGCATGCACGATGAGCGCGAGCGCGCCGCGCACGAGCTGTCGCGACGCCGGCGGATCAAGTTTCACCGGCAGCATCTTCTCGACTTCGCTGTCCATCCAGCCGCCGGCGCCGAAGCTCTCCGGTCCTCCGAGCATCATGAATCCGATGCCCATGTCGTGAACGCTCGAACGGAGGGCCCGGTCGGTCGCGGGATCGATCGCCCATTTCGGTACGTTCGCGAGAATCACGACGTCGTAGCCGTTCAGCGCGGTGGTTGGATCGATGATCTCGTCGGGTGTTCTGACATCGACGCTCAGTCCGCCTTCGCGCAGCGCCTTGGCAAGCGTTGACGACTCGTCGGTGCTGACATCGAGGATGAGCAGCTTGCCGCCGCCCGCCACGAATGTCACCGCCGTGCCGACGTTGTTCTGCAGCACGGAGTCGGCGTTCTCGCCATACGGTTCGAACACCGCCTCGAAGCGGACAGCGCCGCCTTCGTCGAACGAGATCGGCACTTCCTTGATGTTGGGTCCGGCCTTCAATTCGATTTCGATGGAGTCGCTCGGCGAGTCCAGATCAAGATCAACGGGCTTGCCGTTCTCCAGCAAGGTCAGACGGCCGCGGGCGTCCGACTGACTGCGCATGAAGAGCCGGAGATTCTGGGTAGCTCCGACGCGTGTGCGAGTCGGTGCCTGGATCGACTCGAACACCACTTCATTCGGGTGCGCGTACTCGAGAACGATGACGTCGATCGGGATATTCGCGGCGCGGGCGGCCTCCGCTGCCTTGAGCAGGCTGCCCCGGTTCTCGTTGCCGTCGGAGATGAGGAGAATCCGATTGGCCGTGTCGCGCGTCGCCATCGCCAAAGCGAGTGCAACTCCGGACGCGAGATCAGTCGCATCCTTGTCGCCGAGGAACGTCAGCTTCGGAACGATCGCATCCTGCTCGGGACGCGAGAGGATCTCCGATCCGCTGGCAACGACGATGGTGCCGATCCGGTCGTCGGGCTTCTTTGTCGCGGGCAGGCCACTCACAAAGGTGTCCACTCGATCGCGGAGCTGCGTCGGAATCGAGGCGCTGCGGTCTGCGATGATCGTCAGGGAAAGTCCCTTGCCGCGCTTGACGAGTGTGGGCTGGCTCAGCGAAGCCGTAAGCAGCACGACGACGAGACATCGCAGCAGCAGGCTGCTCCACGCCTTTTGGGGCGACGCAGCGTTCCACGAACGTCGCGCCATGAGCACAACCGGAACAAGCAGGATGAGCAGCAGCAGGTACGTCGGCTGTTCGAATCGCAGCGGAATGTTCTCGAACATCGAGTGTGATCCTTCGATCAGTTGCGCCTGTCAGTCCGGCATCGGGACCGCCCAGCTTCGCGCAAATCACGGCAATTTCGCAATCATCAGCCGATCATTCCCCGAGTCAAGCACCGCCACGCGGCCTGCGACACCCGCGAGGTCCCAAGGATACTTCAACCGTCCCGCGTCGGACTCCGAAATGCGCCCAATCGAGAGTCCTTCGCGGTCGAAGAGCGGCGTCCGATCGCCGCTCTTGCCGCCCCACCAGCCGCGCGGCGCGCCGGTTGTCGTGTCGAGACGCTGAATGCGATGGTTGCCAAATTCGACGACGAGCATCGTGCCGTCACCGAGCGGCAGAATTCCGCGCGGATAGGAGAGGTCTCCGGGCGCCTCGCCAGGCTGGCCGAACTGCCGAAGGCGCCTGCCGTCCGGATCGAACACCACGATGCGATGGTTGTTGGAGTCGGACACGTACAGCTCGTTCTGCGGGCCATCGAACGCAAGACACTGCGGACGGTTCAGCTCATGCTCGCCGTATCCGGCGGTGCCGAACTCGCCGGCGTAGCGGAACTCGGGCGTGAAGATCTGGATGCGGTCGTGGCCGCCGTATTCGCCCACGTACACGCGCCCGTCGTTGCCGAACGCGACATCGGTCGGATAGATGAACTGGCCAGGTCCCGTGCCATATTCGCCGAACCGAGCGAGCTCCTTGCCTTCCGGCGTGAAGACCATGACGCGGTGATAGTGCGTGTCGCCGACGAAAACGCGGCCGTCGGGATGCACTGCGATCCCGACCGGCTTGCCGACTTGCGTATCGGGCATCGTCCATTCGAGTTCGGCCTTGCCATGGCGATCAAACCGCTGCACCCGCCCCTGCCGGTCGACGACAAAGAATCGTTCACTCGTCGGGTCGTACGCGACTGCACGGGGAACGCGAAACTGGCCGAGGCCGAAGCCTGGCGTGCCGCGCGTCACCTCCGCGTCGATTGGCGGCGGTCCGTCGCCAGCGGGCGGCGGCTCGCATCCTCCGATCGCGCAGCACGCGCAACAGAAGACGAGCGGCAGAACGCGAAGCAGCGCGCCGCCCAGCCGCGCGCGGCGCGTCATCGTCCATACCACGATGCCGGCGGCCGCAGCTCCAAGAAGGAGCGCGCCGACCGACGCGAGAATGACGGTCTCAGGCTGCTGGTAGTGAATGGCGTTCAAAGTGCTGGTGGCCAGAAGCTGCACGCGCGGCGGCACGAGTCTACTCGTGACGGCGATCTCGCTGAAGGCGAGCGCGGTGCCTGCAGCAAACGCGGTGAGCGCCGCCGTCGTGACCGGAGGGCGCGCGAGCCGAAGCCAGCCGACCATGGACGCAGGCGCATCGATCGTGCGGAGTTCGCGCGTGCCGGACGCTTCGCCGCGGGCGGCCAGCGCGGCACTCAGGACCGCAATCGCTCCGAATCGTCCCGTCAGCGCGAGGACCAGGACGAGCGGCGAGTCGTAGACGAGCGGACCGAGGAGCGGCCGGTTCCACGCACTCTCGTGAGCGAGGGCGATCAGCGTCGCCGGCGTTGCCGCGGCGAGAATCCACATCGCGCCGATGATCAAGGCAGCCCTGCGCGGAGTCCGCGCGGGGTGCAGCCAGGCAGTCGCCAACGATCCGGCCACAATCGCGAAGACGGCACCGCACGCGAGCGCGAGCAGAAGCGACGACATGGCCGGGCGAGCGTACAGGGCGAAGAACACCCGCATTTCGTGCCACGGATTCGCGTGCAAACAAAGGAGAACGACAGGAACAAGCGCGAGGCCGAGCGCGATCGCGCCGAGCGCGCGCGTCGCCCCATGAGGCCCATGCGGCCGCTGCACGCCCCGGCCGCGCGGATCGCCCGAACCGACCGCACGACGCCGTCCACGCGCGGCCACTCCAAGGAGCAGCGCCGCCATGGCGACTGCGGGCCAACCGGCCGAGAGCACTGATGCCGGTGAACTGCCGGTTGCATCGAGCGCGCGGAGTTCATATCCGTAGGTGCGCACCTGTGCGAGATCGAAACTGACACTTTCGCCGAGCAGACCGAGCGAGGCGATTGCGAAGCCCTGCAGGATCGCTCCACGGTCGTGTCGCCATGCACCCGCGAGCCGCTGGATCGTCGACGCGCGATCCAATGACCGCAGCATCGCTGCTCCGTCGGGCCGGGCGATTCGCCACGCCGCGACCGTCCACGCCGCCAGCGGCATCGCCCACGCGGCGAGGCCGACGACGAGCATCGTCTGACGGAGCGGCACTGCGTAGCGCGCCGCCAGGCCGACTTCGCCGACGTTCAACCCCAACGGCCCGAGCCAGGACACGTCAAGCAGCGAGACTGCGCCGATCCCCTGCCACAGCGACCAGAACATCAGGTAGGCCGGGAGGCAGAGCGGCAGGATGGTGAGAAAGACAAGAAGCCCACCGCGCCGTCGGACGCCACCCGACGCACCAGCCGACGGACGCGTCCCGGAGGGCGCCGCCAGCGCCGTAGCAATCCAGAGTCCGAGCGGCCAGCCCCCGATCGTCGCGAGCGCCGCGATGGCCGTCGTCCACATCACGCTCGACGCGAACAGCGTCCACGTCCCGAAAAACGCTCCGTCGGGTGCGGTGATGGGTGGCTGCGACCGACCGGTCGGCATCGCGTCGACCAGTCCAAGGGACAGTGCTGGCCAAGCGACGCTGCCGATCGCCAGCACCAGAGCCGGAAGGAGAAGCAGCCAGCGCTGATGGGTCGCGGCGTTCACGGGGCCGGCGCCGCGCCTCCGACTGGGTCGGCTGAGTCACGGTCGTCACCAGCGCCTGGAGCGTCATCGTCCTCCGCCGGACGAGATGATGGTGCAGGTTCCGCTGCCGTTGCCGCATCGCGGAGCCGCTCCATCGTCTTCAACACCGCCGCCTCCGTCTGCGCGGCCGCGCGGGCCCAGTCGACCGCGAGCGGATCGGCCGGCATCGAGTACGGACTGTCGTTCGCGGCGACATCCGGCGCGAAGCTCGGCCCCAGCGGAATGTTGCGGCTGTCACTCGCGGCGAGCGCTTTCTCACACGCCGGCGACAGGAGATAGACCAGCAGTCTCGCTGCTCGCTCAGGGTGAGCGCTGCCGGCGACCATGGCACAGGTGTTGGGAATCAGCAGCGTGCCGCCGCGCGAGTCGCCTTCCGGCAGATGGCGCGGAAACGTGCAGCCGATCTTGAGCCCGCGAGCCTGCGCGGCCCAGACATCATCGCTGTCGGTCATCCCGACATCGAATTGACCTTCCGCTATCGCCTGCACCACGCCCGCGTTTCCACTGGTCAGCAGTGCAATGCGATTCTCGGCGAGGCCGAGCAGCCAGGCGTCAAAGTAGCCTGGCATCACGTGGCGATCCCACACGGTGACCATCGCGCCGAGATGCGCCCGCGTCGTGCCAAAGCGGGGATCGGCCATCGCCACGCGACCTTTCCAGCGGTCCTGCGCGAGCTCCGTCCAAGTGGCGGGAGCGTCCTCCTCCGCGATGCGATCGGAGGCGTATGCGACGACGCGCGCCCGCGCTGCGAACGCGTACCAGCGACCGTCCGGATCGCGATGATGGACGGGCCATGCCGCGAGGTCTGCATGCGTGGCCGGTGCCAGCACACCCTCTTGGGCAAGTTCGATCGTGAGCGCGATTTCGCTCGACCAGAAGATGTCAGCGCGGGGCCTGTTCTTCTCGGCGCGGAGCCGCTGGGCGAGGCCGGTCGTCTTCGTCGCCTCGGTGTCGAACACAGGATCAACGCGAATCCCCGTCTCGTCCTCGAATGCCTTCAGAATCGGTCGCGCGAACGCCTCGTCAGCGGAGACATAAACGACCAAGGACTCCCGGTCGCCACAACCGGCGAGCAGGAGCCCCAATGTCAGAGCGAGAATCGCGATCAGCGTGGGCGGTACGCGCTTGCGTGTTGGTGTCATGCGTGCGTGATGGACTCCGTCACTTGCCGGCAGGTGCCGCCGGGGCCGGGGCCGGGGCCGCCGCCGCAGCCGGGGCCGCCGCCTTGTCCGTGCGGGTATCCAGTCGACTCTTGAGTTCACCGAAGTACGTCTTGTGGAGCTCTTGCAGGTGCTGCGGGATCTCGTCTTCAGTGACACCCTGCTCCATGCTCTTCGTGATCTCGCCGATCACCGCCTCGAGCGGGACCGACGCCTCCCCGCGATCACTCTGACCTTCGACGGACTGCCGCGCGATGATGTCGCCCGCGGTCGTTTCGATCTTCTGTTTGTGCAGCTTTGTTCCGGTCGGTGACTTCTGGAACTGACCTTGGCCACCATCAGCGCGACCGTGACCGCCCTGCCGGATGCCGTCGATGCGCTTTGGCGGACCGCTGTCAGCCGATGACGATGAGCCTTGGCACTGCCCGCTCATGCACTGCCCCAGCGCCTCGGCCTGCTTGTCCGATTCGGCCATCGCGGCCTCGGCGTCGCTGAGCATCTGGTCGAGTGCCTCGAGATCGCTGAGCATGTCGCCCATGCTGCCGGCCGACGCCTTTTCGCCTTGCCCGCCGGGCTTCTGGCCCGCCTTGCCCGCTGCGCCTTCCTTGCCTTGCTCTCCCTCTTTGCCGCTCCCGGAGCCGCCGGCCTGCTTCTCGCCTTCCTTCTCGCCCCCAGGCGACGCACCAGGCTTGTTGCCTTCCTTCTGACCTCCACCGTTCTGGCATGCGCCGGAGCACGCCTTCCCGAGCTCCTTCATTTTTTCGGCGGCCTTCTGCTGCGTCTTCGCCGCTTCGCGGATCTGCTGCTTCTGCTGCTCGTTCAAATTCTTCGCGTTCTCCAACGCCCGCTCAAGCGCTTCAGGGCTCGACGCGAGTTTCGGATCGAGGCCGGCCTGCTTCAGTTCCTTCTCAACGTTCTCCTTCGAGTCAGCGAGCTTCGTGAGCTGATCGGCGAGCTTGTCGAGCGACTCCTGCACCTGAGCTGCCTTGGCAGGATCCTTTGCTGCCTCGGCCTTCAGCTTCTCCAAGGCAACCTGCGCAGCCTTGAAGTCGCCGGCCTTCATTGCAGTCGTCAATTCCTCAGTTTCGCTTCCCTTGCGCGGCTCGCCGATCTTCGCCAACTGATTCTTGACGCTCTCGAGCGTTTTGGCGTCTTCACTCTTGAGGATCTTGGAAAGGTTCTCGTTGGTCGCGGTGAGTTTCTTGATCGCCTCGCGGCGCATGTCGTCCGGCGTCTTCGGCAGCTCATCGGGCGAGAGGTTATCGCTGGCGAGATCGCCCAGCTTCTTTTCGCCCATCGCCTTGCTCAGCCGTTCGTTCTTTTCGATCGCGCGCCGCACTTCGACCTCGGCGACACGCGTCTCCTCCTGGACCTGAGCAATCTGTAAATCCGCTTCCCGCGGCTTGTAAAAGTCGCCCTGCGGGACGAACCACCAACACAGTCCAGCGACGATCGCGACGACCGGTCCTAGCCATGACGCGACAGTCGGCGACGACGACCGCACAGGAAACCCGCGCTTGAGCGACTCGCGCGTGCGGCCGTCCTTCGCGACCACGACCGCGTCGGCAATTGCGGCGCGCGCGAATGCATCCGTCCGATCTTTCACACCAAGCGCGGTCGAGAGCCGTTCCTTCAACGCGAGCCGTTCATCGACAAGCACCGCAAGCGAGAGTGGGGAGAGCCGCGAGCTGCGCGCGAACGCGAATCCGACAATGATCGCTGCGACCGCTGCGCCGATCACCAGCCACAGCCACGGCAGCGCGCCGGCGATCGCTGGCGAGGTCTTGGCGAAGACGACGAGGAGGAAGAGGAGAATCGCGGCGCCTGCGATGCCCAAATGAAGCCCGCGCACAAAACGGGCGCGGGCGATGCGGCCACGAGCGATGTCCAGCAGAGCGCGAATTTCGTCCATGCGTGATTCTCCAGACCGAAAGGATCCGACATGATCCGACATGATCCGACATGATCCGA
>JAWXBD010000106.1:0-2881 GCA_034439815.1 Phycisphaerae bacterium
GCTGCAGGCACTCGGCGTGAAACACACCGAAGTCGCGCTGCAGCGTCGCGAACGCGCCGCTCGTCATGGGAATCTGTTCCGCCGCGGCGCGCAGTGCATTGGCCAGCGGTGCGGGAAACGAAAACGCTTCGTGCGCGACGAGCGCGACTCGTGCCGCCAGGCCGCGGCCATGAACCGAAATCAGCGCGGCGTCAAGCCCGTCGATGCTCGTGCCGGTCATCGTTCCAAGGACCAGGCGTTCCTCGTCCTGTACCACGTCATCCCCCACGTCATTCCGCAGGTCGTTCACGGCTGTCATCGGTGCATCGTGATCGCGCCGACGGGGATCGGCAAGTGCGGGTTTCGCTACAGTGCGACCCATGTCCATGGTCAAGCGCATTCTCGTCACCGGCGGCGCCGGGTTTCTCGGTTCGCACTTGTGCGAGCGGCTGGTGCAGCAGGGGCATGACGTCGTCTGCCTCGACAACTTTTTCACGAGCCAGAAGTCGAACATCGAGCATCTGCTTGGACTCCGCAACTTCGAGCTCATCCGCCACGATGTGACGGAACCGATCATGCTCGAGGTGGACGAGATCTTCAATCTCGCGTGTCCTGCGGCGCCTGGTCACTATCAGTTCAATCCGATCAAGACCATCAAGACGAGCGTGCTCGGCGCAATCAACATGCTCGGGCTCGCGAAACGGGTTCGGGCGCGGATTCTGCATGCGTCGACCAGCGAGGTGTACGGCGATCCGGATGTTCACCCGCAGCCCGAAAGCTATCGCGGCAATGTGAATCCCATCGGTCCTCGTGCGTGCTATGACGAAGGCAAGCGCTGCGCCGAGACGCTGATGTTTGACTATCACCGGCAGAACCGCGTCGATATTCGCGTGATCCGGATTTTCAACACGTACGGACCGCGCATGCATCCGTATGACGGCCGCGTGGTGAGCAACTTCATCCGCCAGGCGCTGCGCGGCGAGCCCATCACGCTGTACGGCGATGGATCGCAGACGCGATCGTTCTGCTACGTGGATGACTTGATTGACGGCATGCTTGCGATGATGGCAGGACCGGACGGATTCGTCGGCCCGGTCAATCTCGGCAATCCACACGAGTTCACCATCCGCGAACTGGCCGAGCAGGTCGTGCGCCAGGTCGGAGGCGGATCGAGCATCGTGCAGGCCCGTGAACTGCCGCCCGACGATCCGAAGCAGCGGCGGCCGGACATCACCCTGGCGCGGTCCAAGCTCGGGTGGGAACCGAAGGTGCCGCTCGAACAGGGACTGGCGAAAGCGATCGCCTACTTCCGCGCCCTCGACATGAGCCGTTTCCGTCCCCCGACGCCGAACTACTGAGACGCGCCCGCGAGGGCAGCGGATCTTTTTGCGGGATTCTTTGCCTCATTTCCCGGGGCGCTTTGCCCGTGGCGGTAAGGTGGCCCGCATCCGGGTGGCGGGAGAGCGGCGTGGCAGGAGCCGTTTGAACGTTCCCAAAGAGAATCCAAAAAGAAGCCGAAAATCTACCGAACAGATCTTGACGAGCCGATCATTGCCGTTACCGTACGAACACCAAACGGGAGGCGGACATGCACAACGGCGAACTCAGCGGATCACACCAGAATCATGCAGGACAACGGCACGGCGGCAGTGCGAACAGCAGCAGTGCGACATCGCGAATCGTGAAGCCTTCGGACAACTCCCGCACGCCTCCATCCAGCATTTCATCCAGTACACCGTCTTCATCAGGCACTTCATCAGGCACAGCAAGGCCGCTAGGAACCAACGCCATGGCAAAGGGCACCGTCGAAGAGAAGCCAGTCGTCAGCGCGAGCAAGAGCGTCGCACCAGCAACCCAATCAATTTCCAGCCCGGCAACTGGTCCCGCAGCTGGTCCCGCAGCTGGCTCCGCAGCTGGCCAGACGCCGCCCAACGGCCCGTCCGCCTCGCGCACGCCCTCGGATCTCGGCACCGCGAACACCGGCAGCCCTGCAGTGAACGGATCGGGGCCTTCCTCGGGCAGCGGCTCATCGAATACCGAAGCTCGCTACTCCGACCCCAAGACCAGCGAGTCGCTCGACGCCAAGGGACGCAAGGCCGCGCTGGAGCGGGCGATGGGTCAGATCGAGAAGACCTACGGCAAGGGCTCGATCATGAAGCTGGACGGGAATGCGATTCCGCAGATCCCTGCCATCTCCACCGGTGCTCTCAGCCTCGACATCGCGCTCGGCGGCCGCGGACTTCCGCGCGGCCGCGTCGTCGAGATCTTCGGGCCGGAATCGTCCGGCAAGACGACGCTCGCCCTCACGGTGATCGCAAACGCTCAGAAGGGCGGCGGCACCGCAGCGTTCATCGATGCGGAGCACGCACTCGATCCAAGCTGGGCCAAGAAGCTTGGCGTCAACATCGACGAGCTGCTGGTCTCGCAGCCGGACACCGGCGAGCAGGCGCTGGAAATTTGCGAGATGCTCGTGCGATCCAACGCGGTCGACATCATCGTGGTCGACTCCGTTGCGGCGCTGATCCCCAAGGCGGAAATCGAAGGCGAGATGGGCGACAGCCACGTCGGCCTCCAGGCCCGCTTGATGAGTCAGGCACTCCGCAAGCTCACTGGTGCGATCTCCAAGAGTGAGACGATCGTCATCTTCATCAATCAGCTGCGCGAGAAGATCGGCGTCATGTTCGGCTCGCCCGAAACGACTACCGGCGGCCGCGCGCTCAAGTTCTACTCGTCGGTGCGCATCGACATCCGGCGCATCGGCGCCATCAAGGACGGCGAAGCAAACGTCGGCAACCGTGTGCGCGCCAAGGTCGTCAAGAACAAGATCGCTCCACCGTTCCGTGAGGCGGAGTTCGACATCATGTTCGATGAAGGCATCAGCACCTCAGGCGATCTGCTCGAC
>JAWXBD010000107.1:0-8732 GCA_034439815.1 Phycisphaerae bacterium
ACGCCGATCGGTGCCATGAGCATGATCACGTCGACCAGGCGAATGACGAGATCGTTGAGACTCGAGAAGAGATCGAGCAAGGGCCGGGCTTTATCAGCCGGGAGCTGTATCAGTCCCACGCCAATGAGAATGGCGACGAAGACGATCTGCAGCATGCTGCCGTTATCGGACGCCGCCTTGAAGACGTTATCCGGCACGATATCGACGAGAATCTGCAGCGGGCCGCGTTGCTGCGCCTGATCGGCCGCCTCGGCGCGCGACGTCGCGTCACCGGCGTAGGACGCCTGCAGTTCGGCGCGCATCTCCTCGGGCACGCTACGCCCGGGCTGGATGATGTTGACTGCGGCGAGCCCGATCGTGACCGCGATCGCGGTGGTGCCCAGGTAGATCCCGATCGTCTTGCCGCCAATGCGCGAGAGCTTGCGGAGGTCGCTGAGCGACGCGACGCCGGTGACGAGCGATCCCAGCACGAGCGGAATCGCGATCAGCTTGAGCGCGTTCAGGAAGATCGTACCGAACGGTGCGATCCAGTCGGAAACAAAGCCACTCCATCCCTGCGCTGCGGCGAGGATGCCAAAGATCAGGCCGAGGACGAGGCCGATGATGATCTGCCAATGCAGTTTGCGGTACCACGGCATGGGCAGGAACTCGCGGACAGAGGGGGTGGATGAAGCAGGGGCACTTACAGCATAGCGCGCGGGCCGCGCGTGTGGGAAGTTGCGCCTGTGAGCCGTGGCACCGAAACGCTCACGTCGTCATCGATTCACTGCGCGGGATGCGTGAGACCACGCCCTTGCAATGAAGCATGGACGAGACGGCGGTTTATTTGGCGATCGGTGTCAACTCGCCGTCGGCGATCTTCGCAATGCGTTCGGCATCTTCCCAGCGGGCGTACAGGTCGCCGAGTTCACCGGCCATGGCGCGGCGCTCGTCCTCTTCGTGAAGCATCATTTCCAGCACGAGCGAACTATGCTGAATCGGCGCGACAGATTTGTCCTCGTTCACGTGCGCGGATAGTCGCTTGAGGAGTCCGGTTTCATCGCCGATTTCCTCCATCGTTTTGATCGCTTCGTGAATTTCGAGCCGGCTGCCGCCACCGCTATTGATGATTGGCAACACATCACGCGCGACCCGCCGTGCCTCCGCCCCCTGCACCTGCAGCACGCGATCGATGCTGGTAAACGGGCCGATGCGCCCACGTTCGCGATAGTGCACGGTGGCATCCCACTCACCCTCGGGCGTGGCCACGATGCGTGTTCCGATGACATGTCGACTCATCATCGGCTCCACGGATCCGTCAGGTAAACGGAGCATGCCCAAACGACGCCGCCGCTCGCGCAATTGAGCATACACTTGGCAAAGCTGGTATCCGATGAGGCTGAAGCCGCCGCCGGGTAAGAAGTACGTAGCAATCGCCCATGGGAGCCCGAATACCACTGCGGGCGCAGCAACGATAGCCGCGGTCGCGCCAATGAGATGCTTCCGCCGACGGCGCCGCAGATGCTCGCCATAGCGCCACGCAGTGAACTCCGGTCGCAGCGGTTGTCCGATGCGCACGAGGTCCGTGCCGTCCTTCAGGCGCGCGAGTGCGATGTTGTCGCTGGATACCCGACGCGTGGTATCGCGATACTCGCGCTCGCATTCTTCGATCGCTTCCCAGCGTTCTTCGATCGGCGTGAGATTCCATCGTGCGCACTTCGGGCATACGGCCCACAGTCGACCACGTGCGGCGTCAAACGCGAGACGACGACCGCGCGAGTGGACACTCCCACAGCAACGCTGCGGCGCCGCCCGCGAGGCCCCCGGAAAACATCAGCATCGACACGTGGGGCGCGATCGCATTGTTCGTGACCAGTCCCACCAGCGCAACTGAAGTCGCTGCGACGTACATGGTCGTCAGCGAACCGCCGGCAAAGACATTCCCTAACCGATGGCGCTTGCGACGCCGCCCCAGCTGATCGCCGTATCGCCACGCGGAAAACTCCGGCAGCAGCGGTCGGCCGATGCGCACGAGATCGGTGCCGTCTTTTAGCCGTGCGAGCGCGATGTTGTCGGTGGACACACGCTGTTTGGTGTCGCGATACACGCGTTCACGTTCTTCGATTGCCTCCCACCGTTCTTCAAGCGGCGTGAGGCTCCAACGCGCGCAGTTCGGGCACACCGCCCACAACCGACCACGCTCCGCGTCGAACGCCAAACGGCGTCCGATGGGAAAGTGCTCGATGCTCTGGTTCGCGTCGAGCGACGTGTGGCAGAAGAGGCAGGTGGAGAACACGGGGCAAGATGCGTACGGCCGATACGTTGGACAAGCCACCCTGGGACGGGTACGGCGCTGCGGCAACCCTCACGAGTACGCAAAAAGTCAGAGCTGCCCTACGGTCCCAACGCCCCAATCGGAATCACGTGAACGCCGTCCGGTCGCCGGTACCCATACCCAGCAACCGTGATGACACCAAGCGCTGACGGCGCACCACACTTCTCGGTATCCACGCGACTCGCGAACGTGAGCAGTGATGCTGCAGCAGCGTCGATCTGGCGCTGTCCGAGCTTGACCTCGAACGCCGCCCAGCGGCCATCAGACGCGTCGACAATCGCATCGACCTCGAGTCCCGTGTTGTCGCGATAGTGCACCACCGTGGCATCCGACGCTTGCGCGTACACGCGCAGGTCGCGCACCACCAGGGATTCAAACAGGAGACCAAGCACATTCAGGTCCGCGAGCAATCGCTCCGGCGTTGCACGCAGCGCCGCAGCCGCCAGTGACGGATCGACGAAATGCCGTTTGGCCGCGCTTCTGACGCGCGAGCGTGAGCGAAGATGCGGCGCCCATGCCGGCTGATCCTCGATGATCATGATGCGCTCGAGCGCCGTCAGATAGTCACGCACGGTGTCGCGTGCGAGCTCGCCGTCCGCACCATCCGTACCGGCGGTGTCGGCGGTGAGTGTCGCGAGACTCGCCTCGGTGGCCACGTGCCGCCCCAGTGCGCGTAGCAGCCGTCCCACCTTGCCTGGATCGCGTGTGGTGCGATCCACCCGACTGAGATCGACTCGGCGTATCTCGTCGAGATAGTCGCGCGTGGCCTGCATGGACTGGGTGTTGGTGCGGGTGAGATTGCCTGGCCAGCCGCCGATCACCACGAGCGTCGCGAGCTCCGTGATGCCAAGAGTCGATTCCGGGCTGCGTGCGCTCTCCCCCGCGAGCAACGCGCTCAGCGAGATCACCCCCGTGGCATGTCCGGTCTCGAACAACGACATCGGTCGCATGCGGAGCCGCGTGATCCGGGCCGCCCCGGTGTGCCGGGTGATGTCGTCGGTTGGCGCGGCCGAACCGGTCAAAATGAACTGGCCCGGCTGCTGACGATCGTCGATTGCCCGACGCAGGTGGTTCCACAGCGCGGGTTCCACCTGCCACTCGTCAAAGAGCCGAGGGACGGGACCGTCCAGCACGAGGCGGGGATCGATCGCGATCGCACGGCGGGCGTTGTCGTCGACGTCGAGCAACACCTCGCTTCGGGCCAGCTGTCGTGCCGTGGCCGTCTTACCGCAGCCTTTCGGTCCCTCGATCACCACGGCACCCGTCGCGGCGAGGCGGGTCGTGAGCTCCGAATCAACGATACGCGGACGGTAGGACACAGAGCACGGACTGGGGTGGCGCGAGGCTTATACTCTACAGAAAGCAATGCCCTTAGTAGTCATTACGCAATATCCTCACTAGACATTTCGCAACGCTTCCTTCCGTTGCAATGGTGTGTTCGGAAGCAGAACCGCTCCGGCGCGTCTGCAGACACGATGGACCAGCGCGAGTTCTCGGAGAGGCCGGGGAGCATGGCGGCGGTGCGCGGATCAGGCGGGAATGAGCGAACGGGAGAAAAAATCGGCTGGGCAATCGAGGCCGCCGATACTCGCTCGCATACCGCCATGCGGCGAACTCCGGCAGCAGCTGCTGCTCGATGCGCTGGTTTGCGCCGAGTGACGTGTGGCAGAAGAGACAGGTGGAGAACACCGGGGCAAGATGCGTTCGGCGGAGCGTTGGACGAGCCGCGGGATACCTCGCACATACCCCGCATGCGACTCAGACGAGCGTTTCGGCGTCGCGGTCAACCATATGTGCCATCCGGAGCGAGATTCAAAAAAATCTGCGCTCGTTGGCGATGCTCACGACGCGATGCGGATGCAACCCTTGCGCGGCGCACACGGGACGCGACCCTCGCCCTTCTCCCATCACTACTTCGGCTCAAGAATCGCCGCAATGCGATCCACGATATCAGTCCAGTGCGCACGCGCCGTCGTATTAGCCGCCGACTGCGCACTCGCCCGCGCTTCGCGCTGAATCTCGCGCAACTGCATGCGCGCCAGCGCCGGCAGGTCGCTCTGCATCAGCGACGGCGCCGTCACGAACGGGACCGGGCGCCCACCACCACCACCACCGCCTCCACCACCACCACCCGGACCGCCGCCCGCCGCGGGAGCAGCCGGCGGCGTCATCAGCGACTCGAGACGCTGCAGATACACACGCTGCAACTGACGTCTGTTGGCATCCGGCTGCGCGCCGCTCCACACCGCGCGCCTGAGGTCGGCCAGATACTCCGTGAGCGGATAGGCGTTCGCTGCATCATATCGCTCAGCCTCGCTCATGCGCCCCAGCCGCGCAGGATTGAGCAGGGACGACACCAGCCCGGCCTGACGCGTCACCAACACGGTGTTCGGACCAATGCGCTGAATGAGCGCTGCCGGCTGCAACCACGACGGCGTCGCCAGCACATTTTCCGACAGAAACGCCAACGCCTGCTTCTGGCGCGCCTTCGGAATCACGCTGTACACCGGATCCGTCTGCTCGCCCGTCCGCAGGTCCACATGCACGCCGCCGATCACCGTTGCCACATGATTCATGTAACCCGACCAGCGGCCGAGTGACTCCTCGTACACTTCCTGCAGCTCCGTAAAGTCTTCGCCGGGACGCGTGGTCCACGCGATGAGGTTCGGAATCATGCGCTTGTAGTTTGCCACGGCGTACGTGGACGCCTTGACCGGATCGTCGCCCAGGTCTTCCGTCTGGTTGCGCGGATCGCTCGCGCCCAGGCGCTGTGACACGAAGCGGTAAGGAAAGCGGCCGGTTTGATTCTGCAGCCAGCCATGCAGCACGGCCCGCTCCGTTTCCGGCGTGGGCGCCGTCGTCAGGCGATAGCCCCAGTTGATGGCAAAGTCGTCGAACGGTCCAAGGCGACGGATGAAGTCCTTTGGCGCCAGCCCGTCACCGGGCTGGGCGACGTAGTTCTGCCGCGCGTAGTCCATGATCGTCGCGCTCACTCCGAACTGTCGCGTGAAGCTGGGACTGCGCAGCGAATCCACCGGAAACGACGCCGACGCGATCATGTTGTGCTGCAGGCCGAGCGCGTGCCCGATCTCATGCGTGATCACCTGGCGCATGGTTTCGCCCATGAGCTCTTCAGGAATGTCGAGGGTACGCGCGGCGGGATTGGCGGCGCCTGTCTCCATCATCAGCCAGTTGCGATACGACCGCATATGGTTGTGGTACCAGGTGATCTCGCTGTTGATGATCTCGCCGGAGCGCGGATCGTTCGTGTGCGGTCCGGTCGCATTGCGCGTGAGACTCGCCGCCCAGCGCACCATACTGTACCGCGCGTCATCCGGATCGAAATCGGGATCCTCCGTCCTGGACGGCACTTCGCGCGCCAGAATCGCATTTTTGAAGCCGGCCTTCTCGAATACCGTCTGCCAATCTTCCACACCCAGCTTCACGAACGGCACCCAGCGCGTGGGCGTCGCCGGATCGATGTAGTACACAATCGGCGTGACAGGCTCGACCAGCTCGCCGCGCGCGTACGCCGCCGGATCTTTGGGCTCCAGGCGCCAGCGCGTGATGAACGTCTCGCTTTCCGCCTTGGGCACATCGAGTCCGTAGTTGACACGATTGACTGAGAAGTAGCCGACGCGGGCGTCGGCGTGACGCGGACGCATCGGCACCTTCGGCAGCAGCACGATGGACTGACGCGTTTCCATCGTCACCGAGCCGCCGTTCACATCGTCCGGCGGCGTAGCGGCGTCGAAGGTCTGCACCTGCCGCACTTCAAGGTTCATCGGAAACGTGCGCACGCTGGCCACATAGCTGCGCGCGGGGTCGTATCGGCGCACACCGTACGTGCGGCGCTGGTTCGCATTCAACCCCGATGTCGCCGGATTGTCACTCGCAAAAAAATCCGTCACATCGATGACATACGCAGCACTGTCGCGCGAATACGCGGCGATCGGAAACGCGCCGAGGATCGCGGGATAGTTGTTCTGCGCGACGGAGATCGCAATCGGCAGCGACGAGTCGGCAACGGCGGCGGTGCTGATGCTCTTCAGGAGCAGACGGTCGGGCGTACGATCCCAGCGCACGAGTCGCTCGTTGAGCGAGCTGCCAGCGCTCTGGAATCCCCCGGAGCCTGCCGGCACGCCCGACACACGCGTCACCATGAGGAAGTCGCGTCCGATGAGCGAATCGGGCACCTCGAACAGGATGCGGTCGTCGATGCGGCGTACGGTGATCCCGCCGCGCTCGGTGCGCGCGCCGGACGTCACCACTTGCGAATACGGACGCGGTCCCCGGCGAGCAGCGTTCGGCGGACCGCCCGTCGGCCCGCCACCCGGCGCGCCTTGGGCAGCGGGCGGTTGCGCACTCGGCTGCGCATCCGTTGCCGGCACCGCCGCGGGCGTCGGCCTGGGCGCCGGCTGCGGTTGCTGCACGTTGGCGGCGCATCCGATGGGCGCTGCAATGACGAGGGCGACCAGCGCCAAGCGGGCCAGATCACGCATAGGGACGGTTTGGTTGGGAGCGACGGCAGGCAGGTTGACTGCAGAGTGTACGCACAGTGCACGCGCGAAGTTGAGCGCGGCAGGTCACGCGGGCAGATGTCCCGGGAAGAAGCGCGACGGTCGATCTTCCGGTATATCGAGACGTGGTACAACCGGAAGCGACGGCACTCCACCCTGGGCTACGTCAGCCCCGTCGTGTACGAAGCGCAGTTGCAGGCGGCCGCGTAGTTCCTCACACGTACGCGTCCACTAAAACGGGGCAAGCTCATTAACGAGAAGGTCCCGCGCATCAGGCGCTACCGCGAACGAATAACAGGTGATACTGGAACGCATCATAACGAAAATGTGATCCCGGTTGACACATCATACGCGTACACATATTATGTGTAAATGAAGAATATAACTCTGGCAATTGACGAAGAAACGCTCGCCGCGGGACGGGCCTACGCGGAGCGCCATAATACCACGCTCAATGCGCTCGTGCGTGAGTTGCTGGAACGCACGGTTCACGTCGATCGCGCGGTCGCCGTCGAGGAAATGTTTCGGCTAATGGACAATGCACCCGGACACTCTCGCGGCCAACAGTGGACTCGGGACGAGCTCTATGAGCGGCGCTAAGGTCTTCTTCGACACCAATGTGCTCGCGTACGCCCAAGATCACGACGCGGCCGAAAAGCGCGAGCGGAGTCGCCAGTTGATCGCAGACGTAGTCGCGTCCGGCACCGGCGTTATTTCAACGCAAGTCCTCCAAGAGTACTATGTCACCGCGACGCGAAAGATGCGCGTGGCTCCGCTCGCGGCAAAGCGTGTAGTGCAATCATTCACGATCTTTGAAGTCGTGCAGATCTCACCCGCGCTAATCGAGCAGGCGATCGATCGATCGGTGCTCAGCCAGCTCTCATTTTGGGACGCACTCATCGTGGCCGCGTCTGCATCAAGCGGTTGCACCATTATCTACAGTGAAGACCTGAATGCCGGTCAGTTGATTGACGGCGTGCGGCTTGTAAACCCGTTCGTGTAACGCACCTGGAGTGCGCGCGTCGATGGATTGGGATGCTCCGCGACCGGGGAGCGCAGTAAGACCAGCAGTTCTCAGCAGTTCTCAGCGGTTCACTGCCGCGCGCGGGCATTGCCGACACGCATGTCCGTGTTGCCCTCGCTGAGCACGATGCGCTTGGGCACGACCTGGCGCTCGCCGTGGAGGCGATGGATGATGGGGGCGTGATCGCCTGATCGGAGTTGGCGCACGCTGCGTGCGCGCGCAGCGATATAATTCCCGAGTCTGTGGCCGCCGTACTCGAACGGCTGCGCGTGGCGGCCGCGGCAGCCCCGTGGTCGCTCGAGTTCGATGCGCTCATCGGCGACCAGCCGGCGCAGGGTGGGGTGCTGCGATTCTCCGTTCCGGTGATGGGCAGTGACCGCGATCCTTCGCTGAGCCGTTTCGTGTATCAGGCGTCACGCGTTTGTATTTCACCGGGGCGTCCGATCGGCCCCTGCGGCGACCGGACGCCGACGGAAACCGCCGTCCAGGCGGCCACCGAGGCGCGGCGGCGGGCGGAGATCAGGCCGCCGCGCGCCGGCCGGCCCTCGCGGGGTACGCGATCGCGCCGTATGTTCGGCAGCTACTCGAACGACCCCGATTGAAATTCCTATCCCCTGGTGGATTGATGGGGTGACCGCGGGGTGCGATTCTGACTTGGTGGGGTTCGGCTGGTCCGAGCCGCTGCTTGAATGTCCTATGCCCGGAGACCGCACGACTTCGGAAGCTCACCCACGGGAGAAACCGTTTTATGACTCAGGAACGGCACCAGGGCTCACGCGATTCGGCACTGACTCCAGCGGATGACGCTGGCGTGTCGAAGCCGCTGTCGCCACCGATGGAGTCTCGCCTCAGCGACTCGCAGCTTCGCGCGCTG
>JAWXBD010000108.1:0-9648 GCA_034439815.1 Phycisphaerae bacterium
CCAACGGAACCGACAACGTCACTGGGACTCTGGATGACATCCCGGGTCTCCGTCTTGCACTCGCCTCGCCATGCAACGACGTTGCGAGCGACAGCGCGATCCTGCCTGATGTAGCTGACCTTGATTACGACGCGAATCTGGGGGAATCAACGCCGTTTGACTTGACTGCGGCGACCCTCCGACGGTCACGCGCCCCGGCCGCGGGCGTGCTCGGAGTCTGCGACGGAGTGGTCGTTGACATGGGCGCCTTTGAAAATGGCGACTGTGACGGCGACGCAACGCGGGATGAAGATGAGGTTGACAGCAACAACGACGGAATCCCGGACGACTGCCAGGATTGCAATGGCAACGACGTGTTGGACCTGCTGGAACTGGCCGAGAACGACTGCAACATGAACGGTCGCCTCGACGAGTGCGACATCAGCTTGGGGTGCAGTTCCGACATCAACGCCAGCGGCGTTCCGGACGAGTGTGAGTGCGGTCTCGACATCGTCTTCGTGATCGATCACTCCAACTCGATCGCCGGAACCGGAAGCGACGAACAGGAAATGCTTCCTATCTGCACCATGATGGCTCAGATTGAAGCCTCGCTGCCGCCATTTCCCTTCGTCAGCCTCACCAAGATCGCCGTGATCTGCCCGTGCTCACCTGCTGGCACGGATCCCGGATGTTTGACCCAGGATCTCCACGACGTGACAGGTTTTACCGACGAGGCGAGCGCCAGCTGCTCCGGTCCCATCGGTGATGAGGATTGGATCAATGCCATCGAAGTGTTGAGCGATCAGTACCCGTGGCGAGCTGCCTCGACCAAGCGGGTGATTGTCGCGATCAGCGATGAGGGCGGCTGCCTTGGCGGTACCTGCAGTGCTTCACATGCCGCGATCGTGGCAGCTATCACACGGGCCAATGTCGCTGGGTGTGACGTTTATCCTATCGTTGGATACTTCCCCGACGCCTGTGCACCGGTGGCTGCATCGGCTATCGCATCGGGAACGGGTGGTGTCACGTGGTCGGTTTCTGCTCTCACTGACTACGACGGAACCGGCGGCATCGGTGATCAGTTGAGTGAAATCCTCATTGGTCAACTGAGTTCATGCATTGGGCAGTGTCCTGCAGACTTCACCGGTGACGGAGTCGTGGACGCGGCAGATCTCGCGATTCTGCTTGGAGCATGGGGCACGTGCGCTCCGCCGTGCGCTCCGGATTTGGACGCGAGTGGCGGGGTCGACGCCGCCGATCTGGCAATCCTGCTCGGTGCATGGGGGCCGTGCTCGCTGGACACGGGTGGTGAGGAGATGTCCGGTCAGAACGGTGGGGATGACATTTGGGAGAGCCAGCTGACCCCGGCCCAGCTGGCGGTTGTCCTTGGTTTCTCAAGTGTTGCCGAACTTGCGAGCTACCTTGGTTCGCTGGATTTCGAGACCATGCAGACGCTGCTTGAAGCCTACTTTGCCAACTGAGTGAAGTCGCGCGGGTCAAGACCGGGGCCGCTCGCGCCATGCGAGCGGCCTCGTTCGTTGAAGCAGGCGTCGACTTGCGCACACGCGCTCGGGTGCGCCTGCGCCTGCAGAGATCTCGAGCGACCAACTACACCGCGACGCGGGCGTCGGTGACGGTTGTTTCGAGAATGTTCTGCAGCACCGTGTCGGTGGCCATGCCTTCTGCTTCCGCTTCGAAATTGAGGAGACAGCGGTGACGCATCGCGGGGATGGCGACCGCCTTGATGTCTTCCGGAATCACGTGATCGCGGCTTGCGAGCAGCGCCCGCACTTTGGCGCCGAGGACGAGTGTCTGCGCGGCGCGCGGGCTCGCGCCGAAACGGAAGTATCGATTCACGTCCGGCGTGGAGAACTTGCCCTGCGGATGCGTGGCGAGTACGAGACGCACCGCGTAATCCTGCACGTGCTCGGCGATCGCGACGCGGCGCACGAGATTCTGGTGGGCGATGATCGTCGGCGCGTCAATGACGCGCTCGAGCGTCGCGTCGGCGCCGGTCGTCGTGCGGTTCAGAATCTCGATGAGATCTTCACGGCTTGAGTAGCCGACTTCGAGCTTGAAGAAGAAGCGGTCGAGCTGCGCTTCCGGCAGCGGATACGTTCCTTCCTGTTCGATCGGATTCTGCGTCGCCATGACGAAGAACGGGCGGTCGAGCTGGTACGTCGTTCCGCCGACCGTGACGCTGCGCTCCTGCATTGCCTCGAGCAGCGACGACTGCGTCTTGGGCGTCGCGCGGTTGATCTCATCCGCCAGCACGATCTGCGCGAAGATCGGCCCTTTGCGGAACTGGAAGTCGCGTCCACCCGGAGTCTCGACCACGATCGTGGTGCCGGTGACGTCCGCGGGCATCAGGTCAGGTGTGAACTGAATGCGGTTGAACTGCAGGTGCAGCGCCTGCGAGAGCGATCGGATCAGGAGCGTCTTGCCGAGGCCGGGCACACCTTCGAGCAGCGCGTGGCCGCCCGAGAAGAGGCACGTCAGCACACCATCGATAATCTCACCGTGACCGACGACCGCTTTCTGTATTTCCTTCTTCGTCTTTTCGTAATCGCTGCGGAATTGTTCGGGCGTGCTGCCGGACGAAGCTCGGGTCTCAGTCATGGTGCGGCCATGGTAACGGTGATCTGCACGGAACCGGAGTTCGAAATTGCGAAGGTCTCGGTATCGGTGAGACTCACCCACGTCTCCCAACCGCCGACCGCGAGTCCAACTGCGAGGAGCAGGAGAGCGAAAGCGAGACGCAGCGCCCGCTGAGGAACGAACTTCGCGAACAGTGCTCCCGAGACGCTGCCCGCCATGCCGACGACCGCGAAGAGGATGATGAGGCGCCAGTGCAGCTCGCCGATGCCGTCGGGTGTGCATGTCGACGCGTGCCTGGCGAACCCGACAGCGCTGTTCGCCACGATGATCGCGAGGCTCGTCGGAATCGCCCGTGTGATCGGCATGCCGAGGATCAGCACCAGTGTCGGCACGAGCAGAAATCCGCCTCCGACGCCGACGGTTCCGGTGAGCACGCCGACCCCCAGTCCAGCGAGCATCGCCCGTGGGACCGACTTTCGTGCGGCATCTGCTGTGACAGTCGCGTCGCGCGGAGCCAGCATTTTCCCCGCCGCGGCCAGCACGACCGCGGCGAAGAGCAGCATCTGCACCCGAGCGCTCATCTGGTCGGCGATCAGTGCGCCGCCAAAAGCGCCGATGACGCCCGGACCTCCGACGAGCAGCACCATGCGCCAGTCGACCATGCGCTGGGTCGCGTACCGCACGACCGCGGCACATGCAATCAGTCCGACGATCGCGAGCGATTCGGCGATGGCTAACTTCGGCGGCTCGCCCACCACGTACACGAGCATCGGAACGGTCAGTATCGATCCGCCGGCGCCGAGCAGTCCCAAGGCGAGCCCGATGCCGAGCGCGCATGCCGCCTCGATTGCCAACTCCAACGTTGGATCGACGTTCACGTAAGCACCGGCGCGCCGTCCTTCAGCCACGCGTCGAACCCGCCCGCGAGGTTGATGACGTTGAACCCCTCGCGCTGCAGCAGCGCCGTCGCGTAGGCAGAACGACCACCGGCCTTGCAGTGACAGACGATCGGTTGATTGCGAGGCAGATCGGCGAGTCGATCTGCAAGCCGCGTGTGTGCGATGTTCACAGCACCGTCGATATGCCCCTCCGCAAACTCACCGCTCCGGCGGACGTCCAGCACGAAGATGCTGTCCGCGTCGATCATGCGGCGCACCGTAGCGACGTCAGTCTCGCCGCTCGGCACAAGCCCCGATGTCTTTCCGACCACGGCAGGTGTTGTCCATGCAACGACGCGGTCGATCCCGACGCGCACGAGGCATCGCACGCACTCGTCGAGTTGTGCGCCATTGCAGACGAGGAGCACATCGCGCCCTGGATCCGCGTAGGAGCCGGCGATCGTCGCGAAATTCGCATCGAGCGGCGTGAAAAGCGAGCCCGGCAGATGACCGGCGCGGAACTCTGGCCACGGTCGCGCATCGAGCACCTGCATCGTGCGTGCCGCAGCGGCCAGGTCGCCGGATGTCTCGATCGGACGCGGCGTCGGCAACGCGCCGAGCAGCGCAGGTCCATCCCGGTTCGCGTACTTCATGCGGGCAAAGTACGTCGGCGGTTCCGGCTGACCGTCCAGGATGAAGTCGACGAAGCCGTGCTCCGACACAGCGGCCCGCAGCGCCGGGTTGAATCGCTTTTCATAGCCGACGGTCGACTGCGGCACCGCGCCGAGCGCCTTTCCGCATGCGCTGCCCGCACCGTGCGCGGGCCACACCTGCATCCAGTCCGGAAGATCGCTGATGAAGCGCGTGGCGCTCTGCCACAGCTGATGCGCTGCAATGCGCGCGGATCCGCCGATGCCCGCAGCTGATTCAAGCAAGTCGGGTCGGCCGAGGTCTCCGACAAAAACGAAATCGCCGGTGACGATGCCCATGGCCTCGTTCGCGCCGCCGCCGCGGTCAACGACGATGTACGACACGTGCTCGGGCGTGTGGCCGGGTGTATGCATCGCGACGAAATCGATCTGTCCTACGCGGAAGGTTGCTCCCTCCTGCAGGAGCTGATGCGCGTACGCGCCGCCCGAGGCCTTGGACTGCAGCCAGCGCGACGACCAGTCGGGTCCGCCCATGCCGGAGACGTACACCGTGGCGCCGGTACGTTCGGCGAGTTCGCGGGCGCCCGACAAGAAGTCCGCATGGACGTGCGTTTCGGCCACGGCAACAACGCGGAGACCGTTTACGCGCGCGAGATCGATGTACCGGTCGACGTCGCGCTCGGGATCGATCACGATCGCTTCGCCGGTGCGCTGACAGCCGATCAGATAGGCCGCTTGTGCGAGACGCGTGTCATAGATCTGACGGAAGAACATGGCGCGCACAATACGACAACGGCCGACGCGTCGACGTCGGCCGTTGTCTTCATTCAACAGGGTGTTCTGCCGACGGTTACGCGGCGCCGATGGTCGGGGCAGGAAGCTTTGTGAGCACCTGGTCGATGAGTCCGTACTCGGCCATCTCGTGCGCGGTCAGCCACTTGTTTCGCTCGCAGTCTTCCGCGATTCGCTCGCGCGGCTGGCCAGTCGCGTCGTGATAGATCGAGTAGATCTGGTCACGCATGCGCAGGATGTGGCGTGCCTCGATCTCAAGGTCGGTCGCTTGTCCTTCGAGCACACCACCAAGCAGCGGCTGATGCATGAGATTCTCGGCGTTGGGCAGGGCGAACCGTTTGCCCTTGCGGCCGGAACACGCGATCACCGAGCCCATGCTCGCCGCCTGTCCGATGATGTAGGTCGCGACAGCGCATGGGATGAAGTTCATTGTGTCGACAATGCCCAGGCCAGCCGTCACGCTGCCGCCGGGGCTGTTGACGTAAAGCGAGATCTCGCCCTTGGGATCTTCATTCGCAAGGAAGAGCAGCTGGGCCACGATCAGATTTGCCATCTGGTCGTGAACAGGACCGCCTAAAAAGATAATGCGGTCGTTGAGCAGGCGCGAGTAGATGTCGTAGGCGCGCTCGCCACGACCGGTCTTCTCGATGACAATTGGAATCAGGGTCATTTCGATTGGGGCTCCCGAGCGAAAATCATGAACAGGATTGGCGGTGGGACGGTCAGCGGGATTTACTTCTTGGCGATGCCGGTCGGTGCCGACTTGTCGGGGAAAACGCAGACTTCGTCGACGAGGCCATACGTCTTCGCTTCCTGCGCCGAGAAGAACTTGTCGCGTTCACCGTCTTTCTCGACGCGCTCGACCGGCTGTCCGGTGTGCCGCGCGAGAATTTCGTTCATGGTCCGCTTCGCCTTGATGATCTGTTCGGCTTGAATCTGAATGTCGGAGGTCTGGCCGGTCACGCCGCCGAAGGGCTGGTGGATCATCACCTTCGCGTGTGGCAGTATGTATCGCTTCTTCGGTGCGCCGGCGGCAAGGAGCACAGCTCCTCCCGAGTAAGCACGACCAATGCAAAACGTCGCGATCTCGCTGGAGATGAACTGCATCGTGTCATAGATCGCGAGCGTGTCATCCACGGATCCGCCGGGGCTGTTGATGTAGAAATTGATGTCCTGACCTCGCTTTTGATTTTCGAGGTACAGCATCTGCATCATCACGCGGGCAGCAGTTGCGTAATTGATCTCGCCGACAAGAAAGACGACGCGGTTCTCGAGCAGCAGCTCGTCGATCGTCATCTCGCGTGTGCGCTGGTAGTTGATGCTGGCGAGCATGTCGGGCGGCATGCCGCGCGTCGACACGTTGGACGACGATTCCATCGCAGAAGAAAACCGGTGGTCTGGCATGTGTGGGGTTTCCGGTCGGTCGTCCCCCGTTTGAGGACTCAGCGTTGAGACGACGGCGTGAGCTCAGGGAACGGACCGGGGATGATACGGCCGCAGGGGAGATCGGCAACTTGCGGATGCGGCTTGGGCCGAACTTGCGCTTTGCACGCGGTCGTTCACTCGGCCTCGCCGAATTCGATGTTGATCTCCGGTTCGCGCTCGTCGATGGTGCCTGGCGCGCCGGGAAAACTGGTGCGATCCGCGTCGTCGGTGGGACCGTGCGCAGGGAGCCGGAGCACCATCGTCGTGCCGGAAGGACCGGTGCTGACGAGCTCCGCTGTGCCGCCGTGCTGGCTGGCAATCTTGCGGCTCACGGCGAGGCCGAGTCCGGTTCCGCGCTGGCCCTTGCTGGAAGCGAAAGGTTCGAAGAGCCGGTCGCGTATCACCTCCGGAATTCCCTGTCCGTTGTCGATGACGGCAAGTTCAGCGTCGCTCGCGTCGCTCCTGAACTGCGTGCGGATGACGACACGTCCGACACGTTCACCGACGGCGTCGAGCGCGTTGGACACGAGGTTCATCAGCGCCTGATGCACGGCGTGCGGATCGAGCGCAATCGGCGGCATGCCTGCGTCCAGTTCCAGCGTGAGCTGCACACGTTTTCGCTGCGCCGCGCCGCCGAGCAGCATCGCCACATCCTGCACGATCTCGTTGGGATTCTGCAGCACGAGATCGAGCGCCCGCTCCTTGGCGTACGCGAGCATGTTCTGGGTCAGCGAGTAGATGCGGTCGAGATTGCGGCCCAGAATCGGCCAGCCTTCCCGAGCCATCGCGATGTCGCCGCGCCCGAGGGCGAGTTCGACCGCATCGGCGCCGCCGCGCAGCGCCTGCAGAATGTTCTTGATGGAGTGCGACAGATGCGCCACTGTTTCGCCCATCGCGGCGAGCCGCTCGCGGGCGAGCGTCGCGTTCACCAGCTCGCCGTGCCGCAGCAGGAGCCCCAGATGCGCGCCGACCGCCTGCAGGAGGCGCAGGTGGCGCTCGTCGAACGCGCCGCGGTCGACGGAACGCTCCATCCACAGCACGCCAATGACCCGCTCGGGCGTGCGCACGGCGACGCACACCGCGCTGAGAGCGTCGGGTCCGTCGAGACTCGCCGTCAACGTGAGCAGGCCGCCGCCCGTCTGCATCGACTCGTCGAAGCTGTCGCGCGTGATGGCGGGCGGCCCGCCGTTTGGTTCTGCCACGCACACTTCCACAGCGGGCGCGGCGCTGCCGGGAACAACAAAGGCGGCCCGCCGCGCCCCGAACTCGTCGCGCACGAGTGTCAGCGCGCTGGTGAGCAGACCGGACCGGTCGTTCGTGCGATCGGCGAGCGACGCGAGTTCCTGCAGCAGATGGAAGCGCGGGTCGGCAATTGCGGGGGCGTTGGCCGGAAGCCGGGCCTCGATCGCGGTGACGGCCGGCTGCCGCGCCGGGCGAGCTGCTGCAATCGGGAGTTCCGCTTCGGCCGCGACGACGAAGAGCGTGTCGCCGCAGCGGATGCGGTCGCCGGCCTTCACCGCGGTTTGATCGAGCACCGGTCGACCGTTGACGAACGTCCCGTTGGCGCTCTCCAGGTCGCGCACGAACCACACCTCGCCGTCGGGCGTCAGTTCCGCGTGCCGACGACTGACGCTCCGATCGGTGATCGCGATCGCTTCGGTCGATCGACCAATGAGCTGGGGCTCGCGCTCCGGGAGGGGAAAACGTTTGCCGGCATCAGGCCCTTGAAGGACATGAAGAATCAGCAAGCCGCGGATCCCTCCATGGAAACGTCGTGCATCGGGCAAAGTCCCTTCGCCCGCAGATCGTATCGGAAGCATGGCTCTGCCGACCGATGGGGCACCGCCGTTACGATGGCTGTTCTATGGCCAAAGCTGCCACACCCGCCGCGCTCGATGCCGGCATGCGCCTGGTGATTCTTCACGGCAAAGATGCGTATCTGCTCACCGAGCATATGAAGCGGCTGCGGGCTGCGCTCGAGGCGAAGTTTGGCGCCATCGAAGAGTTCACAGTCGACGGCGCATCGGCATCGCTGGCCCAGGTGCTTGACGAGCTGCGTTCATGGGGATTGATGGGTGGCCACAAGCTCGTAGTACTGAACAACGCCGATGAGTTTCTCCGCGGTGATGAGCGCCGACGCGCGATGGAGCGATACGCCGACGAACCGATGCAGGACGCGACGCTGCTCATGCGCGCGGGGACCTGGCGGCCGGGGAACCTCGACAAGATCGTTCTCAAAGGGGGCGGCGGCATCCTCAAGTGTGATCCGCCCGACGAAAGCAAGGCCAGAGATTTCTGCGTGCGCCGCGCGACGAAGCAGCATGGCATCGCGATCGATGGTGATGCCGCCGAACTGCTGGTGGAACGAATCGGTCCCGATCTCGCGCGGCTCGACACGGAACTCGGCAAGCTCGCGGCGACCGTGTGCGACCGGACCGATCCTCGCATCGCGCGCGGCGACGTCGCCGACATGGTCGGCGTCAGCAAAGAGGAGCAGGCGTGGCTGATTCAGGACGCGCTGCTGACCGGCAACGCGCGAATCGCGGTCGAGAAGCTCAGAGAACTGCTCGAGGTCTCGCAGGCGCCGGAACAGATGATTGTCTGGTCGACGGTCGAACTGGTCCGCAAGCTGCACGACGGTGCCCGCATGGCCGCCCAAGGTGAGTCCGATGGTGCAATCGGGAAGGCTCTCCGGCTGTGGGGACCGTCGCAGGGTCCGATTTTGCGGGCCGCGCGCCGGATTCCGCCGCGACGCGCGGCTGAGCTTTTGGAAGCTGCAATCGGCATCGACCTGTCGGTGCGACGTGGGATCACGCGCGACTTGCCCCGCCGTCTTCAAAGTTTCACAGTCGAATTGGCCGAGGAGTTGGGCCGGTAGTAGGCCTCGCAGCCATTCGCAGACGTTTTCTGGCTCGCCGTCGATTGGAGGCGGTCAGAGCGAGCGAAAGGTCGAGGTGCCGCGACTGCTTGTGAAGCTTGTCGGGCTGGTGAGTCTGTCGGCGACGTCCGCTCATGCTCGATCCCGCAGGAGGTCGTTGTGGTTCGCAGTCGAGTTCAATTCATTCGGTATTTGACACTCGCGGCGACCGCAATTGCGATTGCCGGGTGTGAATCGGTCCCTGAGACCAAACGATCGCCCGCTGCGAGTTCAGCCCCACTGGATGACCTGCGCGTCCGGCTGCCCAACGAACGAGAAGTCAGTCCGGTGCAGTCGCAGACCGAACTGACCGACGCCCTTCTGAGCGATTGGGGCGCCATGGAGGGGCGGCTCAAGAACTTCTCCGCCCCCCCGACTGCGTGGGAACCGCCACCCGTACCGGCACCGA
>JAWXBD010000109.1:0-13960 GCA_034439815.1 Phycisphaerae bacterium
CCGACACTCCGCCGAATCCCGATCGCGTGCTCGCAGTTGTGATTGGCCGCGCGGGTTCGAAAGGATTGCCAGGGAAGAACGCAATGATGCTGTGCGGCCGGCCGATGATCGCGCACGCTATCGACCATGCGCTGGCGAGCGCGGGCGTCGATCGCATCGTCGTTTCGACGGATGGCGATGCCATCGCGGATGCTGCGCGGGTCATGGGTGTTGACGTGGTGCGACGTCCCGCCGACCTCGCCAGTGACACGGCCACCGTTGATAGCGCCGTCCGTCACGCCGTCGAGGCATCCGGATCCAGCGCGTCGATCATCGTCATCCTATATGCAAACATTCCAATTCGACCAGATGGTCTCATTGACCGCGCGATTGCCACACTGCAAGCGACCGGCGCTGACAGCGTGCAGAGCTACGAGCGGCCGGGTAAGTACCATCCGTACTGGATGGTCCGTCTGGGTGAACTGGGCGAAGTGCGCCAATGGGAAGCGAACACGGTCTATCGTCGGCAGGACCTGCCGCCTGCATTCATGCCGGATGGCGGGGTGATTGCGGTGCGGCGCGAGAGTCTCTTCGCCGTCGTCGCGGGACAGCCGCACGCCTTTCTCGGAGTTGATCGTCGCGGCATCGAGAATCCCCCCGGCTCGGTAGTCGACGTGGATGGACCTGTGGACTTTCGTGTCGCCGAAGCGATGCTTCTCGAGCGGATGTCGACGACTCGCGCGGAGGTCACTCGATGAGCGTTCCAATGTCGATGCCGGCTTCCTCGAACGCTCCGGGCAGATCCGCACCGCAGCCGGGCGCGTTCATGATTGGAGAGCGAGCGATCGGCACCGGGATGCCGCCGTACATCATTGCCGAGATCGGTGTGAATCACGATGGCAACATGGCTCGCGGCCACGAGCTCATCCGCGCAGCGAAAGACGCCGGCGCAGACGCTGTGAAGTTTCAGCTCTTCGAAGCCGACCGGCTCATGAGCGAGGACAGTGTCCTTGCGAAGTATCAGGCGGCGAGCGGCGCGACGGACCCGCGCGAGCTGCTGCGCGAACTCGAGCTTTCCGCTGCGCTGCTCGACACGCTGTGCCGCGCCGCCCGCGAGACCGGACTGCACGCGATCGTCACTGTCTTCAGCGATTCGCTCGTGCAGGCCGCGGAGTCGATGGATGTCAGTGCGTACAAGACCGCGTCACCTGACATCATTCATCGTCCATTGCTCGAAGCGCTCGCGAGGACTGGACGACCGCTGATCGTTTCGACAGGTGCCGCGTCGATGGATGAAGTGATGCGTGCGGCGGCCTGGGTGCGTGGTTCGCCGGTGGCATATCTGCAGTGCGTCAGCGCGTATCCCACGAACGAGGAGGACGCGGCGCTGGCCGGCATCGCCGACCTTGCAGGCGCCACACGCGCGGTGGTCGGTTACAGCGACCACACCACTGCAATCGACAGCGGCGCGCTGGCCGTGATGGCCGGCGCCTGCATTCTTGAGAAGCACCTGACATACGACCGCGGCGCGATCGGACCCGATCACGCATCGAGTCTCGATCCGGCGCAGTTCGGCCAGTACGTGGGAAAGGCCCGGCGAGCCTTCCGGATGCTCGGCGACAGCAAGCGTGTGCTCCCGGTGGAGCGCGATGTGCGCGCGGTCAGTCGACAGTCGCTCGTGACGACTCGGGCATTGAAGACGGGCGACGTGCTGCGGCCGGATGACCTGACGTGCAAACGACCGGGGACCGGCATCCCGCCGTATCGACTCGCAGAGATGATCGGGCGTCGACTGCTGCACGATGTGAACGAGAATCGAGTGCTTCGCGACGAGGACTTCGCGTGACGAAACCTCGACGGATCCTCGGGGTCACCGGGACTCGCGCGGAGTTCGGACTGCTCACCCCAGTGTTTCAGGCGATTGCCGCGCGGGGCGAACTGCAACTGCTGGTTGCCGTGAGCGGGGCGCACCTGATCGGGCCCACCTGCACACGAAATGAAGTTGCCGCGATGTTCCCGATCGCCGCGGAGATTCCCATGCAGGTCGGCGGTGAGACCGGTCGTATCGCTGACGCGCTGGCGTTCGCGCGCGGTGTCCACGGATGTGCCCTGACAATCGATGCATTGCGGCCTGACGTCGTGCTGGTGCTCGGTGACCGGATCGAAGCGTTCGCGGCCGCGAGCGCCGCCGCCATCGCCGGTGTGCGCGTCGCTCATCTGCACGGCGGTGACCGCGCGGAGGGCATCGCCGATGATGCGATGCGCCACGCAATCAGCAAGCTGGCGCACGTGCACTTTGCGGCCAGTCCGTCGAGCGCGGAGCGCCTGCTGCGCATGGGTGAAGACGCGGCGCGGATTCAGCTCGTCGGTTCCCCTGCGATCGACGGACTGGAGCAGATGCCGCCGTTGAGCGATGCGGAGTACCTCGCGCTCGGACGACCGGACATAGTGCTCGCGCTGCATCCGACGGGTCGCACGGATGCGGAGGAAGAAGCGGGTGCCACCATGCTGATCGACACGTGCCGTGCGAAAGGCCGCACGCTCGTGCTCGACCCCAACAGCGATCCAGGGCGCGACGGCATCATGCGCGCGATCGACAAGAGCGATCTCGCCCGCGCCGCGCACTTCAAGCGGCCGCAATGGATCGGATTGCTGCGCCGCATTCGGCTGCTCGTGGGCAACTCCAGCGCGGGCCTGATCGAAGCGGCGGCGCTGCGCGTGCGCACACTGAATGTCGGGTCGCGGCAGAGCGGGCGCGAGCGGGCGTCGAACGTCGTCGATTGTGGCGAGTTCGAGGCATCCGCGATCCAGCAGGGAATTGACCACGCCTGGACGATGGCGGATCCCGACGGGCTGCATCCGTTCGGACTCGGCCGGACCGGCGAGATGTGTGCGGAGTTTCTGGCGTCCCCAGTCGCGGACCGCCTGACCGTCACAAAGCGAAATAGCTACTGACTCCTCGGACGCCGATACGGGCCGTTGCCTCAAGTGCCGAGCGGTCGAAGTCGATCTTCGATGCAAGGCACCGAACTGCGATGTGACGCATCGGGAGCGCATCGACAGCAATTGATCGAAGGCGACGGCGGTGCTTTCGAAGGCAGGGAGTTCTTCATGCAGCCAGCGAGTCCGGGGCAGACAGCAAGCGGGCCCGATACTTCATTGCCCGGTAATTTGTTGCCGGGTTCGCCATTGGGCCATCGGTCTGGTCCAGCGGTGCTGGGGCCAGAGGCGTCCATCATCGCTGCCAACGCGGTGAAGGGCATCAGCCACATCGCCACGCTGCCGGAGATAACGCTCAGCATCATTGAGCTCGTCGAGGACCCATCGAGCAGCGCTCAGGATCTCAACAAGGTCATCTCCAATGATCCAGCGCTGTGCAGCCGGATCCTGAAAGTCGTCAACAGCGCGTTCTACGGATTGCCGCGGCAGATCGGCTCCATCAACCGCGCCATCTCGCTGCTCGGACTGAACGCCGTGAAGAACCTCGCGATCGCTGCGAGCCTCGCGAAGCTGTTCAAGGGCGGTTCGCTGTGCACGCGATTCGACGCGAAGGATCTGTGGACGCACTCGATCGCGACTTCGGCAATCAGCCGAGTCATCGCCAACACGCTCAAGCTCAATTTCGCTGACGAAGCGTTCCTTGCAGGACTCATCCACGACATCGGCATCATGGTCGAGCTGCAGGTCGATCGTGAGAAGCTGGCGAGCGTGATCAACAATCTCGAGGTAGACAGCGCAGGGAACGTGGTCGGCGACTTCGTGGCGATGGAGCGGTCCGTCTTCGGCTGTGATCACGGACTCTTCGGCGCCACGCTGTGCGAATCTTGGAAGTTCCCGAAGTCGTTCGTGCACGCCTGCGGTCATCATCACGATCCGCGTTCGCTGCCGCCGGAGAACCGGACGCTCGCGTGGATCGTGCACATTGCAGACCGTCTTTCAGCGGCCAACAACCGGGGCTTTCGTCTCGACGTGACTTCCACCGATATCTCCGACGAGGCGCTCGCCGCAATCGGGATGTCGCGCGATCAGCTGGCCACCGTGCACAGCGCCATTCCCGGCGCGCTGGAAACTGCTGAAGCAACATTCGCAGGACAGTGACCGGAGACCGGCCGTCGACGAAACGGAACGACGAACGCGGCAGCACGTTCGCGGACGGCTTACCATGTGCCCGGAGCACGCGCGACTGGAGCACGCGCCCGGGAACACGCGCATGGCGGAAACGATCTCGCTCGACTTCGGCAAGCCGATTCCGCTGTTCCCGCTCTCGGGAACCGTGCTGCTTCCGCACGCCGTGCAGGCGCTGCACGTCTTCGAGCCGCGTTACCGGCAGATGATGGATCACTGCATCGCTGATGTGCAGTCCGACAAATTGCTGACCGCCGGACCGATCGCCCTCGCGAGTTTTCTCGCCAGTTCGCGGATGTCGCCGCCGATTCACGATCCATCGCACCCACCGCCGCTGCGCTCCGCGGTGTGTGTCGGCAAGATCGTGCAGCAGCAGCGTCTCGAGGACGGGAAACACAATGTGCTGATCCAGGGCGTCTGCCGCGCGCGAATCCGCGCCATGCTCGAATCGGATGGCAAGCGCCTGTACCGCATGGCGATGCTGGAGCCGATCGAACGCGTCACCGAACCACCGCCATCGCTGCCTGGTGTGCGCGGTGCGCTGAAGGCGCTGTTGCAGCGCCCGCGGCTGCAACGGCTCGCTGGAGCAGAAGTCGTCCTCGAATGGATTGCCCGCAAAGACGTGCCGACGCATGCGCTGCTCGAGCTGGTCGGCTTCACGCTGATGAATGATGAGCGCGTGCGCTACCGGCTGCTCGCGGAGCCAGATCCGAAGCTGCGCGCGACGCTGATCCGTGGCGAACTCGGGCGCCTCGATGCGCTGGTCGCGAAAGCGGAAGAGCAGGCGTGGAGAGATTGGCCGAAAGGCCTGAGCTGGAACTGAACGACCACTCCGCGGCGGCAGAGCGCGTGTGCGGCGCTCGAACTACAACGACGGCTTGGGGGGCGCCTGCGGCGGCACCGGCGGCTCTTCGCCCTCGCTGCGGGGCCTGATCGGAATCGCCGGCGGCTTGTGGTTGGGATCCCCGGGAAGAGTCGGTCCGGACGGTTGAATCCGCTGGAAGTCAGGGCGATCGAGTGCCGCATTCCACTCCGCGATCTCCGGCTCAAACACCTTCAGCAGATTGTCCACGTCACCGCTCAGTTCGACGCGATCGATCGTCGAGCCGGGACCAAGCTCTTGCAGCACGGCGAGCCCCGAGGTGACGGCACCGAAAATCTGGAAATCGAGATTCCAGCGTTCCTGCCCCTTAAGCGTCAGAAAGATCCGCGTAGCGTTGGCGGGCGCAGCCGTCTTCTCCGAGGCCTTGGCGTACGCCATCTGCAAGCCGGAGTTGAAGCTGAGATCTGCCGCGAATTCGCGCGGCAAGGTGTAGATCGCCGATTCGGTTCCCGCCTGGCAGACCACCCGCGTGAAGCCTTTCCATGGCTGCCCGTCGAAGAAGCCGCGCCGCGCCAGATTGCAGAAGTTGGCGCACAGCGTCGGCGTCTTCTGAACGTGCAGCTTGAACTGGATCTGCTTGCCGCCGGTGACGATGGTTCCAGTGACGTCCTTGACCTCCTTCACACGCTCCTTCGCCTTGGGGCGCGGCGCGGCGGCGGGCGTGGCGGTCGGCGTCGGTACGGGTGTGGGCGCAGCAGTCGAAGGCGGCGTCACGGCCGGAGGTGAACTCTGGAACGTCATGGACCCGGTGGCGGCGCAGACGAGTGTGACGGCAGTCAGAACAGCGATGAACGTGGAAGGAATTGCGTGAGGCATAAAGTAGAGCTCATCAGCACGAGCGGATAAATGTTTTCGTCAAGGCTTCAGCGACGTCGGCGCGAGCCGCGTCCGTTGGCAGCTGGCGGCGCCGGCTTGGAGTTGGACTCTGCGGATGGCTCGTTGCCCGGCTGGCCTCGATTGCCACCAGCACCATCGTCTCCGGTCCCGTCGTCAGCTGCTCCCTCTTCGAGCTCACCGGAGACCGGAACGGCGCGAGGATCAGGCGCCCCCGACCGGATCGGGGCGTCGTCCGCCGCAGTGCCCGGCGTCTCGCCCATGGCAAGGATCGCCTCCAGCTCGCGCCCACGGCCGGTGAGCTGGGAAATGAGGAAGTGGGAAGCACGGTCCTGCGCATCAAGCGTTGCCCGGGCATCGGCGAGCTTGGTGGCGAACATGGACCGCGCCTCATCGTCCTCGCGCGGGTCGACCGGGTCGATGCGGGCAAGCGCTTCGCGAACGGCGCTTCGGCGCTTCATCAGCGTTCTCTGCAGTTCGCTCTCGAGGACAATCCGTGCGGATGCACTGTCAGTCGGCGGGAAGCGATTGGCCACGATGACTCCGTCGGCAATCTCCACCGCGCGCTGTCCGAGCGGCCACAGCAGCTCTTCGGTGTGCACGAGCGCGTCTACTCCATTGCTGATCTCGCCTTCGGATATCTCCGGCAGAGCCACATACTCTTCGAGCACGATGCGGAACAGCCGTTCTTCCTCGAACAGCTCCGGATGCACGAGCCCTTGCCACGCCACCATGACGCGCCGCGCCTGTGGTGGTTGAAGCAGGCGTCGGATGCGATCCAAGGTCGTGGTGTTGAGTTCTCGCAGCGGAATGTCCGAGCTGACTTCGGCCGTGTCGAACCGCGCGAGCTCCCGTTCGGCTTCGCGAGCTTCTTCAAGCGTTCGTCCCGCGCGCCACTCCGGTCCGAGCCCGACGAGCGACTCGCTGCGCTGCATCTCCAGCGCCGTGAGTGTTTCATGCCGGTGAACGATGGCCCGCGCCAGCTCATCGGTGTAGCGATCCAGGACCGGATCCAGCTCCGCAAGCTCGCTGTTCACAAGTCCTGCCTTCGGTAGAAACTCAAGCAGGTTGATGCGGGCGCCCGGCAGGCGCGACGGGTGTTCGTAGATTTCGAGAAGCCGCGCGATGCGAAGCGAGCGATAGAGCGGACGCTTCGACGCATCGCAGAGTTCGCCAAGCGCACGTGCAAGCATCGTCTCGGCCGTCAGGATCTCGGCGCCGATGCGATCCGCGATGCGCAGCACCTCGAGCAGTTCGGGCGTGTACACGGGCGTGAACGAGGTATCTGCGGAGTCGTACTGAAACGCTGCAGGCAACAGATGCAGGAAGCGCCGCTGATCGGCGCGGGCTTTCGATGAAAGCTCCTCGTACCGTGTCCGGACTTCCGCGTACCGGGTTCGGCTCTCTTCGCTCATCGCCAGTTCATCAGGGAGTTTGTCCAGGCGATCCGCGCTCAAGGGCGTTGGCGCGTAGCGCTGGCGAAGCTCGCGTTCCTTGTCGGCGCGGGCCGCTTCGGGATCGGCAGAGCGGCGAGGATTCGCTGGCACCGGCCGGTCCGGGGGCGTGTCGATGGAACTTGGAGCAGGCTGCCAGCGCACCGCACCGGGTTCCGCCTCTTGCGCGGCCGCTGTCGATCCGAGGAGAAGCCACGCCGCGAGAACGCTGCCGCACACTGCAACGGAACTGCGGGACGCCCGCCTCGGTGGCAGGTTGCTATCCAGATCCCAATTTGAGTCGAGGGAGAGATGTGCTCCGGCGGGGTCGCGGCGATCAAGCATGAGGGTGAACTCCGAGTCGGCTCGAGTGCGATCGGGGAGGAAACGGGGACTCCCCCGATCGATACTCAGATCCGTACGCAGCTGAGGGGAGAGCAGAGTCAAGGATAACGCCGCCCTTGCGGGCGTAGCGCATACAAATGCAAAGCCCGCGCGTCGCCGTCAGGGGCTGATAGGCTTCCGGCACCCCCCCATGGCCAAGTCATCCCCGAGTGAGCAATGCTGGCTGCTCAAGACTGAGCCCGATTGCTACTCCATCGACGATCTGGCCCGCGACAAGCGGACACGGTGGACGGGCGTGCGAAATTACCAGGCGCGGAACTTCATGCGTGACGAGATGAGCGTCGATGACCGGGTGCTCATGTACCACTCAGGCACCGAGCCGGTCGGCGTCGTGGGCATCGCCCGCGTCTCCGCGGCGGTCACTGCCGATGTGACCGCGCTCGATCCCCAGAACGATCACTTCGATCCCAAAGCAACGACGGCCGATCCGATCTGGCTGGCGATCGAGATCGAGTTGGTCGAGAAGTTCCCCCGGCTCATTCCGCTCACGGAACTCCGCCGGGCCCGCGGCCTCGCAAAGATGCCGCTTTTGGCGCGCGGACAGCGACTGTCGGTGCAGCCCGTGAGTGCCGCCGAATTTGAGATCGTGGAGCGGATGGCCAAGCCGATCCGGAAGACGCCGTGAGCGCACGGGAGGGCGGCGCCCCACTTGTCATTTTCGACATCGACGGAACGCTCACGCAGACGATGCATATTGATGAAGCGTGTTATGAAGACGCGGTCCGACGCGAGTGGGGTATCACAGGCATCTCGACCGACTGGGGCGCGTACGAACATTCGACCGACAACGCGATCGCGTCCGAGATCTTCCGGACGCACCGCGGTCGTGACGTCACACACGCCGAACTCGCAGCGCTGCGCGAGCGGTTTGCCGGGCTGATCTACGCGGGTTCCGATAGCGAATTCGTTGCAGTGCCGGGCGCGGCCGAACTGCTCGCGGCACTTCCAGCGCTCGGCTGGCGCGTGGCCATCGCGACGGGCGGCTGGACGCTGACAGCGCAGCACAAGCTGGAGCGCGCAGGCATTCCGTGGCGCGGCATTCCCGCGGCATTCGCGTGCGATGCGCGGCCGCGCGAGGAAATCATCCGCATCGCCGCAACACGCGCCGGCGTGTCCACACTCGAACGCGTCATCTACATCGGTGACGGCGTGTGGGACGCGCGCGCATGCCGGCGCCTCGGGATTCCGTTCGTCGGCGTGGGTGAAGGACCGAAGGCGGAGCGTTTGCGCGCCGAAGGCGCGACGCAGGTGCTCGCGGATTATCGCGATCGGGAGCGCGTGGTCGACGCGCTGCGGCATGCAGAGGTGCCGTGACCGCGCGCTGCCGCGATCTGTATCGACGCGAGCACATGACGCAGGTCCGTGTACGACGGCGTTCCCATGTCCGAACTCCCCACGACCGACCGGCACCCCGCGCGTATTTGGCCGTTGCGGCCAACTCCCATCGGATTCCTGCTCGTTGGCCTGAGTGTGGCCTTGCGTGCGCTGTTGCGGAGGAAACCGTGCAGGGTTGAAATCCGCGCCGGAGCCCTCCACGGCCCTTGCTTGAAACCGCAGGGAGCCCGATCCTATGAACGTCCTTCAACACGCCGCTTGGGGACGAGTGGGCTTCGCACATCGCGCGACGAAGGCGCGGCCGGGCGGCAAGGAGAGATCTCGATGGGCGGATTGCTTGTCATTGTCGTGCTCGGACTGGTGGTCCTTCTCGTGGTTTTTGGCCTGTGGGCCATCGGCATCTACAACGGTCTGCAGCGCAAGCGGATTGGTGCGCAGACTGCCTGGTCGGATATCGACGTGCAGCTCAAGCGGCGGCACGACCTCGTTCCGAATCTCGTCAACACCGTCAAGGGCTACGCGACGCACGAGAAGGGCGTGTTTGAGAACGTGGCCACAGCCCGCTCTGCGGCCATGGGTGCCCAATCGATTGATCAGCAGATCGCGGCGGAAGGACAGCTGAGCGCGGCACTCGGCCGCCTGTTCGCGGTTGCTGAGGCGTATCCGGAACTCAAGGCCAATCAGAACTTCCTTGCCTTGCAGGAAGAACTGACTTCGACCGAGAACAAGATCGGCTTCGCGCGGACCAATTACAACCGCAACGTCGCGCAGTTCAACGAGGCCACGCTCGTGTTTCCTGCCAACATTCTCGCGGGCATGTTCGGCTTCCAGCAGATGAAGCTGTACGAACTCGACAGCGTCGACGAGCGCAAGGTTCCGACGGTGCAGTTCTGATGTCGTTCCCCTGTAGTGCCGAATTGGGTAACGCCGTATCGCGCAACGCCGAATCGAGAGTTTCACTTCATGCCTGACAGTGACGGCGGCAGCGTCGACGGGGGCGCGGTCCACGGGGACCGCCCCCCGATTCGCGCATATCCCGCGAACATCACCTACCGCGACCTCATCGCCGAGAATCGCCGCAAGAGCGGAGTTCTCGTCGGCGGAATGATCGCACTGCTGATCGTCATGGGCGTGGCAATCGCCGCGCTCGCAACGGGTGCGGGCCGCGGCGACGTCGTGGTTCCCGCGCTCATCACGGGCGGCATAGCCGCAGGTGTTGTCGGTGTGCTCGTGAGCGTGTGGTCGTGGTACGGCGGCGCCAATGCGATTCTGTCGATGGCCGGTGCGCGCGAGATCGAGAAGCGCGACGATCCGCAGCTTTTCAACATCATGGAGGAGCTCGCGATCGCTGCGGGGCTCCCCATGCCGAAGGTCTATCTCATCGATGATCCGTCGCTCAACGCCTTTGCCACGGGCCGCGACCCCGAGCATGCCGCGGTGGCGATCACGACAGGGCTGCGCGAACGGCTGTCGCGCGACGAACTCACAGGCGTGATGGCGCACGAGATGAGCCACATTCGTCACTTCGACATCCGACTGTCGATGCTGATGGCGACGCTCGCAGGTGTCATCGTGTTCGCGGCGGATGCGGCACGGCGCATCGCGTTCTACGGACCGCGCGGCAGCAGCCGTTCGAACAACAGCAAAGGCGGCAATCCGCTGGCACTCATCATCATCGTGCTCGCGATCATTCTCATTGTCCTGGCGCCGATCATCGCGACGGTACTGCGCCTCGCCATCAGCCGGCAGCGCGAATATCTCGCGGACGCGGGCGCCGTCGAGATCACGCGGTATCCGCAGGGACTGATCGGAGCGCTCGACAAGCTCGGGAACTGCCGCCAGCCGCTGCGCGTCGTCAACGATGCACTGACGCCTCTTTACATCGTGAACCCGCTGAAGAAGGCCGTCGAAGCAGGGCGACACAACGCGTCCAGCATGTTCCTCACGCATCCGCCGCTCGCAGAGCGGATTGAACGTCTGCGAGCGCTGATGTGATCGGCTTGATTGTGCTATTGGCCATCGCCGTCATCGGCCTGGGGATCTACTTCGCGCGTCTCGCATACCTGGCGCAGCAGAAACGCCAGCAGGAGTTTCTCGATGTCGCGCGCGAGCACAGCCTGACATTCGACCCAGCGTCGCGCCGCGGATTCGATCGCGAGCACCCGCAGTTCGAGTGCTTCGCGCAGGGCCACAGTCGGCGTGCGCTCAATCTGCTCCGTGGCAGGATTCCAGGCTCCGAGGAGCCGACGTTGTCCTGCACGTTGGGGGACTACGAGTACAAGATCACCACCAGCAACGGCAAGTCGACGACGACGGTGACGTATCGCTTCGGCTTTGTGATCATTGAGACGCCGTGGAACGGCATGCCCGACATGCTCGTGCGGCGCGAAGGACTGTTCGACAAGCTTGCAGGATTTCTGGGATTCGATGACATCGACTTCGAGAGTGCGGAGTTCAGTCGTACCTTCATGGTGAAGTGCAAGGAGAAGCGGTTTGCGTATGACATGATCGACGCGCAGATGATGGAGTTTCTCATGGTGAACGAGCCGGCGCCGCCCAACATCGACATCGGCGGCCACGCGATCTGCCTGTGGTACGGACCGCGAAAGCGCCTGGAACCCCGGGCGCTGATCGCACTGATGCAGTGGGGCGACAGGTTTGTGCGTCGTTGGCCGCGCGTGCTGCGAGCGCAGCTCAATGAGCGGAATCAACCCCGAGAGGACTGAGACGCGATGCCAGGAGCAGGTGGAACACTCATTGTGGCTGAGGCGGCAATCGTGGTGCTTGCGGTGTTCGGCGCGATCATCCTGATCCCGTTGATCTGGCTGATTGCGACGTACAACCGGTTCGCGTCGACACGCCAGCACATGAAGGAGTCATGGGCCGGCGTCGATGTCGAACTCAAACGGCGGCACGACCTCGTGCCCAATCTCGTCAGCACCGTGAAGGGCTACGCGGTGCACGAACAGCAGATCTTCGAGCGGCTCGCTGAACTGCGCTCACAGGCCATGTCCGCGCACACTGCCGGAACCCAGGTGCCGGTGGAAGGCGAACTCACACGCTGTCTGCACCGGCTCATCGCGGTGGCCGAGAGCTACCCGTCGCTCAAGGCGGACCGCAATTTCCTCGAGCTGCAGCAGGAGCTGGCGCTCACCGAGGACCGCATCGCCGCGTCGCGCCGCTTCTACAACGCGAACGTTCGCGACCTGAACACGCTCTGCACGACGTTTCCGTCGAGTTTGATTGCCGGAGTCTTCAAATTCACGCCCGAAGGATTCTTTGAACTGGACAGCGCCAACGAGCGCGAGGCACCGCGCGTGACGTGATCGCCTTGCCTTTGGCACGCGACACGCGAAGATACCTCACCATGGCTCGTGATCGTGTTGTATCGCCGACGGAACGGACCGGTCAGGAAGACCAGGTCAACTACGCGCTGCGTCCGTTGAAGATGGCGGAGTACGTTGGTCAGCGCGACCTCATCGAACGGCTGCAGATCGCGCTCGATGCCGTGCGCGAGCGTGCGGAGCCCATGGAGCACGTGCTGCTGCACGGTCCACCCGGGCTCGGCAAGACCACCTTGGCGCACATCATCGCGAGCGAAATGGGCTCACGCGCCTATGTGACAAGCGGGCCGGCGCTGACGAAGGCCGCGGATCTCATCGGCACGCTCACGAAGATGCAGGCGCGAGATGTTCTCTTCATCGATGAAATCCATCGGCTGCCGGCGGCAGTCGAAGAGTACATCTACCCCGCGATGGAAGACTTCAAAGTCGACTTCACCGTCGACAGCGGCATGCATGCCAAAGTGGTCACGATCCGGCTGAAGCCGTTCACGCTGATCGGCGCGACTACGCGTGCCGGATTGCTGACAAATCCCCTGCGCAGCCGATTCGGCATCTCGCACCACCTCGACTTCTACGAAGACGCCGACCTGGTGAAGATTCTCGATCGAGCGGCGCACATGCTTTCGATGCGCGCGGCGACGTCCGAGGTCACGACCACGATCGCGGCGCGGAGCCGCGGCACACCGCGCGTGGCGCTGCGGCTGCTTCGTCGCGTGCGCGATTTCGCGCAGGTCCGCGGCGCAGGCAGGCTCGACGCGTCGATCGTCGATGCGGCGCTCAAGCTCGAAGGAGTCGACAGCCTCGGTCTCGACGAACTCGATCGCAAGTACCTGCAGACGATCAACGGCACATACGAAGGCGGACCAGTCGGACTCGAAGCAATCGCCGCGACGATGGGCGATGACGGCGACACACTGGAAGACGTCATCGAACCCTACTTGCTTCGCATCGGCTTCCTGGCGCGCACGCGACAGGGGAGGAAGCTGACGGCGCAGGCGGTGGAGTATTTGGCGGAAGGGAGAAGGAAGTAGGAAAGTGGGAAGGAAGAAGGATGAAGGAAGAAGTGGGTGCTCGGGGTCTGGTACTTCTTCGCTCATCCTTCTTTATTTATTCTTCGTATCAAACACTCGTGTCGAGCGGCCAGTGAAGCGTGGCGTCAAAGCGGAGTTCACGCGGAGACGCGGAGTACGCGGAGTACGCGGAGTATGCGGAGCAAGAAGCTCGATGACATGACGGGGGCGTCCGGAATGTGGCCAGAACGTGGTGCTCATTCAATCGACCTGCCAGCTCCATCACTGACGAAGATTTCTGTGTCGAGCAAACCGCGGCGTACCGCGAAACTACGCCTCTAAAACGCATATTTTCCTGATACGATAGCCATTCCCAGCCGAGAAAAGTCGGGTGATCGGGAAAATGACCCGCGAGGCGGACATCATGAACGCACTCCGAAAAGGGGCGCTTCCGGCTTTCGTGTGGGTAGCCGACCGGCCCGGATGCAGATCAAGTCCCGTCGGCGCTTGGCTCCGGCGGAAGAGACGCGGGCCAGATCCGCAGGTGGATCAGCTGTGACACCGGCCACCATCCGCACTCAGCGCTCGGGTGGAAGACGCCAGACGTGTTCC
>JAWXBD010000110.1:0-3370 GCA_034439815.1 Phycisphaerae bacterium
CTGTTGAAGAGCCCGTACCTTCACGGGGTCACCGGCCGCGACAATGAACATCTGTTCCGGGCAGCTGCGACGTTCCGGGAAGTGGAGCGCCGCGTGAGCTTGATGAGCGATACCGAGTTCGCCGGCATCGCGCTGGCTCGCGCCGTCGTCAACGCGGCGCGGTCAGGAGGTCCCAACGCGCCCAGAATGCGGAACGCCCTGATGTTCCCGGAGGACCGTGGGCTGCGCTTCGCGCTGGAGTTCGCCAATGAGCCGCAGAGGCGTGAATCCGGCTTGGGATACATGGCGGCGTGGAGACTCGCGTCCGGTGACCCCGTGAAGGTACGGGCTCTTCAACAGCGCTTCGAATCGCACGAGGCCTCGCAACGCTTCATCATCGATCAGCTCGAAGCTGCGGCAGCGGAAGGGCATCCCCTCGCGAAGGAACTGCGGGAGGCTGCAGCGAATCTGCGGGCCCGCCTCGCTCCGCCTTCGGATCCTGAGGGAGATCGTCCATGATTCCCCTTGTCTCGAAAGACCTCCGCCTCTCGCTCGATGCAATCCGTCCGATTGTCCTGCTCATCACGGGCTTTCTGCTCGTCGGCTTCCTGGTGACCGGACTGGCGCCCGAGCTGCGACCGGATTCGATTCGCGCGATGGATCTCGGCGATCTGCTGCTGATGATGGCAGGGATGATCGCGGTCGCGAGTCCGTTCATTGCGGGCTGGTGCGCTGCGGCAGTCTTCGTCGGTGACCGGGGTCATCGCGCCTGGTTGTTTGCGAGCGTGATGCCGGTGCACGGAACGAAGCGGGTCGTGGCGCGGCTCGTGACGCTGCTGCCGGCGCTGCGCGTCTCGCCAGGGCTGGCGTACGCAGGTGATTCCATTCCGACGCCGATGACGGTCCTCGCGTTCTCCGCGCTTGGCGTCGTGTCGGTCGCTGCTGCGGCCATGCACGGCGCACGATGTTCACAGCGCAGCTGGTGGGTCACTCCACTGTTGCCGCCACCGCGCTCGCGCTGCTTGCGATCACGTGGTGCATCTTTCCGCTGACCTCATCCGAGATCGGGCGCGTCGGCTTGCTGAGCGGTGGCCGCGATGTCGTTGAGGCGATCAGGACCGAGTCGACTGTCGTCGCGACGATCGCGGGCCTGGGGCTGGCGGCGCTGACGGCGTTCAGTCTTGTGGTCGCAACGACGATGCGGCCCCGCTCGCGGCAGTGGCTGCGGCGCGGTTGTGTCGTGACGATCGCGGTCGGTGTGCTCGGCGGGCTGGTCGCGAGTCCTGTCGCGGCGCGGATGGGTTCGCGGCTCGCTGCGTGGCCTCCATGGGATCGTCGCACGACGCTTTCGGCGACTGACGCAGAGATTGCTGCGGCTGTGGCGCACGTGATGACGACTGTTCGGCAGGACGCTCGCTTCAGGGTGCACGACGACCGGATGCTGGATCTCTGGCAGGAGGGCGTCGCACGAATCGCCGTCATGCAAGTGGACGAGCGCGAGACGCACGCGCTGTGGCGCGCGTATCAATCGCAGCAGTCGTACGACTCACAGCAACTTGCAATGTGGTCGTTGTCCTGGCTGCCTTCCGACGATCCGCATACCGAGACGTTCATGATGCGTGTGATCGTCGCATTTCCCGAGGACGTGCATTTCGTCGAGCGGCTGCATCGGACGCTTTGGCTGGCCCATCCCACTGAGTTCACGCCGACCTGGACAGTTCGCGGTACTGGCCGCTCCAACGTGATGGCCGTTGCGCTGTGGCAGGTCGAGCAGCTTCGTCATCGCGGTGACACGATGGGGAACGATGAGCGGAAGCTGCGTATCGCGGTGATTGATCGGCTTCGTGCGGCGTGGCCGACTCTTCAGTGGAACGCGCTCGAAGACGCCCCGCAGAAGAAGGACCTGCCATGATCGAGTCCCTCTCCCATGATGCCCGACTGCCGCTGGTGCTGAAGGACCTCCGACTGGCGCTGACGCCGCTGCGCACATGGGCCCTCGTGCTCGGCGGCGTGCTGCTGGTTGGCGTGCTCATGCGGATGGCGCCGTCCGTGCTGATGCCAGCGGCTCTGCGCGGTATCGAGCTTGCCACGCTTTTCGGCACACTCGCCACACTCGCCACACTCGCCACACTCGCCGCGCTCGCTTCGGGCGGCGTCGGACTGTGGATCGTGCTGGCGGTGGCAACCGGTGACGCGGCGCATCGTGCCAGCGCGCTGGACGCGTCGATGCCGATCTCGCCGCTCCGCCGGATCGGATCGAAACTCGTCGCAATCCTTCTTGCTGTGTTCGCGCTGCTCCTTTACGTCGCGATGCTGGCGTCGCTTGGTCGCATCGGACCGATTGTGAGATCGAACAACAGCTGGCTCATCACCGACCCGGCGTCGCTCACGCTCTGGGCGGCAATCGGCTCGTGCGTCGGCGCTGCCGCCGGCCTTGCAGTCGCGCGGTCAGGATCGAGCATGATGGGCGCTGTCGTGCGAGCAGTCGGAATTGTGAGTGTGCCGGTGCGCACGCCACACACGCAGAACGTGTTCGATGATGTGCGTGCCTCCGGTGGCATCGCTGCCGCGCTCGGCGCGGTCGCGGCGGTGGTGCTCCCGCTGGCGGCGCGCGGCGTGTTCGCAATCGGCGCGCGACGGCGCGCGCATCTGCGCTGGACGACGCTCGGCGCGTCCGCGGCACTCGCACTGTTTGCCGGTGGCGCGACAGCAGCCGTCAGTTATGCGCGCGACACACAGATGCACCTCACGCACGAGTTTCAGGCGCAGATCGGATCCCGCCAATCTCCCGAGTCGATCATCGACGCAATTGGCAGAACTCCCGCGGCCTTCGCCACACACTCGGCAGATCCGCAAGCGTCAGCGCACTGGTACATGCCCATCATGGAAGGGCGTCGACGCGTGGAGCGCCTCGCTGAAGCGGAGCGAGACACAGATCCGATCGCGAACGCGTTTCGAGCGCTGGAGCAGTTCGAGACCGCGGAGCAGGCCGACTGGTCCATCGCGTTCATGCCAAGCGGGCGGCGGCGCGTGGAGGCAGAGCTCGCGACCATTGTGCGGTTCGGACCGAGCGATGAACGCGTCCTCAGACTGGCATCGGACTTGGTATTGACCGGCGGTCCGATCGCCGAAGCAGGCTTCTTTGTTCCAGGCGAGGCGCTCGACCTGCGTCGACGCCGAACCCGTGCCTTTGTGATCGAAACACTGCGGCTTCGCATTGAGGGACATCCTGAGGAGGCTGAACGGTGGAGGCCGGCGCTCGAAGCGCTGGTTAAGCAACATCTCGCCTGTAAATTCATAACTTTCGCCTGTCGCGAGTTCCCCGGACGATGATGATGACGTTTTTTTGAGGGATCATCGGAAGTTCCGGGGTCGCATATCTGGTGACGTA
>JAWXBD010000111.1:0-4704 GCA_034439815.1 Phycisphaerae bacterium
CCCTGGAAATGGAAACGACTCTCGCTCAGCATTCCCTCCACGTCGGGCCGGACGGCCTGGCCTCGCTACCGTCCCCGGAGCGCTTCGCCAACACGGCGCAGCGGGCGACGCCGGAGCGACAACTGCAGGTGGTCGCCGCGCTGCGAGATCTGCTGCCGGCTGGCGCGCTGTCGTATCGGGAAGAGGACACTCGCCCGTACGAATGCGACGGCCTGACCGCCTTCCGGCAGTTGCCGATGATCGTCGCCTTGCCCGAGAGCGAGCAGCAGGTCTGCGGGATCTTGAAGGTCTGCCGTGCCTTAGAGGTGCCAGTAGTGCCCCGCGGCGCTGGTACTGGCCTGTCCGGTGGCGCCATGCCCCACGCGTCGGGCGTAGTGCTTTCGATGGCGCGATTCAACCGGATCATCGCGCTCGACCCGGTGTCGCGGACCGCTCGCGTACAGCCCGGCGTACGCAATCTGGCGATCTCGGAAGCCGCCGCACCGTTTGGCCTCTACTACGCGCCGGACCCGTCGTCTCAGATCGCCTGCACGATCGGCGGCAACGTGAGCGAGAACTCGGGCGGCGTGCATTGTTTGAAGTACGGACTGACGGTTCACAACGTGCTGGCCGTGCGGGCGATCACCATCGACGGCGAGATCGTCACACTGGGGGGCGCGATCGGGTCGACGGGTGCGGCCCTCGACTGTCCCGGCCTCGATCTGCTCGCGCTGTCGATCGGTTCGGAGGGCATGCTCGCGGTGTTCACCGAGGTCGTTGTCCGGTTGATTCCGAAGCCGATGCTCGCGCGGGTCGTGATGGCCTCCTTTGACGACGTCGAGCGTGCCGGCAACGCGGTCGCGGCGATCATCGCTGCGGGTATTATACCGGCGGGCATGGAGATGATGGACCGCAAGGCCAGCTGTGCCGTCGAGCCGTTCGTCAAGGCGGGCTACGACCTGAACGCCGAGGCCATCCTGTTGGTGGAATCCGATGGCACACCGGAGGAAGTCGCTGAAGAGATCGAGGCGATGGAGCGGGTGCTCCGTCAATCCGGCTGCACCCGCCTTGCGGTCTCGCAGACCGAGGCCGAGCGGCTGCGATTCTGGTCCGGCCGCAAAAACGCGTTTCCGGCGGCCGGGCGCATCTCGCCCGACTACTACTGCATGGACGGCACCATCCCGCGCAAGCACATCGGGCGGATGCTGTTGGCGATCGCTGTCATGGAACGCAAGCATGGCTTGCGCTGCATGAACGTATTCCATGCCGGCGACGGCAATCTTCATCCGCTGATCCTGTTCGACGTGAACGTACCCGGGGAATGGGAGCGCGCCGACCAGTTCGGTGCCGAGATCCTGGAGCTCTGCGTCGAACTCGGCGGCACGATCACCGGTGAGCATGGCGTCGGCGTCGAAAAGATCAACTCGATGTGCGTTCAGTTCTCGGATGCGGAGCGTGCCGCGTTCTTCGCCGTCAAGCACGCGTTCGACCCGCCGGGATTGCTCAATCCCGGCAAGGCCATTCCGACGCTGCACCGGTGCGCGGAGTACGGTCGGATGCACGTCCGCGCCGGCCGGCTCTCGTTTCCCGATCTTCCGCGATTCTGAGCGCCTGCAGCGATGGCGGATCACATCGAGGCGGGATTGGCGCAGCTACGCGAGCAGGTGCTCGCGGCGAACGCTGACCGGCGCGCGTTGCGGATCCGCGGCAGCGACACCAAGGCCTTCTACGGCGATGCTTTAGGCGCCGAGGCTGAGACGCTCGATTGCCGGGGCAGCCGGGGCATCGTCGACTACGAACCGACGGAACTGGTGATCACCGCGCGCTGCGGGACGCCGCTCAAGGAGCTTGAGCAGACACTGGCCGCGAAGCACCAGTACCTGCCCTTCGAGCCGCCGCACTTCGGCCCGGATGCGACTGTCGGCGGCACCTTTGCCGCGGGCCTGTCGGGGCCGCGTAGGATGAGTGCAGGCGCGCTTCGCGACTACGTGCTTGGCGCAGTGCTGTTGACGGCAAGCGGCGAGGTTCTGCGCTTCGGCGGTCAGGTGATGAAGAACGTCGCCGGCTATGACGTGTCGCGGCTTCTGGCGGGTTCGCTCGGCGTGCTCGGCGTGATCGCCGAGGTCTCGCTGAAGGTGTTGCCGCTGCCGGTGGCGGAGCGCACGCTGCAGTTCGCCTTCGGCGAGGCCGAGGCGATCAGCCGCTGCAACCAGTGGGGCGGCGAGCCGCTGCCGATTTCGGCGACGCGCTGGTGCGACGGCCAGCTTTCAGTGCGTCTCTCAGGTGCCGCAGCGGGAGTCGACGCCGCTGCGCGCAGGATCGGCGGCGAGCCGCTCGCGGCGGAGCCAGCCCAGGCTATGTGGCGGTCGGTCTGCGAACACTCCGACCCGTTCTTCTCCAGAGGCTCGGTTGTCTGGCGCCTGTCGCTGCCGGCGGCGACGCCGCCGCTGGAACTCGCCGGCGAACAGTTGATCGAGTGGGGCGGTGCGTTGCGCTGGTTCATCCCTTCACTCGACCACGCGTCGCCCCAGACGCTGCGCGATCTGGTGACCCGGGTTGGCGGCAGCGCGATTCTTTTTCGGGCCGGATCGCGCGCGACCGTACAGCGTTTCCATCCGCTCCACCCGGTCCTGCGTCAGATCCACCAACGGCTGAAGCAGGCGTTCGATCCGAACGGGATCATGAACCCGGGCCGGATGTACGACTGGCTCTAACTGCCGGCCAACCACACTCATCGCATGGAAACCCATCTCGTTGACTGGTTCAAGGACACCCCCGACGGCAAGGAGGCCGACGGGATCCTGCGCTCGTGCGTCCACTGCGGGTTCTGCACGGCGACGTGCCCCACTTACCAGTTGATCGGTGACGAGAACGACGGACCGCGAGGGCGGATTTACTTGATGAAGCAAGTGATGGAAGGCGCGCAGCCGACCGTCGCGACGATGACCCACCTGGACCGGTGTCTGACCTGCCGCAGCTGCGAGACCACATGTCCGTCGGGCGTGCGTTACGGGCACTTGGTCGACATCGGACGCCGTCTCGTCGAGGAGCAGGTCAAACGGCCATTGGCCCAGCGCGCTATCCGGGCGGCGTTGCGTGAAGGGCTGACTCGCCGCTGGCTTTTCGACACCGCGATGCACGCGGCCCGCTGGATCCGTCCGCTGCTTCCCGAGGCGTTGCGTGCCAAGGTGCCGCGGGCGCGCGATCCGGGGCCGTGGCCGGTTGAGGCCCGCCGAATCAAGGTCCTGCTGCTGAACAGCTGCACGCAAACGGCGATGATGCCGGCCATCGACCGTGCCACGGCACGCGTGCTGGACCGCGTCGGGGTACAGGTCATCATCGCGCCCGACTCGGGCTGCTGCGGAGCGATAAGGCACCACCTGAGCGACTATCACGGCGCGATTGCCGACGCGCGCCGCAATATCGACGCATGGTTGCCGCATCTCGAGGCGGGCGCCGATGCGATCGTGATGAATGCGTCCGGCTGCGGCGTGATGGTCAAGGACTATGCGCACCTGTTGCGCGACGACCCGGTTTATCGCGACCGTGCCGAGCGGATTTCGGCTAGGACCTTCGATCTGATCGAGTGGCTGACGCCGCGGATCGCGGCCCTTCCGCCACGCGTGCTCGAGGCGCCAGCGCCGCGGGTCGCGTTTCATCCGCCGTGTACGCTGCAGCACGGCCAGAAGCTGCAAGGTGAAATCGAACGGTTGTTGAGCGCCTGGGGCGCGCAGGTGCTGCCGGTGCCGGACTCGCACTCGTGCTGCGGCTCGGCCGGTACGTACTCGGTGCTACAGCCGGCGCTGTCGAAGCAGCTGCGCGACCGCAAACTCGACGCACTCCAGAGCGGACATCCGGAGGTGATTCTGTCGGCCAACATGGGCTGCCTGGCCCATCTGGGTTCCGGTACCGCCACGCCTGTGCTGCATTGGATCGAATGGCTCGACGAGAGGCTGGCCGACACGGTGCCCGGCCCGTGCTGAGCGCGCCTGACCGGCTGCGACGGTTCGCCGGAAACGTCCGGATACTCCGCTGCGCAGCGTTGCGAATGTGGTGCAGCGGCCACCATTCGGCGGCTTGCTCGTCGCCGGCGAGCACCGCCGTCCTGATCACGTCGTGATCGGCCAAGATCCGCCCGCGGTCGTGCGACCTACCGACCACGGCGATCATCCCGCGAAGCTTTTGCGAACGACCGACTTTCGAGCCACGATGAGGATGTTGGACTGGCTTGAGCCCTCGTTTCTGTGAAAACTGGCCCCTGTGAGGGGGTGCCCCCCCTTATGATGAGAACCACGTCGGGGTCTGGTCTTCTGACAGCGGAGGCCTGCAAAGCGGACGCCTTATTGTTTTCGGATCTGCTTCATAGTTTGCGGTTCGGTTGCGAAGGATGACCCATCCTCATGCACGTACACGCCGATCGCCCATTGCGTTTTTCGATGTGCAGGCAAGTCGGTGCGTTCGCGCCGTTTCACATCGAGATCAAGCTGCTCGAGCAGCCGCAGTGCTGCGTAAACTGACATCAAACTTGGACCAAAAGAAACCGGCCGGTCAGGATGTGCGCTGGGACAACGGGATCAGATCGGAACGGATTTCTTCGATAAAATTGGGCTCCGCGGAGCGGAAGTCCCAGTCCAAAGAAGCGGCGATTTTGGGCCGAGAAAATCATTGAACCACCCGAATCTAACGCGTGAGCAGAGCGTTAGCTGCAAAAGTACGAGATAGGAA
>JAWXBD010000112.1:0-10685 GCA_034439815.1 Phycisphaerae bacterium
AATGAGGATCCGAAGCCGATTCGATGGACCAAGACGGCAGAAGAAATCCTGTCCTCGATCGCTCGCTACTGCTCACGTATTTCTGGTCCATGACACTAGGACCCTACTCCCTGGATCCCCAGGGCAAACTGAGCTTCGGAACGACCTTCTCCCCGAGTCTGCTCCCCACCACATTGACCTTCCAGGCCTTCATCTTCGATGCGGCCGCGGACTACAGCGTGGCGGCCACCAACGGGCTGGAAGTCCGAATTCAGTAGCAACCCGGAGATTGACCTACGGAACGAGCGGCCCCAGGCATCCGGAAGCATGCCTTTGGCCGCTCGGTTTCCACAGGTTTTCGAGCCGCGCAGCAGTACTCGGTGCGAGAACCGTCGCGCGCTCAGGAACTCGGTGCGCGTTCCTTGCGTTCCGCGCCGTCGCGCTTACCGACTGCCGTCGATCGGCGCGACAGCAGTAGCGGCAGACAGGCGAAGATCGATCCGGCAACCGCCAGCAACCACTCCGTCGGCTGCAGCGGCGACAGATGGAGCCAGCGCGCCAGCATCGGAGTCTGGACGAAGATCGCCGCCATGCCGATCGTCGCGACGGGGATGCCACGCGACATCCACGTGCGTAGCCGGGAAAGGATCGCCGTCGAGAAAGCGCTCGCGCAGGAGAGGATCACGAGCACCATCGCTCGGGCCTGCTCGATCGGATGCCCGGAATCGATGCCCTTCCAGTATGCCAGCACGACGAACGCGGTCAGCAGTAGGCCGACGATTCCAACCGTGACCCATTCGCGGCGCGCGAAAATGGCGCCCGAGCGCAAAGCCGCTTGGCGCGCCAGTCGCCCCGTCGACGGCAGCTCCTGGAACACCAGCATCGCGGTCGGGTGGATGACGAGTTCGAGCCACACGATGTGGATCGGCAGATAGAGCAGCGGGAAGCCGGCGAGCGGGACGATGGCAGCCGTGAGCACAAACGGTATGTGGATCAGCAGCAAGTACTGGAAGCTCTTCTGCAGATTTCGAAACAGCTGTCGGCCCTCGGCCACCGCGCGGACGATCGTGCCAAACTCATCGTCCAGCAGCACGATCGATGCGATCTCACGAGCGCTGCGCGTGCCGCGCTCACCCATCGCGATGCCGACGTCGGCAGCCTGCAGCGCCGGGACGTCGTTGACGCCGTCGCCCGTCACTGCGACGACTTCGCCCTGGGATTGCAGCGCGCGCACCAGCGCGAGTTTCTGCGCTGGGATCGCGCGCGCGACGACTTCGATGCGCGCGACTTCGGCCTCGTTGCCGACCAAGATATGCGCAAGATCGCTGCCCAGCACAACGCGCGGACCGTCCAAGGACGCACCGACGCCGATCGCACGCGCGATCGCACGCGCCGTGGCCGGATGATCGCCCGTGACGACGATCACGCGGATCCCCGCGGCTCGACATTCCTGCATGGCCGCGCGTACGCCGGGCCGAACGGGATCCTCGAAGGCCAGAAGTCCCGAAAAGGTCATACCCTGTTCGGGTTCTTCGCCGGTCCACCCCGCGCGCGCGCTCAGCAGCGCGGCACAAGCGATGACCTTGTGGCCGCCGTTCGCCAGTTCGAGGACGTCGCGCTCGACGCTAACACGCGTTTCTGCACCGAGAGCGCACAGCGCTAGCACGGTCTCCGGCGACCCTTTGGTCGCGACGAACAGTGTGTCACCCTCGACGGAAACGGAGGTCGCGCGCTTGCGATTCTCGGTGAACGGAAAGATCGCCAACGTCTCCGTGGAAGCGATCGTGTCGTCCTCGGCGTCGGCGACCGCCAGGATCGCCACGTCGAGCGGATCGCCCGAGTCGCGCTGACAGGCAAGCGCGGCGACGCGCAACACGCCTTCGCGCTCCGTGTCGGGCCCAGGCATCACATGGGTGAGCTCGAGGCGACCCTCGGTGATCGTGCCGGTCTTGTCGGAGCAGATCGTGGTGACGCGTCCGATGTTCTCGACGCTGATCGCGCGCCGCACGAGCGCCTTGCGCCGCGCCAGACGGTGGATGCCGACTCCCAGAAACACCGTGAAAACGACGGGAAACTCCTCGGGCAGCGCTGCAATAGCGAGCGTCACGGCGCTGAGGGCCGCATCGAGGAATCCATGTCCTTGCAGCAAGCGGATCGCCGCCAGTGAAACGCACAGGACCGCGGCGACGATCAGAAGCACGCGCACCAGCTTCGCGATGGCGGCCTGAAGGGGCGTGCGCGCTCGCGCGCCGAGCAGCGCCGACTGGACGATGGCTCCGTAGAGCGTCTCCTTGCCCGTCAACGCGATGCGCAACGCGACGCTTCCCGTGAGCAGGCGAGTCCCGGCGAAACCCCAAGAGTTGCCGTCAACCGCCACGGTTCCGGTTCCGCTCGGCCACGCGCCCAACGCCGACTTCCGCACCGGGAATGCCTCGCCGGTCAGCGCGGACTCGTCGACCTGCGCTTCCGACGTGTCGACGACGATGCCGTCGGCCGGAAACGATTCGCCGACCGCGACGAAGGCGAGATCACCGGGCACGACCTCGCCCGCGGGGATCTCGACCCGGTCGCCGTCGCGCAGCACGCGCGCGGAGCTCGAGAGCAGCGAGCGCAGCCCGACCGTCGAAGCGCGCGTACGCTGGTGAAGCCACGCATCCATGCCTGCCAAAGGCAAGATCGACACGCCGAGAATGACCGCTTCGACCCAATCGCCAAGCACGGCGTAGAGCACGCTCGCGCCCACGAGGAACCACAGCATCGGATCCTTGGCGGTATCGCGGGCGATAGCGAGCAACGCACTCTCGGGCACCTCAACAATGTCGTTCGGGCCGAACTGCGCGGCGCGTTCGCGGACTTCCGCGGCGGTGAGTCCGCGGGAGGCTCCGGTCAATCCGGCAAGTCGATCGAGCGGGAGTTCGTGCTTCATAAACTCCGCTGGAGGGCCAGAGCGGGTCCAGCTCACGTGCTTTCGACCCGGTCATCAGCGATCGAGGAATCGCTGCGCGTTCGCCAGGTCGCGAGCGAGCCGCACTGCAACTCGATCGCAGATGACCTTGCACAAGCGCTCCGGGACTGAGTCCGCGACAGCGTACAACACCGTCGAACCCTGCTTCTTGCGCACGACGAGTCCAGCCGAAGCCAGAAGGTTCAAGTGCTTGCTGGCGTTCGCGTGCGAGAGACCGGCGTACGCGGCGAGGTCGGTCACGCTCTCCGGCCCCTCGATCAATCGCTCGAGGAGTCGCAGGCGCGACACCTCCGCCAGGGCGCGAAACTGGATGGCGACGAGTTCCAGCGTCTCGTCGGGCATCCGCGGCTTCAAAGCGGAGGATTTGCTCGTTCGGGTCCTCTTCTTCCTCACAGTTTCGCGCTTCCGGTTTCAGCAGGGAGATCGGCGCGTGACGCCCACTCTTTCCAGGAACCGTCGTACCAGCGCGCACCTTCAACGCCCAGCAGGTAGCGCAGCGTGAACCATGTCTGGCTCGCTTGGTGTCCGGTGCGGCACGTCACGATCGGTGCGCCCTGGTCAAAGACGCCCAGATTCCTGTAAGCAGCGAGGATTTCCGCGCGTGGCTTCCAGTACAACGCGCCGTCGATCGACACCGTGTCCTGCGTGAACTCTCGGTTTTGCGATCCGGGGATGTGTCCCGGGCGCGCTTCCGCAGGCTCGACGTCGCCGCGGAACGACTTCGGAGGTCGTACGTCGACGATGGGGGCAGAATGCTCCGTGCTTGCTTGAGCGACGTCCTCGAGCGCGGCGGAGAACTCGGGGAGCGCGTCGCGGGCGACGTAGTCCGCGACCGGCGGGTGCGGAACAAAGGTCGAGAGTTCGCGGCCCGCGGCCATCCACGCCGGGAGTCCGCCTTCCAGGAGAGCGACGGCACGGTGTCCGGTCGACAGGAGCGCCAGCACGAGGTGTGTCGCGTCCTGCAGCTTATCTTCCGCGTACACGACGACCGGCGACGTGTCCTCGATGCCGAGGCTGCCCCACATCTGCGCCAGCTCCGCGACCGGCAGGAGCTGGTCGTCGACGTCGGCGATCTTCGCGCGCGTTCGCCCGATCGGCACGTGCAGCGCACCCGGAAGGTGTCCGCGCTGGTAGGCCTCCGCCGAACTGCGCGCGTCCAGGATCACGACGTCCCGCGCATGTTCGTCGAGCCAGCGCACGGAGACGACGGTCGGCTCGCAGAGCTCCCCAGGATCCGTGGCGAACGTCTCGCGCGCGGGGATCGCAGCGCCTTCGCCGAGCAGGAGGCGTCGTGCCGCGAGGAACCGGTAGCGCTCCATGCGGGCGGTGTCCTCGTCGGCGACACCGCGCAAGGAAGGCGGGGCGAGTTCGCCCGCGCGCAGACCGTCCAAGCCGTCCTCCAGCACGCGCACGTTCGTGCGGCCGCGGCGTGCGAGTTCCGTCCAGGCCTGCGCCGGGTGCGTCATACCGTTGCTGACGAGCAACACGGTGCGCTGCGCGTTCGCGCCGAGGAATGCGTCCCCTTCCCTACCGAGGAGTCGCGGCAAATCGAGGTTGACGGCCGAGGCCAAGTGGAACGCGGCATACTCGTCGGCTGGCCGCAGATCGGCGATGGCGACGGATTCAGGATCCGCCAGCACGCGCGACACGAGGTCGGCTGCGGTCATGTGGTCCGCAGCGGATTCGACCGCGCTGGACCACTTCGGTGCGCCCGCAGAAGCCTCCTCTTCGTCCACAGCCGACGCGCAACCGTCGCGCGCGATGACGGCGAGGTAGAGAGCGAAGGCCATGAGGGTCAGCGACGCGATCTGGTTCCAGGTCGCAGACTTCACGCGGACACCTCCGTGCTGCGAGCGCGCTCGATGCGCGCGATGACTGCAAACATGACAAGCGCTACGGCCAGGACGGCGGCCGTCAGCACGCCGATCGGAACTCCGAGCACCTCGGGCAACGTGATCGCGCCGCAAGCACCGACGGTGTTGAAGTCCGCTAGCTTCCCGTAGATGGACGCGTACCCAAGGCTACCCACTCCCGCTGCCAAGAGGAACGCGACCGCATCGAGCTTGCCCGAGGCCGCGCCGACGAGCGCCGTTCCCGGGCACCAGCCCGCCAGAACAAACCCGGCGCCGAAGATCGCGCCCCCGAGGATCTGGGGACCGAGCGTCGTGTCCAGCGTGAATAGCGATGTCGGTGTCGCGATGCCCGCCGACTGCAGGACGAAGAGACCGACCAAGGCGGTCACGACCGCGGTGAACATGACTTGCACGACCGCGAAGTCGCGCAGGTAGAAGATGCCGGCGAGCTTACGCGAGCTGCCGAAGCCCGCGCGTTCCAGCCAGAATCCGAATGCCAGCCCGATGAGCGCCGCGGCGACGAACGCCGCCGGTGTGGCGAGCGATCCTGCTTCGAAGAAGGTCACGCGGTCCACTCCTTGCGCACGAGCGGCGCGACGGCGAATCCGACGGCGAACATCGCGATGAGGAAGACCCAGCCGCCGGGGATCCACGCGGACATGCCCGAGAGGGCGAGGCCCGACGTGCATCCGCCGGCCATGCGGCTCGCGAAACCGGCCAGCAGTCCGCCGGCCAGCGCGAAGGCGATGCGACCTGTCGCGCCGATGCGCGGGCCGCGCTCGACCGATAGCTGCACGCGGCCCGCAGCCGCGGCCGAGACGAACCCGCCGACGAGCACGCCCACCGCCATGAACACGAGGTAGTACGCAAGCGGCGAACCGTCCGCGAACCATCCGCCCATGTAGGCGTTGCTCTCAAGCGCGACCGGATCCACCGCGTGCGCGACGGAAGCCGCGCCGCGAGCGATGGCTCCCGACGCGCCGAGCCCGGTGCCGAGAACGACGAAAGACAGCAGCATGGTCAGACCGAGACCGACGCCGGCGACGTAGGGATTCCAGTAGGGCTTGCGCTCCATGGTGCGGCCTCAGCAGCCGGCCGAGCGCTTCTTGGGCGCGGGTTTGGTGGTTTGCGCGGGCGCCGGCGTCGGCATCACCGCGGGTGCGGAGGCCGGAGCGGACGAGGGCGCTGGCATCGCGAGGTTGTCACTGCTTCCGCTCGACTGGGCGCGCCACCAAGCGACCGTTCCGCCGAGCAACGCGCGAACCGAACGGTTCGCGTCGGCCGCTTGGACGAGCGCGGCGACGGCGAACGCCGTCGTGCCGTCGCGATCGACGATCACGGCGCGCACGCCGGCGGGCAGCGTGCGCACTCGCTGGGCCAGCGCGGCGGGCTCGACGTTTTCAGCCGCGGGGACGTGGAACTCCGCGTACTGCCAGGCCGGACGCACGTCGAACACCGCGTACAGCTTGGGCTGGTCCGCCAGGCCCCGCGCGAGTGCAGAAGCGTCCATGGGCTCGGGCAGGACGAGCGGCGCCGCGGACATCTCCTTCGCAGGCACCGTGTTCGCGGGCACCGTGTTCGAAGGCACCGTGGGCGTCGTTGCCGCAGTCGGACATACGGGAGCCGCGCACAGCGACGCGGTGCCGTAGACCGGCAATCCCGCGGTCAGCCATGCGTCGAGTCCGCCCTCGAGGCTCGCGACCTGCTCGAATCCTTGCCGTTCTGCGAGGCCGACCGCCATCGAGCTGCGGAACGCAGAGTTGCAGACCATGACGACCGGTTGCGCCGGGTCGAGGACGCGACCGAACTGTTCAAAATCGGTGACGGAGATGTCCGCGTAGTCACCGATGCGCATCTCTGCGTTCTCGGCCTTCGTGCGCACGTCGACGATCATCGGCTCGGTGCCCGATGCGATGCGTGCCGCGAGATCCTGTGGGGTGATGAGTCCGCTCGTGCGCACGGGCTGCCCGGCCGTGCGCCACGCATCCATGCCGCCAGCGAGATGCCCGCTCACGCGGTCGAAACCGATTCGGCGCAAACGGAAGGTTGCTTCGCGCACTTCCGCGTCGCTTCCGACCAGCACGAGGTCCGCGTCGAAGGGCACGACGGTTCCGGTCCACGTGTCGAGTCGGCCGCGAACAGCCACGTTGACGGCGCCCGTGACGTGTCCGCTCGCGTACTCGCGCGCTTCGCGCAGGTCGAGCACCCACGCACCGCCTTTCGCAGCGCTCGCGACCTCGGCCGGGGTCTGCGCGGGCGGCAACTCCGCGGTCCAGTTCACGACCGGGGGACCCGCGCGATTCAGCGCGACGTTGTGCCGGAAGTACTGCGGCGCAATCGGCAGCCTGCTGATGACCTGCGACACGAACTGCGCGCGCGATTGCGATCGCATGTACGGATTCGTCGCCTTCTCGGCGCCGATTGTCGACACTGTCTCGGGCGAAAGGTGCGCACCGCACAGCGAACCGGCGCCGTGCGCGGGCAGGACCTTTACCGAATCGGGCAGCGTCTGGAGTCGCGCGATCGAGTCCCAGGCTTTCGCGGCCAGGATCACAGGCGTGACGTCGCCGCCAACGAGGTCGGGTCGGCCAATGCCGCCGATGAACAGCGTATCGCCCGTGAGCGCCCAACCGGGCTGCGCCGCGGTCGCCGGCGCCCGCACGAGGAAAGTCATCGCGTCCAACGTGTGCCCCGGCGTCGCCCAGGCCTCGATCGAGATCGAACCGACCGCGATGCGATCGCCGTCGTGCAGGGGCGTGTGGCCGAACTCCGAATGGCTGTCCGCGCTGATGAGGATCTCGGCGCCCAGCCGCTGTGCGAGTTCCGTGTGACCCGCGACGAAGTCGGCGTTCGTGTGCGTGAGGATCACCTTCTTGATCGTCAGCCCGAGCTCCTGCGCGTCGCGTAGGTAGTGCTCGACGTCGCGTTGCGGATCCACCACCACGGCTTCGCCGTCCGAGCCGATCAGGTAGGTGAGCTGAGACAGGCAGCCCAACTGGTACTGGCGCAAGATGAGTTCCGGAGTCTGCTCCTCGAAGGACACCTGCGGTGAAGCAGCCTCGTCATTGTGCGTGAGCCGCTCGGCGTCCTGGGCGGGCGCGGTTCCAGTGAAAAAGCCCACGACGACCGTGCGCAGAACCATGCCGATCGCGGCCGAGTGCTGTGGGGTGGATGTTGATTGCATGGCGGGTCGCTCCAGTTCTTGTCGACGCCGACCAACGTACAACTGATTAGTTGTAAAGTCGAGTTGGCGAATGTACAGCCCGCATGGCGCACGAAGTCGGAGCCGCCTCCAGCCCTGGTCGGGGCCGGATTACGGCACTGCGGACAGGCGACACTCGTGTCATCGCCAGGACCCCCCCACGGCCTCGTGCGGACATTCACCGCGACCAGGGGCATCTGCCAATCGGCATGTCGCGCGAGGTTCCAGCGCACGTTCACGTCCGCGTCAGTGTTCGACGGTCGGGCCTCGAACTCGACACTGGCCGTGGTTGTGGAACGAAGCGCGACGCGACGTGACTCAACCGACGTACATGAACGTGCCGTACGCACAGTCGGTCTGCGGATCGAATGCGAACTCGGATTCGGACCACGGCCCCCACGGTCGGTCGACGTGCGCTTCACGATCCCGCGCGACGCCGGCGAGTTATGGAGCCCGGGCTAGCGCCCCCACCTGACACCTCGCTCCCCCACTCTCGGACCAAGATGTAACAGGCGCCGTGCTCACGATCTGGGACTACGTGTTGCGTCTGCTGCGCCACCGAGCCGAAGCACTGCCCTGGGCCCCGCACTAAACAATCGCTTGAACTTCTTGGCCTCGCACGATCACTTCTGTGTGCGAAAGCGAACACCGACGAGCGCTGCTTGTATCACGTATCGAGCGGAAAACTACGCGACTTTCGCACGCCCGTGACGGCGGAGAAAGGGAATGTTTGGCGCGGAACGGTCGGCGTGGATTGTTCTCGCTTTCTCGTCCTACGGCGGCGCAGCTCCCGTAGTGCGCGGGACCAATGCAGCGGCGCACGACCGCTGCCGCTTCGATACTCCCTCACCCATCCTTCGAACCATGCGTTTCCCGCACCTCCCTACCGCATCCCTCGCCGCACTCGCCTTGGCGGGTTCGAGCTTCGCCCAGAGCCAGCCGGCCGTCATCGTCCGCATCGAGAACCTCGCGCCCGACGCCGGCACCTTCTTGACCCCCCTTTGGGTTGGCTTCCAGGACGGAAGCTTCGACCTGTACGACACCGGCGCCCTCGCGAGTGCACTGCCGTTCGCCGGTTCGTTCGCTCTTGAGCGCATGGCCGAGGACGGCGACCTCGCAACCTTGATCACGGACTTTGCGACGCTTCAACCGGGCGGCCCGCAGGGCGTGATTCGGTCCAACGGGGCCATGCCTCCGATCGCACCGGGTGCTTCGGTCGCGAGGCTGTTCCAGGTCGACCCGAGCGTCGATCGTTACTTCAGCTACGCCTCGATGGTGCTGCCGAGCAACGATGCCTTCATCGCCAACGCCAACCCGAAGGCTAGCGAGCTCTTCAACGCCCAGGGCGCATTCGTCGGCAATAGCTTCGTGGTTTCGGGCACGCAGGTGCGCGACGCCGGCACCGAGGTGAACGACGAGCTGCCCGCCACCACCGCGTTCTTCGGCCAACAAACGCCCGACACGGGCGTTGCGACCTCGGACCCGATTGCGGTCCACCCAGGATTCGCAGCGCCGAACCAGGGTGGCATCCTTGCCGATCCGATGTTCGCGAACGCCGACTTCACCCAACCGGGCTACGAACTGCTGCGCGTCAGCTTCACTGAGGTCGACCGCGGCGGCTTCTTCCAATTCGGCGGCATCCTGGATGCCAGCCAGGAGGTGGCAGCGACTCCGGTTAGCAGCGCGGGAGTCGGCACGACCCTCGTGCGCCTCGACGGAGCCTCGAACCAACTCCAGGTCGTGGCCGCGATTGCAAACCTTACCGGTCCGATCACGGTCGCGCACCTGCACGTCGGGCGCGCTGGCGAGAATGGTCCGGTCGTGCTCGATCTGACGCCGTTCATCGTGCCGAATGGCAACGGCGGGACGATTCAGTCGCGCTTCCTCGCCGCAGCGCTCACCGGACCGTTCGCAAACGAGGCCGACGCGTTCGGCGCGCTGCTGGCCGAAGCCGCCACCGGCGGCATCTACTTGAACGTCCACACGGCCCAGAATCCCGGCGGCGAAGTGCGCGCCCAACTGCGGACCTTCTGAACGCAACGTGCGGGACCGGGCCCAGTCTCAACTGGGCTCCGCCCCCGCCCCATGTCGCTTGCCGCCGAGGTTGCCCGTCGTCGGCTCGCGGCCCCTGTCCGGCCGGGCGAGCACCGCATCGATACGACCTCGCGCAACGGCGCCGAGGCCCCATGGGTGTGACGACACTGCGTGACTTCTATGCGGGCGTTGTGCCAAGCGACAACCTGGCAAACGCAGGCTGCGCCGCCACGCGGACAGGCGAGGCATGCCCGGGCTGAGCGAATCCGCCTGGCGCTTCGACGTCTTCCTCGGCATGTTGGCGGCGCTGGCGCTGTTGGAAGCTCGGCTGCACGGACCCGATCCCGCCCCGGATCGCGCACGGCGCTGGCCGACGAATGCTGGCCTGGTGCTCGTGGTCACCCTGCTCGCACGCGTGCTGCTTCCGGCAGGTGCCGTGAGCGCGGCGCTGTGGGCGCATTCGCGTGGCCTCGGCCTGTTCAACGTGGTCGCGTGGCCAGCCGGGCTGACGTTCGCGCTGGCGCTGGTGCTCATCGACCTTGCGATCTACCGGCAGCACCGCCTGCTGCACGTGCTCTAGCCCGGGTTATTCACCAGCTTTGCGATCGGACGGCCCAACCGGCGGCCTTCGGCCGCCTTTCGTCGTCTTTCG
>JAWXBD010000113.1:0-3934 GCA_034439815.1 Phycisphaerae bacterium
CACGGCTTCGCGGCCGATGGTTCCGTGCTTCGTGCGGCAGCGCCCGCGATCATCGTCGACGCGCCCGGCGTTCAGGTGACGATCGAGCGCTCGATCGTCGGTGGCGTGCGCCTCCACGAAGATTGCGAACTGCGGGTCGAAGACAGCGTCATTGATGCGACATCCGCAGACCGGGTAGCGCTGTGTGCACCAAACGGCACAGGCACCAGTGGCTCGCTGACCGCAGTCAATACCACGATCGTCGGTGCGGTACGCACCTCACTGCTGCGACTCGCATCGAACTGCATCTTCGTCGCGGAGACACCGACGGGATTCACCGCGCCGATTCGCGCCGAGCGACGGCAGGCCGGGTGCGTGCGCTTCTCGTGGCTTCCGCCCGGCGCGATCGTGCCGCGGCGCTTTCGTTGCGTGTCGTCAACGAAAGACGCCTCGGGAGACGTGCGACCACGCTTCGCGTCGATGCGTTTCGGCGACCCGCGTTACCTCATGCTGGTTTCGGCGTGTAGTCCGATGATTCGGACCGGCGCCGATGACGGCGGTGAGATGGGTGCCATGCACCAGACCTTCCGTCCTGCGCGCATTGCGAACCTTCGTGCGCGTCTCGACGAGCAGTTGCGAGCGGGCTTCGCCGCCGGAGTGATTGAGAGTACGTGACGAATTCAGGGAGAGGCGGCCCCCCGGCCGCCACATCACATGACTACCGACATCAGTAGAAACAGCTTCGATCCGGCGCTCGACTTCACGGGCGTCCTCATGCAGCAGGGCAAGGTGCTGCTCGACAGCGAAGCCAACGAGAAGCAACTCATCGACGAGCGGCGCTCTCGTGCGACCTCGCTCGACACGCTCGGGCGCTCCGCCGTACCTCGTACGACACCGGATGGCTTCCGCATCACGCTCGCGGGCGCGGTGATGTCGATCGGGCAGGGGCGCATGTACGTCGACGGCGTGCTTGCCGAATGCCACGGTGCCGGGAGCACTACCTTCGACGGAGCGCTGGGCGAACTCCAAGGGAATGCGGCGGTTCCGTATCTCGCGCAGCCGTTCTTCGACGCGCCGCCGGCGTTGCCGACAGGTAGTGCGTATCTCGTCTACATCGACGTGTGGCAACGCGATGTGACGTTTCTTGAGCGGTCCGAACTCGTTGAGCCCGCGCTCGGTGTCGATACGTCGTCGCGCACGCAGACGGTGTGGCAAGTACGCGCGCTTCCCAACATCGGCGACAGTGTCAGTGCTGCGACACCAGATGCGCAAGTGCCGGGTTGGAACGAGATCATTCGTCCATCGGACGGTCGCCTAACAACATCGGCCGCGCCGGTGCCTCCGGACGAGGGGCCGTGCACGCTGCCGCCAATCGGCGGATATCGCGGGCTCGACCATCGGTTGTACCGCGTGGAGATTCACACTGGCGGTGCGCCGGGAACGGCGACATTCAAGTGGGCGCGGCACAACGCGTCGGTTGGTGCGGCGGTGGTCGAAATCCGCGGGGGCGCGCGACTGCGGGTCGAACGATTTGAGCGCGATGCCGAGCGGGGCTTCTCAAGCGGCAACTGGGTCGAGATCACAGACGACGCGCGTGAACGTAATCGGCAGCCGGGAGTCTTCTGCAAGATTCGCGAAGTGCTCGAGGCGACGAACGAAATCGTTCTGGAGACCGCCGTTCCTTCGGGGACCTTCACGGTGGACGCCCAAAATCGTGTCGATGCGACGAAGCACGTCCGCGTTCGGCGCTGGGATCAGCGCGGTTCGGTGCGTGACACAGCGGGAGTTGTGTTGCAAGACCTCGACGCCGCAGGTAGCGCGGGCGTGATCACGGTTCCGGCACTCGGTACGACCAAGCTGCAACTTGAAGACGGTATCGAGATCGCGCTGTCGGTCGCGGCGTCGGGTGGGCGCCTTCGCCGCGGTGACCATTGGACCTTTGCTGTTCGCACTGCGGCTGGCGCATCGATCGAGCCGTCGATCGAGCCACTCACCCTAGCGCCGCCGCGCGGGGTGCATCATCACTACGCGCGGCTTGCCATTGTTTCCGCAGCGGGACAAGTGGCCGATTGTCGTCGCATGTGGCCACCGGAGGCGAGCGAGGGCGGTTGCGGATGCACGGTGTGCGTTGAAGCGGCGGAACACGAGAGTGGTGTTAGTACAATTCAGATGGCGATCGACCAAGTGATCGCTGCTGGCGGTGGAACCGTCTGCGTCGGTCCGGGGCGGTTCTCGCTCGGTGACGGCGGTGCTCGCATCGCTCGAGCACGGTCGTTGACAGTGCGCGGACACGGCAATGCGACGACGCTCGTCGGCGGCGCGAAGTCTGCGGCGCTCGTCATTGAGGGGCAGTCGGTTGGAGTCCTCGTTGAAGATCTACGCATCACGACGCTCGATGAAGGCGACCTTCGCCCACCACTGGTCGCACTGCGCGATAGCGCCGACGTGCGATTACGGCGTCTGTTCCTTCAGCAGAACGATCGCGGTGCGAAGACGGCGAGCGTCATCGCACTTGAGGGCGCGCTCGTCGGAGTGACCATCAGCGATTGCGCGCTCGCGGGAATCGTTGGCGTCACAAATGCGACAACGAACGATGAGTTCCAAGCGTTGATCGCCGTCGATCTGCGACTCGAGCGCAATCTGTTCATCTGTAGCCGCGCAGGCGTTCGTCTGGCAGGCACGTGCATTCATGCCGGGCCGACGGTGTTCTCCGACAACATGGTGTTCGGCGGAGGTGAAGCAGGCATTATTCTCGCGGGAATAGCACCACCCGGCGCGGGGGCGGACATTCGAGGGAATCAACTCTTCGTGTCGGGCTTGGGGCTGCTCTGCGGTCTTGACGGCGCCCGGATCGTCGACAATCGGCTCGGCGGCGTCACGAAACTCGCTGGTGGCGCGATAGTGCTGCGGACGACGCGGGCGGGCGACACGCTGGAACGCTGCGTTGTCGAGGGCAATCAGATCGTCGGCGTCGGTGGCCACGGCATCTTGATCGAGGGTGCCGTCGGGTCGGTCACTGTGCGTAACAACGTGCTTGACGACATTGGTGGGAACGGCATTGCTATGGATGGTGATGCCGAAGCCGATCTCATCACCATCGAGTCGAATCAGCTATCGCAGATCGGCGTGGGAAAGCTCGAAATTCCGGTTGCAGCCGTGACCGTCACGCGAGCTGGTCGTGCGATCGTGCGCGGCAACGTCGTGTCGTCGGTCGGTCGCGGTCCATCGGGCGAGCGCATCGCCGAGCGGCGGGTCGTGGGGATTCAGCTCATCGCGTGCGGGAGCGCGAGCGTCTCGGACAATCGCGTGACCGGCATCGGACCTGACGAGGGATACAAGAGCGAAGCTGCGGCGGTCGCAGTCCTCGCTGGCGGCTCGGTCGACATCAACGGCAACGGGCTCTCGCGCGATGCCGATGGGCAACCGAAAGCAGATGACGCGCCGTGGACTGGCGTCGCAGTCGTGGGCTCGGCACCCGATTTGGGTGAGTTCATCGTCGGTGACGTGCATCTCATCGCTGGCTCCGATCTGGCCGCGAAGAGGTCGCTCGCGTACTACATGTCACCGAAGAGTTTCTTCGAGATCAAGTTCACCGGGAGCGCGCCAGTCACGGTGTCTGCGAACCGCATCGACGCTCGCGGCGGACGCCCAGCGATCGATATCAATCGCGTTGGGGCCCTGACCTTGAGCGCGAACCAAGTCCGGCTCCGCGGATCGGACATCCCAGTGAAAGCATCCGCTGGACTCGCGCTGGTCGTGAACGGCAACGCGGTGTCGGGTGGAAACGATCAGGTGTCGCTTGACCTTCGGGCACCCAAGTCAGAGTTCGCCGCGATCGCCGCGAACGCGACTTCTGGGGAGATTCGACTCAACGGGCAGAGCAACCTCGGACCCTTCACCGCGATGAATGTTCGCGCGCCCAGCTAACAGAACGAACCCAGCTAACAGAATGAAC
>JAWXBD010000114.1:0-3264 GCA_034439815.1 Phycisphaerae bacterium
GACAAGGCGGCAGCGCCTTCTTCGTCGCAGGCTCATCGGCGACCGGACCCGGCGGTGACGCGCCGCCGCTGCCTGCTTCGAGCGTCGCGTCACCGCCGGGACCGGTCGCCGATGAGCCTGCGACGAAGAAGGCGCTGCCGCCTTGTCCGCTGGTCGATGGGCCGCCGGTGAGCACCAGCGCGCCGCCGTTCGAGCTGACCGAAGATCCGCCGTTGAGCTGAATGCCGCCGCCTGCGCCGGTGCCGGTGTGGTCACCGCCGTCGATGACGATTCCGCCAGCCACTGCGCCGCCCGTCGTGCGATTGCTCGCGCGGACGATGACGCGTCCGGCTACGCCCGTGAGGAAGTTGTGCGTCGGTGCGAGGAGAGTAATGTCACCGACGTCTTGGCCGTTCGCTCCGGGGGCGCCCGAGGTGACATCGATCGAGCCACCGCCACTGCCACCACTGCCGCCATTGCCAGCAGTGATGCCGATGCCACCGCCTGCGCCGGTGAGCCCAGTGCCGGACTCGATGGTGACCTTGCCGCCGCTTGCGCCGCTCGAAGAAGCAGTGATCGAAACCGCTCCGGCGGCATCGATCACAAGGATATCAGCGCCACCGTCTTGGACCACGATCGCATCGCCAGTGCCGAGGTTGTTGACGAAGAGCCCGCGACCCGTCGCGGTCAGGGCCGTGGTCAGCGTCAGCAGGTCGACGGTCGCCGCGGCTGCCGACGAGAATGCGATGGATCCTTCTGCATCCGTGACCGAGATTGCGTTGCCCGCGACGTAGGCCGTCTGGAGGCTCGACGCGCCTGCGACCGATGCTTGGGTCCAGGTGGCCGGGCCGGTCTTGATCCACAGCTCGCCCGTCGCGCCATTGTCGCGCAGGTAGAGCGAGCCCTCCGGGGCGATGACGCTCGCCGCGTTCGGGTCGAGCGTGCCTGCGAACACACCGACGCTTGCTCCGCCGGTACCCGTCTGCGTCAGGGTCAGCGCAGGGCCCGCCGTGAGAACCGTGGCATCCGCACTGCGCGGCGTGGAGACGATGGTGGCGCCTGGAAGTCCAGTGGACGTGCCGCCGGTGAGCACGACCGAGCCGCCCGCACCCGCGCCCGGCGCGTTACCGCCGGTGATGTTGACGGGGCCGCCCGCACCCGCGCCGCCGCTGGCGCCACCGACGATCTGTAGCGGCTGTGCGCCTGCGACAGCCGGCTGCATGGTGAGCGAATGCGGAGAGCCATCAGCGCGGAACGTGAGGTTGGCGAGGATGCCGGCAACGATCGTGAGATCGTCGGTGATGGCGTCGCCGATGATCGTGTTGCCGTTGAACGTGGCGGTCGTGGTGACCGTCATCGATCCGGGGACGTTCACCTGCGTGCCGACACCACCAAGATTGATGACCGTCGTGGTCGCAGGATCGCCGAGCGCGAGGACCGTTCCAGAGCGCGGCACAACGCCGTCTGCTCGGAGCTGATCGGTGGGGGCGAGCTGCGATACTGAACCAAGAACTACTTTGAGCGGGATCACGTCAGCCATGGAGGAACCTCTTGTGAATGAGTGCGAAAATCACAAGCGGATGGCCCGTCCGCTAGAAGAAAAAATCTTACTGGAAGTATTGGTCGATGTCGACGTTTGCAACCGGCTCCGTGCTGGTGACGTCGAGCCACACAGGACCGTTTGGCGGCTTGACGCCGTTGCGACTGATCGACTGCGGGATGCGGAAGCTGAGAAGGTAGAGCTGCGCCGTCTCGTTCGCAGTCTGCACGACATCTGTGTCGGCCACCCTGATCACGGGGCACATTGCCGGACCGCAGATCGACATACCGCCGTCAGGCAGCGGCTTGTCGAACCCGACGCGGAAGCTGAAAAAACCGTCTTCAGTGTACCAGGAGTCGATGACTTCTTGCGTGAGTTTGTATCGCTTGGCTGCCATGGAGATCCTTCAGAGCCCGGAAAAGCATTGCAGGTTCACCGGAGAAAAGCAAGATGCTAAAAAGCTCGTTGTCCAGCTAGTCGTCTGTGCCGCCGAGTAGGTCTGCGAACTCGTCTGCGACCTTGCGGATCTGTGAGAGCGTTGTCTCGTGCGCCGGTAGTGTGCCCGAAAGCGCTTCGAGGTAGAGCGCGGTGGTGTTCGGGTGCATATGGCCCAAAAAAGCCTGAATCTCACGCAGCGACACGCCGGCCTTGTCGAGCTGTCTTGCGCTCATGTGCCGTAGGCCGTGCAACCGGATGTTCCCGCGGCGCCAGTCGACGCCGGCCCGATCGCAAGCGCTGTGCAGGATGGCCGCGACGCTGCTGTCGTTGAGCGGTGCGTTCGACCCGACCGCTGTGAAAACTCCGTCGTCCGCTGCCAGATCTGCAACCCGCCCCGACGCAATCCAATACGCCTTCAACGCGAGATAAACCACATTCGGCAGCTCGTAATGCTGCACCCGGCCACCCTTGACCGTGACCGCATAGCGACGCGGCTTACTCATCAGGTCGATGTCTTTGATGCGCAACATCGCGACCTCGCTGCGGCGTCTTCCCGTGAAAGCGTAAAACAGGAGAACCGCACGATCTCGAAGCCCGTGCGCGTCATGGGGGATCCCATGAAACACGCGCAAAAAAGTCTCCCAGGGGACCGCCTTCGCCCGTGCATAGGGGCTCACGACGATGTCCCGTCGCGGCACATACCGAAACGGATTGCTCTTGCACAGAGGCTCGCCCGCTGTGTCTTGGGGCCTGCAAAAATAATCAAACAGCGAAGACATACCCGCGAGCCGCGCCTGGACGGTCGCGTTGCTTAGCCCCTCAGCAAGCAGCCGGCGCTTGAAGGCGACGCCGTGCGCGATGGTCACGTCTTCAGGGGACTGCCAATTGAACTGATCAAAAAAAAGTTTGATCGCTTGCGCGTAGCTCTTCGCCGTGTTTTTGCTCTGTCCCGCGAGAAAGCTGGTGATCGCCAACATCCACTGCCTGGCACGACGTTCGCTGCCCTTCCCCAGTTGAGAGACGAGGAGACGGGCGTCGGCGGGAATGATGTCTTCGATCGCAGCGTGGTCGGACACACATCCTCTGCTTGCTAGAGAAGCACTACGGGCTCTCCAGGAGAGAGCACGAGCACCGTTACGCTTTTCGCGTATCCGACACGAAGCAGGACGGTGCCCGATGGGTCCGGCGGCGACGCTGGAGGAGTCGTAGTGAGCGCGCCTGCCGCGCCGAGGTAGTAGACGGCACCGGGCGTGAGTGGTGGCCCGCCGAGAGCGCCCCAGGGAAACTCGCCGGCATAGGTCACCCTC
>JAWXBD010000115.1:0-17994 GCA_034439815.1 Phycisphaerae bacterium
GCTTCCGAACAGGACATGCACGCCGAGGACGAGCATCACGCACGCTGTCGCTATCAGCGCCGTGCGCCGAGCGTTCGCCGGCGCTGCGGGTCGACCCGCGCGCCACCAGTCGACGACGACGCCGGAACCGGCCGCGGCCAGCGTCGAGAGCCACGTCGTTCCAAACAGCGACGCCGACTGTGCCCAGATACCGCTGCCGTCCGCGGCGCCCGCCAGCGGCACGCCGAGGTGGTACCAGGGGTAGCCGCCGAGTACCACGCTCGTGCGCAGGAATTCGCACGCCGTCCAGACAAGGGGGACCAACACCGTCATTGGCAGTGCCTTCGGCAGGTGCGCGCGGCCTATCGCTCGGATCATCACTGCGTAGAGCGCCGTGTAGAACGTGCAGTAAAGCGCGAGGCCGACCATTCCGGGCGGTGTGAGCTGAACCAGCCACCACTCGACGAAGATCCATGCGGGCCACTGCGTGAAGAACGCGAGGCAGAACGTGCGCCACGCAGTCTTGGTCAGCGGTGTCGGCTGCAGGACAGCGATGGTGAGCGGTGCGATGGCGATGAACGCAAGCCACCACCATCCGAACGGGGGCCAGATCAGGGCGAAGAGAAGTGTCGATGCGAGGCAGAGCGCCGCCTGAAGGAGCACGCGTACCTCACTTGCCTGCAAAGTCGATCACACGGCCGATCTCACTGCGAAGGTCTTTTCGATGGACGATGCGATCCACAAAGCCTGACTCGAGCAGAAACTCCGACGTCTGAAATCCGGCCGGCAGCTCCTGCCGGATCGTCTGCGCGATGACGCGCGGACCGGCGAAGCCGATGAGGGCGCGCGGCTCCGCGAGAATCACATCGCCCAGCATCGCGAAGCTTGCCGTGACCCCCCCGGTGGTCGGATCGGCGAGCACGGAGATGAAGAGTCCGTGCGCCTCGTGCAGACGGGCGAGCGCCGCGCTCGTCTTGGCCATCTGCATCAGCGAGAAGCCCGACTCCTGCATGCGGGCGCCGCCGGAGCAGCTCACGCAGACGACGGGCAGATCGGTGTCCGTCGCACGCTCGATCGCCTGGGCGAGCTTCTCACCCACGACCGATCCCATGGAACCCCCGAAGAAGTGAAAATCCATCGCCGCAAGGACGACGCGCCGGCCTTTGATGAATCCGTAGCCGGTGTGCAGAGCGTCGTTCTCTCCCGACTTCTTCTGCGTCTCCCGGATGCGCTGGAGATATGGCTTAGTGTCGATGAAGCCGAGCGGATCGGCAGGCGACATGTCCTGATTGAACGGTTCGAACGAACCTGGATCGACCATCTGCTGCACGCGCTGCCGGCCGCCGACGCGCATGTGGTACTGGCACTTGGTGCACACCAGCAGGTTCGCCTCGACGTGCTTCTTGAACACCGTCTCGGCGCAGCCCTGGCACTTGATGAAGAGCCCTTCCGGAACTCCCTTGCGCTCAGTGAACTCGTGCGTGTCAGCTGCGGTCGCCGTCAAGGGTGCGGGGCTGTCAACAGTCGGTTCGGCCACGCAAAGACTCCAAATGCCGAGAGAGGGTGCCGCGTCAGGACAGAGCGAAGGATACCGTCACGCCGTTCGCAGCGCGGCGATGGCCGCACGATAGTCGGGCCGGCCGTAGATCGCGGTTGCCGCGACGAGGACGTCGCATCCAGCCGCGCGCGCGTCGCGCGCGGTGTCGGGGGCGATTCCACCGTCGATCTCCAGCCGCTGATCCTGACGAAGGTGCGGCTTGATCGCCGCGCATTGAGCGAGGACCTGCGGCATGAACCGCTGACCGGAGAAGCCGGGAACGACGCTCATGCACAAGATGAGGTCAAACGCCTCGACAAAGGGAAGGACGCGTGCAGCCGGCGTCTGCGGATTGAATGCGAGGCCGGCCGAAAGTCCGAGCGCCCGCGCCGCGTCGGCGAACGGCCGCGGGTCCTCGACAGCTTCCACGTGCAGCGTGCAGTGGTCGGCGCCCGCTGCCGCAAAGGGCTTCAGAAAGAACGCGGGGTCGGTCACCATCAGATGCACATCGAGAAACGCATCCGGACACGCGCGCCGCGCGGCGGCGCAGATGGCCGGACCCATCGAGAGGTTCGGCGCAAAGTGGCCGTCCATCACGTCGACATGCAGCAGGTCGGCGCCGACGGCCAGGACCGCGCGGCACTCTTCGCCGAGCCGAGCGAAGTCCGCGGAAAGAATGCTCGGCGCGATCAGCGGCAGCCGTGGAGGATGAAGAAACAGGTCCTTGGTCGGCAGTGGGCGCATCGCTGACGTGGTGGCTCTCGACGACACAGTGGCCACGAATCGTAACGACCCCACTGTAACGACACCGAAGCTGTCAATCGTTACCAAAGCACTTTCACCACGGACTGTTCAACCCTCAGGCGAGCGGACCCCAGGCACCGAGCAGGATCGCGAGATCCGCGGCATCGACATCGCCGTCGGCGTCGAGGTCCGCGGGGCACGGGAGCGCGCGACACGCGCCCCAGCTCCCGAGCAGGCCCACCAACAGCGTGAGCGGCGCTCTCGCCGCTCTCGCGTTTCACATCCTGCCCCGTTCAAACGCGACCCGGGCGCCGTCAGTTCGAACCGGCTGCTTGCGACTTCATCTGCGTCTGGGCCTTCGTGGCGGCGTTGCGATACTGATCGAGCTTCACCTTGTACGCGGCCTTGGCGGCCTCCGGCGCCATCATCCAGGCTTCCATCTGCGTCTCGACCGACTCACTCGTGAGGCCGGTCGCAAACTGCACTGCTGCGAGCCGGCTGAGGATCGCGGCATCACTGCGGCCGGCAGCGCTCAGCATCTGCTTGGCCGCGAGGTTCGCGAGTTCCGTGTCAGGCTCTTTGATCGCGGGATCCGTCAGCACCATCACGGCGAGGTCGCCGAGCACCATGCCGTTGTCGGCGTACGACTTCAGCAGTGAACGACCGTACGCAGCGGCACCCTTCGCGTCGCCGGCATCGTTCAGCATGATCTTGTACTTCTCAAGCGCGAGACTGGAGAACAGCGCCGGATCGACGCCAATCGCGGTCTCATAGTGCGCAAACGCTTCGCGGTAGTTCCGCAGCTTGGCGGCGCGGCGGGCGGCCTCGACAGCCGGACGGGCCTTGTTCTCTGCAACGGGGTCGTACTTGCCAGCGACGACCGCCGCAATCACCCGCTCAAATTCCTGTTCCCCCGGATGACCGATCCAGACGACCTTGCGGTCGCGATTGACGATGAACGCGGTCGGGAGAATCGCCTTGCCCTCTGTCTCGAGCCAGTCCTTGCTCGTCTTGCCGTTCTCGTCTACGCCGATGAGGTAGTTCATCGTGGCGCCCTTGGACTGGACGTACGCCTTGACGGTTTTCGCCGCTTCCTTGGAGACACCGATGAGTGTGACGCGGCCCTTGTACTTCTGCTGGATGTCGTTGAGATGCGGGACGGATCCGCTCCCGGTCGCCCAGAACACAACGACGTAGACCTTGTCCGGTTCGACGACCGACGATCCGCCGTTGATCCAGTCGGAGATGGAGAGCGGCGGTGCGGTGGCGCCGATTTTCAGTTTGGTCTCCGCCATCGCTCCCAGCGAGCAGAACACCGCGGCCGCGCATACGACGAGCGCCATCAGTCCGTGAAGAATTCGCATCGACACTCCCATTTGAGTTGCAGCCCCGCCTGCAGCCCCGCTGCAGCACAGCAAAAAGTGGATCAGTTCCGACGCACAGACTATATCGCCGCGGAAGTGAAGGAAAGCAAAACGGTGGGAAAGGATGCATTGCCCGCAGCGCGAGACAATCATGCGTCGTCGAGCGCGTCGAGACAGACCAGATGCTTCCCTTCGAGCACCTCGAGACTCGCGCCGCCTCCCGTCGAGACGTGGCTGAACCCCTCTGCAAGGCCGAATTCCTCGAGGCTTGCGGCGGTGTCGCCTCCCCCGGCAATCGCCACCGCCCCCTTCGCCGCTGCTTCGATCGCGGCCTTCGCGATCGCCCGCGTGCCGTCGTCAAACGGTGGAGTCTCGAACGCTCCCATCGGTCCATTCCAGACCAAGGTCTTCGACGACCGCACTGCGTCCGAGAAGAGCCGCACAGTGTCGGGACCGATGTCGAGTCCCATCCAGCCGTCCGGGATCGCACCGGTGACCGTCTTCGTCGGCGTGCCCGCTTCGAGTTTCTGTCCGCAGACATGATCGACGGGGAGCAGCACCTTGCAGCCACCGGCCGACGACGCCGCGAGGATCTTCTTCGCTTCACCGAGGAAGTCGTCTTGGACGAGGCTCGAGCCGACCGCAATCCCCTGCGCCTTGAGCAGCGTGTAGGCCATCGCGCCACCGACGATCAGAATGTCGACCTTGGCCATCAGGTTCGTGATCGCCTCGAGCTTGTCAGCGATCTTCGCGCCGCCGAGGATCGCTGCGAACGGCCGCGCCGGCGACTCAAGTCGCGCCATCAAGTACTCGAGCTCCGCGGCAAGCAGCTGGCCGGCCACGCAGGGCCGGGGCTTCATCGCGAGCGGGACGGCGTACATGCTCGCGTCCGCGCGGTGCGACGTCCCGAACGCGTCGTTGCAATAGACGTCGCCATACGCCGCGAGCTTGGCGGCGAACCCGGGGTCTCCCTTCTTCTCACCCTTATGAAAGCGCAGATTCTCAAGGAGCACGACGCCACCGTCGGAGAGTCGCGCGACCGCCTGCGCTGCCACGTCGTCGACTGCATCGTTCGACGGAAACTGCACGCCCTGCGGGGCTGCTGCACCCAGCAGCTCCTGCAGACGGGTCGCGACCGGCCGCAGCGTGCCGTCCGGCTCGAAGCCTTTGCCTTGGGGCCGGCCGAGGTGGCTCATGAGGATCAGTCGGCCGCCGCGCTCCAGCACGGAGCGCAGGGTCGGCAGCGAGAGCCGGATGCGCCGGTCATCGGTGACCCCCCCGCCCCCGTCGAGCGGAACGTTGAAGTCCACGCGCACCAGCACGCGCTTGCCCTTCACATCTATCTGATCGATCGTCTTCTTGCGCATGGCGTGGTATTCCTGTCCGCACTCCTGACCCTGTACTTCTGATACAGCAGCGCGGCGATGATATCGGGAGTGCGTTTCGTCTGAACGCGCCCGCTTCTTCGGTGACGCTCTCCTTGCACGCTGTGTCCACTCCACCGCTGATCGTCATTGTCGGGCCGACGGCCGGCGGCAAGACGCGACTCGCTATCGAGATCGCGCGGGGTCTGCCGTCAGGCGGCGAGTGTGTGTCGGCCGATTCGATGCAGGTCTATCGCGGCATGGACATCGGCACGGCGAAGCCCGGCACCGAGGAACGCGGAGACGTTCCGCATCATCTGATGGACATCGCCGATCCGCGCGATGACGGCTTCACCGTCGACGACTGGCTCACACAGGCGAACGAGGCGCTGGCCGCGATTCATGCGCGGGGCCGCACACCGATCGTGGTCGGCGGCACGAACCTGTACGTCCGGGCGCTGCTCGAAGGAATGTTCGAGGGACCGGAGCCGGATCCCGCGCTGCGCGCCGCCCTTGAGGCGACACCGCTCGAGGCGCTGCGAACGGAGCTTCGTGCTGTGGATCCTCCGGCGGCCGAGCGCATTCATCCGAACGACCAGCGGCGCACGGTGCGGGCCATCGAAGTCTTTCGGCTGACTGGCCAGCCGCTCAGCGCGCTGCAGACACAATGGGCGGGTGAAGTCAGGACCGCCGCACGCCCCGACGCGGTGATCGTGGGTCTTGCGTGGCCGGTCGAACTGATCAACCGGCGGATGAACACCCGCGTGAAGTGGATGTTCGCGAACGGCTTCGTCGACGAAGTGACGCGCCTTCGGGCGCTGGGGCTTGGCCGGCAGGCCCGCGAGGCGGTGGGCTACGGCGAAGTGCTCGCCCATCTCGAAGGACGGATGTCGCTCGAGGACGCCATCGAGTCGACGGCGATCCGCACGCGCCGCTATGGAAAGCAGCAGCGCACGTGGCTTCGGCGGTTCAGAACGCTTCCAGATGCCGTCTGGATTGATGCGGCGACGGAGCCCGAGGCGACGTGGGCGGCGCGCGTGCTCGCGAGGCTGGAATCCGGCGCCGCGCCGAAAAATTAGACAAGCCTTTGCCTTCACTGGGCTTGTGACCGTTTTGCCGTGTTTCTGACACGCAACTTTCGCGAAGCGCCTTGACGTTTCTCTTCCGCCACGGTTTCAATCCCCGGCCCTCGACCACATTCCGAGACGGTCGCCCCGACCGGGCGAAGCTGGAGGCACCTTGAGAGTCTCATTGGGTGGTCACCGATTGTTCCATGGCGAAATCTCCCCCGAAATCGACGTCCAAGCCCAACTCCGCTCCAGCTGCCGACGCGGCGCCCGGCGCCGTGCAGCCTGCAGGGTCAACGAAGAAGAAGCCGGCGCCTAAGGCCGCCCCCGCCGCGAAGCCGCGTTCCAAGCCGGGCGCCAAGCCGATCGCCAAGGCGGCTGCCAAACCTGCTGCAGCCAAGACGCCCACCAAACCCGCCGCACGGGCCAAGAACTTCGGCACCGCCGCGGACGCTGAAGGGGGCGGATCGAGCCCGCCGCTGCGCGAAGGCGAAGCAGGCCGCGGTTCTGGCCGCCAGCTCGTCATCGTCGAGAGTCCGGCGAAAGCGAAGACGATCAACAAGTACCTCGGCGGTGACTTTCACGTCATGGCGTCCGTCGGTCACGTGGCCGATCTGCCGGCGAAGTCCCCGAAGGGTTCGAAGCAGCCAGTTCCGGGCGTCGACCTCGACAACGATTTCGAACCGTTCTACGAAGTGCTTCCCGACAAGAAGAAAACCGTCGGCGAACTGAAGGCGGCAGCGAAGAAGGCCTCGGCCATCTGGTTCGCAACCGACTTGGACCGTGAGGGCGAAGCGATCGCCTGGCACCTCACGCAGGTCCTGGGCATCGACGCGACCAAGGCCAAGCGCGTCATCTTCAACGCGATCACGCGGACTGAAATCCAGCGGGCGTTCGATCATCCCCATCCGATCGATCTCTACAAGGTGAACGCGCAGCAGGCGCGGCGCATCGTCGATCGCATCGTCGGCTACCAGGTCTCGCCGCTATTGTGGAAGAAGGTCGCGCGCGGATTGAGCGCGGGCCGCGTGCAGTCAGTCGCCGTGCGCCTGGTCGTCGACCGTGAACGCGAGATTGCCGCATTTGTGCCGGATGAATCATGGGACATCAACGCACGACTCGCGGCGCCAGACGCGGCCAAGCCGCTCGTGTCGGCGTGGGCGAAATTCATCGCGGAACGGGACAGCAAAGGCAGTCCGCCGACGCAGAAGGCGCAGTTTCAATGGCTCGCGGAACGCAGTGCGATCCGCGCTGAACTCGTCGAGATCGGCGGTCGTCCGTTCGGTCTCGGATGCCCCGCGGATGCTCCGAAGGATCTGACGGCCGAGGTCACGCGCGTCGCAGAAGCGGTCGGTCTCACAAACGTGACCACGCGCAGCGAGGCGGATCCGAAAGCCAAGGGGCCGGCGAAGACGAAGCGATTCGTCGACGGCCAGGTCGATCCGAACACGCGCTACACGATCGCGACGATCGAGACGAAGCGCACATCGACGCGACCCTCGCCGCCCCTCATCACGAGCACGCTCCAGCAGAGCGCGGCGAATCAGCTCGGATTCGGCGCCGATCGCACGATGCGCCTGGCGCAGTCGCTGTATGAAGGTGTCACGGTCGCGGGCGAAGGCCAGGTCGGTCTGATCACCTACATGCGTACGGACTCGACCACGCTCTCGGGTGAAGCGCTCGGCATGGCCCGCGAGTACATCGGCTCGACCTTCGGCGGCACGTATCTGCCCGAGAAGCCGAACTTCTTCGGCTCAAGCAACAAGTCCGCCCAGGAAGCCCACGAAGCGATTCGTCCGACGGATGTCCGGCGCACGCCGGAATCCCTGCAAGGCTCGCTCAACGACGACCAGTGGAAGCTGTACCGGCTCATCTGGAACCGTTTCGTCGCGTGCCAGATGACGTCCGCCGAGTTCGATGCGACGGCGGTGACCATGCGCCGCTCCGACAAGAACACCGGCGCCGTGCTTCGCGCGACGGGCCGGGTGCTCGTCTTTGACGGCTTCTACAAGGTCGCCGGCGCGCCGAGCGCAGAGAACGAACCGACGCTGCCCGTGATGACGAAGGACCAGGTCATCGCGCCGTTCTCCGTCGACGCGCTGCAGAAGTTTTCCTCGCCGCCCGCGCGGTTCAACGAGGCGTCGCTGATCCGTGAGCTTGAGAAGGAAGGGATCGGCCGCCCGTCGACGTATGCAGCGATTCTCCGCACGATCGAGGACCGCAAGTACGTCGAGCAGCGCGAGCGCCGCTACTTCGCAACGACGCTTGGCGAGGTTGTCACCGACAAGCTGATCGAGGGATTCCCCAACCTCATGGACATCGGGTACACCCGCTCGATGGAAGAGGAACTCGACAAGATCGAGGAGGCGCACACCGACTGGAAGGTCATGCTGCGCGGGTTCTACGGTGATTTCAAGCAGTCGCTTGATCGAGCCGGCGCCACGATGACGCACGCGAAGGCCGACATCGAACCGGCCCCGTATGCCTGTCCGAAGTGCGGGAGTCAGACGAGCTACCGGTTTGGCAAGAACGGCCGCTTTCTGTCGTGCGCCTCGTATCCGGCCTGCGATTACGCGGCGCCGATCGATCGCGAAGGCCGACCGATGCTGCCCGAGCGCGTCAACGTCATGTGCCCCGAGGACGGGTCGCAGATGGTCCTGCGGACCGGCCGATTCGGCCCGTTTCTCGCGAGCGTCAACTATCCCGCCACGAAGTGCGTGCTCAATCTTGACAAGAAGCAGAAGCTGAAGTTTCCCTCGATCCCGGCGCTGCTTACCGAGCTCATCTGCCCCAAGTGCACCAAGGCGCCGCTGAGCCTCCGCACCGGCAAGCGCGGACCGTGGCTCGGATGTTCGGCGTTCCCCAAGTGCCGGGGACGCGAGACGTGGTCGAAGATCGACGAGGCAGCGCGCGAGAAACTGGTCAAGGCACTCGAAGCGCACGAGAAGATGCACCCCCCGGTCATCATCAAGAGTCTGGACGGCAAGCCGATTCCGGAGGGAACACCGATCTCGGACCTGACGCTGCCCGGCGGAGTCCAGCAGCTGGCCATCCATCCGGCGGCGCAGCCTGCGAAGGCGGGCTGACGCGCCGACGGCCGAAATCGAATTCCGGTGTGATGCCCGACTGCCTGCGCCCGCTGCACCACTTACACTCTGAGCCGTGCCCTCCACTGACGCGATCGCGCGCCTCGAATCGGTTCTCCTCTCGCTCCGCAATGCAGTGTCGGCCCGTGCGGCCGAAGAGAAATCCTGCGCCGAGACGCTGAAGGCCGAACGGGCCGCGAACGAACGCACGCACGATCAGACGAGCAGCACCGCCCGGCAGCGGCGCACGGACGAGCGCCGCGCCGAAGACGAACGTTTCGCAAGCCGCTCCGCCGCGATCGCAGCGGCGTACGAGTCCGACCGGCGCGAGATCGACCGCTCCGATCGCTGCACACGCGAGGCAATCGAGACGAAGACGTCGACGAATCTCGCCGCCGCCAAGACCAGGATGGACGAAGCCGTCTGGGTTGCGGAAACCGTCTACGAGGGTGCCGAGGACCAGCCGCGCATCACGTTCGAGAAAGCGCGGGAAGAGTTCACCGTCCGCCGTCAGGATCTTGACGAGCTCGAGGAACAGGGGCGAGTCTTGGCCCGCCGCTACCGGCAGCGACTGCCTGAGGTGCCGCCGCCTGACGCGACCCGGCTGAACAGCGCCACCAGCCGAGCGGAGAGCGGCCTCGTGATGTCGCTCGGCACGGCGCAAGAGCAGCTGCGGGCGTTCAAATCGCTGCGCATCGCGGGGCTCTTTCGCGGACCGATTCTGATCGTCCCGTTTGTGTTAGCAATGGGAGCAGGCGGAGCGGCGGCATTTCTCATGCACGGTGACGACTCGCGTTCCCTCATGATCGGCGCGGCGAGCGGTTTTGCAGTCATGCTCGTCCTCGCGGGGGCGCTGTGGACTGTCGCGCACCGCGAGGTGCGCCGCGCCTGGCTTCCGCTGGCCGAAACCATCACGATCGGCCGTGCCTGTTCGGAACGTGCGATCGCCGACGCGGCCACCGCGCGCGTCGCACGAGAGCAGGAACTGCTTGCGATCCGCGACTTCGATGTCGCGGACGCGACTGGCAAGTTCGGACCGCTCGCGGACGAATTTGGCCGCAAGCGGCAGGAACGTCTGCTGCGCCTCAGCGAGAAGACGCCGGCTCTCCTTCGAGATCTGGAGACGCGGCGCGTCGAAGAGACCGCCGACAACACGTCGACGCATGCAGCGAGAGTCGCAGAGATCGAGCAGATCGCTGCGACTTCGCTGGAAGCCGAAGAGCAGCGCTTTACGCGCGAGCGCGATGTGATCGAAGCCCGTGCAACAACGTGCTGGAATGCGATGCGGGCAGCGTGGGAGGACGCCACGCAAAGCGAACTGCGGGCGCTGACGGAGACCGCGGCGAAGGACGCCGAGATGTTTCCGCTGTGGAGCGACCCGTCATGGACGGAGTGGTCAGGCGCCATCGACGCGCCGGACGCGATCCGCATCGGCAGCCTGCGCTTCGATCTTGCCCTGTGCGACGGAGGCCTCTCCAAAGATCCGCGCCTTGCGGTCACCGTACCCACAGCGCTGAACGTTCCGGCGCTGCTCGCGTTCCCGCATCGGTCGAGCCTGCTCGTCGCATGCGACGCCGACAGCCGCGCGGGCGGGATCGAGATCGTGCAGTCCGTGCTGCTTCGGCTGCTCGCGCGGGTTCCCCCGAGCAAGGTGCGCCTCGTGCTCATCGACCCGATCGGGCTCGGCCAGTCGTTTGCCGGATTCATGCATCTCGCGGACGAGATGGAAGCGCTCATCGGTGACCGCATCTGGACGGAACCGCGGCACATTGAGCAGAAACTCACCGATCTCACCGAGCACATGGAGACGGTGATTCAGAAGTATCTGCGCAACGAATTTGAATCGATCGAGGCGTACAACGAACAGGCCGGCGAAATCGCCGAACCGTTGCGTTACCTCGTCATCACGGACTTTCCCGCGAACATCACCGACATCGCGGCGAAGCGGCTGCAGTCAATTCTCTCCTCCGGTCCGCGATGCGGCGTGCACACCATCATCGTGCGCAGCGGCAAAAGCGAACTGCCGGCGGGCATTACCGACGACGACCTGCGGCGCGGTGCAGTGGTCATTCGCAAGGAGAACGACCGTTTCGTTGTCGACGGTCCTGAGCTGTCACGGCTTCGGTTCACGCCTGATCCGGCGCCGCACAACGAACTGCTTATCCCGCTCGTCCGGCGGATCGGCAAGGCCGCGAAGGAAGCAGGAAAAGTCGAGGTCCCCTTCTCGATGATTGCGCCCAAGGGCGACCTCAAGCACGGTGACGGCTCGGGCACGGAGTGGTGGAGCGAATCGAGCGCGAAGCGCGTGCGCGTCCCGCTCGGCCGTTCCGGTGCGACGAAGCTGCAATACCTCACGCTCGGTGAAGGCACGAGTCAGCACGCGCTGATCGCGGGCAAGACCGGCTCCGGCAAGTCGACGCTGCTGCACGCGCTCATCACGAATCTCGCGTGCTGGTACTCGCCCGATGAAGTGGAGTTCTATCTCATCGACTTCAAGAAGGGCGTCGAGTTCCGCACGTACGCGCATCACAAGCTGCCGCATGCTCGCGCGGTGGCGATCGAAAGCGACCGCGAGTTCGGCCTGTCTGTGCTGCAGGGACTCGACACGGAACTCAAGCGCCGCGGCGATCTGTTCCGCGATCTCGGCGTGCAGGATCTCAATGGCTATCGCAAGACAGGCCAGGCTGCGCCGATGCCGCGCACGCTGCTGATCATCGACGAGTTCCAGGAGCTCTTCGTCGAAGACGACAAGGTCGGCCAGGACTCGGCGCTGCTGCTCGACCGCCTCGTGCGCCAAGGCCGCGCGTTCGGGATTCACGTGATTCTCGGCTCGCAGACGCTCGGTGGCGCGTACTCGATCGCGCGGGCCACGATGGGCCAGATGGGCGTGCGTATCGCGCTGCAGTGCAGCGAGGCGGACTCGCAGCTGATCCTGTCGGACGACAATTCGGCGGCGCGGCTGCTCTCGCGCCCCGGCGAAGCGATCTACAACGACGCAAGCGGACTGCTCGAAGGCAACTCGCCGTTTCAGGTCGTGTGGTTGCCCGAAGAAGTCCGCGAGCGCTATCTCGACACGGCGGCGAGGCTCGCCCGCGAGCGGCAGACCCAGGCCCGATCCCTGTCGCACGGCACGATCGTGTTCGAAGGGAACATCCCGGCCGATCCGCTCACGAACCGCACGGTGCTCGAGCGGCTCGAGGCGAACGACTGGATGAGCGGGCAGCGGCCGACGCAGCTCTGGCTCGGCGACGCCATCGCCATCAAGCCCCCGACGGCCGCGACGCTCCGCCGCCAGGCCGCCGCGAACGTGATGGTCGTCGGTCAGCACGATCTGCCTGCGACAGCGCTGATGGCGATGACGATGATTTCCGTCGCGGCGCAGCGCTCACCAAGCGACGCGCGCTTCGTGCTGCTCGACGGAACACCGGCGGATGATCCCAAACATGGTTTGCTGGCGAAGGTCGCGGCAGCATTGCCGCACACGACGCACATCGTCCCGTGGCGCGACACCGACGACGCGATCCGCGCGGTCGCCGAGGAAGCAGGCGCGCGGCAGGCCGGCGGCGACGATCACACGTCGGTCTTCCTCATCGTGCACGGACTGCAGCGCTATCGCCAGCTTCGCCGCAACGAAGACGACTACAGCTTCGGCGGCGACACCGCAACAGCGTCGACCGACAAGCTGTTCGCCGGCATCTTGCGCGAAGGCGCACCGCTCGGCATCCACGTCATTCTGTGGTGCGACACGGTCGTGAGTCTGCAGCGGGCGCTCGACCGCAGCGCCATGCGCGAATTCGACTGGCGCGCGATGTTCCAGCTGAGCGCCACGGACTCGAGCACGCTCATCGACAGCCCGGCCGCGAGCCGCCTCGGCCCCCAACGAGCGCTCCTCTACAGCGAGGAACTCGGCACGATCGAAAAGTTCCGGCCGTGGCTTCTGCCGACGGACGAATTTCTGGAGCGCGCCCGGGAGTCATTGGCGACGAAGTCCGCGCCGGTGCTGTGATCTCGCGTGTCACGGGATTCAACACAGAGAGGCACAGAGGTCCCGTCAGAGGCCACAGAGAATGCGGTGACGTCTCGCGTGTGGTGCTTCTCAGTTGACCGATTCTGCCCGAGGCACTCACCGCGACCTCTGAGATCTCTGACGGGGACCTCTGTGCCTCTCTGTGTTCTTCTGTCGCCCTCTCGCTCCCTCACCGTTCGCGCAGCTTTTCCCACGCTTCTGCCAGGCGCTCCGGCGACACCGGCACTGCCGTGCGCAGTTCGCTTGCGAACAGCTGCACGCGGAACTCTTCGAGCAGCAGGCGAAATCGCTCGACGAGATCCGGTGGCGCGTTCGGCGGCACGTCCGCGAGGCGCGACGTCCATTCATCGAGTTCCGCTTGCAGTCGAGCATCGCGCTCGACGTTGCCGGCCAGGCGGCGCAGGCGCACGCGCAGCGCGCTGACGTAGCGCGGCAAATGGCGCAGGCGCGCGACCGGCGTCGCCGTGAGCACGTTCGGCGGCACCATCCGCTTCAGCTCGCTGCGCATCGAGGCGATGGCATCCGACCAGGTCGGCGGATGATGACCATCGAGCGCCCGCGCGGACTCGTGGAACGCGCGCAGCAGCGGTTCGGCAATCTGCCCCGCCTGGCTGGTCGCGTCAAAGATGCGATCCTCGCCCGCCCGCACGAGCGCATCAAACGCCACCGGCTCACGCGGGATGGCCGGCGCCTGCTGCAGGAAGCCCAGTTCGATGGCGAGATCGACGAGAGACCGCTTTAGCAGCGACGCAGTTCCGAGCGGCGCGAACTCCAGGGCCAAACGCTCCAGCGACGGCAGAAACTCGACGTGATGCTCGAACGCCGACTTCGAACGCAGCGCGATCAATCGCCGCACGCCGCGGCGATGACTGTCCACCGCTTCATCATGCCGTTCGAGCACGCGCAGTCCGACTGTCGCGCCCTCGTCGACGAGACACGGATAGCCGACGAGCGGAACACCGCCATACACAAAGCGCACTTCGTCGGGCAGCGCTACGCACGTCCAGTCGGTCATGCCGCGCTGCAGGAGCGCGGAGTGGCGGCCGCCGAGCGCTCCGGAGGCGATCGCCGTCTGAAAATCTTGGGCGGCACGGTCCCGATAGCGGGCCAGCACCTCTTTCGCGTCGCGGTTCTCGGCGAGCACCCGATCACCCTCGGTGACCATGACGCGCATGCGGAAGTGCGCCGGCAGCGCTTCCAGTTCGAAGTCGACCGGATCGATCTTTACACCGGTGAGTTCCGAGAGATGACACGCGAGCTCACCCGTGAGCGAGCCCTTGCCGAACGGCAGCGTTTCCGCCGCGCCGGCCGCAAACTCCGTGGCCGGCTGAAATCGCACGCGCAGCCGTTTGGGCAGCGCCCGCAGCAGCGCCTGAATCTTCTCCTCGAGCAGCCCGGGGACCAGCCATTCCAGCCGCTCAGGATCCACGCGGTTCGCAGCCGTCACCGGCACGCGCACCGTGACACCGTCCTCCGCTTCGCCCGGTGCGTGGCAGTAGCTGAGCGCCAGCCCCATCCCCTCGACCACGAGCACATCAGGAAAACGCGATGCGTCCGGCGCTTCGGCACCTAGACGAATGAGATCCTCCATGCGCATCGCGAGCACCTGCGGATCCTTGATCTCCGCCTCGCGCCGCCACTTCTCAAAGCTTGGCTGGCTGTGAATCGTGGCGGGAATACGCGCGTCGTAGAACGCGAACCTCGCCTCCGATTCCACGAGCAGATCTCCGTGCCGGCCTTTCGCCTGCAGCAGCTCGATCGCGGCGCGCACGTTTGCGTTGTGCTGCAGAAATGTTCCTTGCGTCCGCATTTCACCTTCGACCAGCGCGCTCTGAATGAAGATGTCGCGCGCCGCCACTGCATCGACGGGTCCGAACGGCACACGCCGCTTCGGCACGACCGTGACCGAACCCAGCGCGACGCGCTCCCACGCTGCGACCTGTCCCGAGTCCCGCAGCCAGTGCGGTTCGCTGTGCGTCTTCTGCACGAGGTGCGGTGCGACACGTTCGATCCAGTCCGGCTGGATCTTCGCGCACAAGCGTCCGAAACGTCGTGATGTTTCGACAATCTCCGCAGCCATCACCCACGGCGGCAGCTTTTTGCTCAGCACGCTCGACGGATGCAGAAAGAACTCGCCTCCGCTTGCGGCGCGATACTCGTTCGTCTCCCCTTTCACACCCACGCTGCCGACGAAGCCCGCGAGCAGTGCGCGGTGCACCGCGTTCGTGTCCGGCTCGTCGGCCAGCACCGGGTCGAACTTCGCATCACCACGGGCGCGCGGCGCGATGCGATCGACGACCAGGTCGCGCAGCTGCCGATGCACATCGTTCCATTCGCGCATGCGGAGCCACGAAAGGAAATGCTCGCGGCACCAGCGGCGCAGGGCGGAGCTTCCAAGCTCGGCTGACTTCGCTTTCCAGGCCTTCCACAACTTGATGAAGCCGAGAAAGTCGCTGCGCTCATCCCGAAACAGCAGCTGCGCGAAGTCCGCCGCCTGCGCCTTGTCCGCAGGCCGGTCGCGCGGATCCTGCACAGAGAGCGCGGCGGCGATGACGAGCACCTCTTCCACGCAGCGCTCGTCGATCGACGCGAGGATCACCCGCGCGATGCGGGGGTCGACCGGCAGCAGCGCCATGCGCCGTCCCAGCGCAGTCAGCTCGTGGCGCGTCGTGACGGCGCCGAGCTCGACGAGTGTTTCGTAGCCCGCAAGGATCATCCGCTGGGGAGGCGGGTCGAGAAATGGAAAGTGTTCTGGCCGGCCGAGCCCCAGCGCGGCCATCTGCAGAATCACGCTCGCGAGATTCGTGCGCAGCACTTCCGGCGGCGTGAAAGCCGCCCGGCCTGCAAAGTCCTCTTCGCTGTAGAGGCGAATGCACAGCCCGGGTGCCGTGCGCCCGCAACGGCCGCGCCGCTGATTCGCGCTGGCCTGCGACACCGGTTCGATCGGGAGCCGCTGCACGCGACCGCGCGGACTGTAGCGCGAGATGCGCGCCAGACCCGGATCGATGACCGCATCGATGCCTGGGACGGTGATCGATGTCTCCGCGACATTCGTCGCGAGCACGATGCGCCGCTTGGCGGACGGTCGGAAGACGCGATCCTGCTCCTCAGCGGAGAGCCGCGCGTAGAGCGGGAGAATTTCGCTGTCCGTCTGCCGGCCGCGCAACGCCTCCGCGGCTTCCCGGATCTCACGCTCGCCGGAAAAGAACACAAGAATGTCACGGCGCGCGTCGCTCCGTCCGCCGCGCACGGACGCGTCGCGCGGGTTCTCGTCGATCTCGTCGACGGCGTTCAGAATCGCATCCAGCAGCACCGGCTCCTCTTCGTCAACGTCGTTCTCCGTTTCGGAGTCGGTGACCAGCGGCCGGTAGCGCGTCTCGATCGGATACGTGCGTCCTTCCACCATGATCATCGGCGCGTCATGGAAGTGCTGGCTGAAGCGTGCCGGATCAATCGTCGCGCTGGTGATGACGAGGTGCAGATCGCGCCGCCGCTGGAGCAGCCGCTGCAGATAGCCCAGGAGAAAGTCGATGTTCAGGCCGCGCTCGTGCGCCTCGTCGACGATGATCGTGTCGTACGCGAGCAATTCGCGGTCGTTGCGCGTTTCGGCCAGCAGAATGCCGTCGGTCATGACCGACAGCAGCGTGTTGGGACCGGTGCGGTCGTCGAAACGGGTCTTGACGCCGACGATCCCCCCGAGCGTCACCTCCAGTTCCTCGGCTACGCGCGCAGCCACGCTCCGCGCCGCGATGCGCCGCGGCTGGGTGTGTGCGATCGCCCCGGCGACGCCCCTTCCGGCTTCCAGGCAGATTTTGGGCAGCTGCGTGCTCTTGCCGGAGCCCGTATCGCCGCACAGGACGACGACCTGATTGGAACGGATCGCTGCCCGGATCTCATCGCGCCGCGCCGCTACCGGCAGGTCCGCCGGGTACCGGATGGCGGGGATCGACTGCACCCGCGCCGTTCGCCGCTGCCGGGCGCGATGGAGGTCGTCGTCAAATCGCAGGAGCGCATCTGTCAGCGGCTGGACATCACCCCGCTTCGCTTCCGCACGCAGTCCGCGCATCGCCTGCCAGCGCCGCCGCAGCCGCTGTGCATCGGTCAGCATGCAGTCGTTGGCCAGCCGGTCGACGAGCCGGCCCAGGCGCCGGTCCAGTTCCCGCGCCGCGTCGAGCGCCGACGCGTCTGCCGGCTCGCCGCTGGGACCTGAGTCATCCGCACGGTGCCGCTCCGGGAGCTGCTCAGGAAAAGATGGATCAGAACGATCGGTCACGATGAATGGATGAATAGCAATGCCGGGCTTCGCAGAGCTCGCGATGAAGATGCAGCCCGGATTGAAGGCGAAGCTTGGGGATTGTAGAAGAAACCCGTACAATCCCGGGGCTTGACGCAGGGGGCGCTTAGCTCAGCGGCTAGAGCTCCGCTTTTACACAGCGGCTGTCACAGGTTCGAATCCTGTAGCGCTCATTTGATCTTCTGATCTGCACATGACTACTCGACTCTCACGCGCCCCCCGCTCTCACACCGTTCGCGCCCCACTTGTCCGCACGATCCCGGCGCGCTTTCCAGCGGCGCTCGCCGCAGCGGGCATCGCGCTGCTGACGCTCGCCGGCTGCGGCGAATTCGTCGAGCGGGCACAACCCAAGCCGAAGCTCGACCCGCTGACCACCCGCAATTTCACGCTGGACGTGGAACCGATTCTCCGCGGAACGGTCGCGAGTGAAGCGGTGGTGACCGGCTTCGCGCCGACAGTTGTCCGCGGGTACGGCCTCGTGGTCGGACTCAACGGCAATGGCAGCCGCCTGATGCCGGCCGACGTCCGCGCC
>JAWXBD010000116.1:0-34733 GCA_034439815.1 Phycisphaerae bacterium
CGACCACAATCGCGACCACAATCGCGACCTCAAACGCGCCCCTCCACACCCACGAAGGGCTCGCCTCCCTCGCGACAGCGATGACGGAGATTCACCCATGAACACCAATCACAATTGGATGTTGGCAGTCGCACGTTTCGCCCTTGTGCCGGCGATCTTCGCGGGCTTTGCATGTTCAAGCGACAGTTCGACGTCGCGCCCTGCATCCGAGGTTTCGACTCCTCCGGTCGAGGAGCTGTCGGCACTGACGAGCGCGCAGCGCCTGAAGATTGACCGCGCCGTTGCGATGGCCAAGGCCATCGAGGCGAACCCTGACGCAGCTGACGAGATCCTCAAGCAGCACGGCATGACGGAGGAGGGCTTCGAAGACCTCCTTTTCGAGATTGCGGGCGACCCCGCCATGTCCCAGGCGTATCTCGATCTGCTTGGCGCGTAGCGGTCCAAGGCCCCCCCCCGGCCCGCGCTGATTTGTGTTTTGATGCGCGCCTGATCGCAAGACTCCGGCGCGGTTGTGACATCTGTTGTGTGCGACAGCGCGTCTGCGCGTCCCCCAATGGAGTCACACATGTCGTCACACATGTCCCGGCGAATCCGGTGCAGACCGCCGCCGCACAGTTCACGCAGCGGGACCTCGTTTCCGACGGAACGATTGCCGCCGAGCACGTCGATCCCAACCTCGTCAACGCGTGGGGCATCGTTCCAAATCCCACCGGCGTGCGGTGGGTGTCGGATGCGGCGACAGGGCGTTCGACGCTGTATGACGGCGAAGGGATGGCCAATTCACTTGTCGTCACGGTCCCGTCGGCGGCCGACCTCCTGGGTGGAGCGCCGACCGGCATCGTGTTCAACGGATCAAGTCAGTTCGTCGTCAGCTTCGGCTTTACGAGTGGCGCGGCGCGATTCATCGTCGCGGGCGAAGCTGGAACCATCTCGGGGTGGGCACCGGCAGTGCCAGCGCCGCCGCCCTCGACGATGGCAATTCTCATGGTCGACAATTCGCAATCGCACGCCGTCTACAAAGGTCTCGCGCTGGCGACGAGTGATCCCGCAGGGCCCGCGCGACTCTACGCGACCGACTTTCCCAACCGAAGCGTCCATGTATTGACCTCTCGGTAGCCGAACGCTGCGACCTTGACGGAAATGGCGCTGTGAACGCCGCGGATCTTGCGACACTGCTGGCTGCGTGGGAGGGAACAGTGAACGCGGCCGAAGTGATCAGGAGCGGGAATGCCTGAAAGGGTGCGGTCAGCAATCTGCGATTCGGCCACGGGCGATCCAAGCATGTTCGCGGGCTCGCGAAGAGACCCGCGCGGGTCTTTGACACCCGTGTCGTTTGCCGCGTTGTACGCGGATGCATTTCCGGCTCTGTGCTGCATCGCCGCAGGCGTTCTGGGTGAGCGCACGGGTGCCGACGATGTAGTGCAGGAGGCGGCCGTGTCGGCGTTGCAGAAGCTCGATCAGTTCGCGGCCGACACCAACTTCATCGCCTGGATGGGCCAGTTCGTCCGTTTCGGTGCGCTGAATACGGTGCGGCAACGCGTCCGACGAACGACGAAGGCGGCCGATCCAGCGCTCATGGACGCGGCGTTTGCCGCGCCGCTGGCTCCGTCGGAGCCGGTGCTCGACGCGTATGGCGAACTGACGCGCAATCAGGCGAGTTTCGATGACGGCGTCGTTCGCGCGCTCCGAACGCTCGATGCGACGGCCCGCACCTGCTTGCTCCTGCGTGCAGTCCTCGACATGTCGTATCACGAGATCGCAGCGGCCCTCAGCATTCCGGAAGGCACAGCCATGAGTCATGTGCATCGCGCCCGCGCGGCGATCCGCACGAAACTCGCCGACGCTCAGCCCGGAACGGAGGGAGGTTCACGTGGAAAGTGATCTGCCTCCGTCATCGAACGACATCGCGCTTGATGAACGCATTGATGCGGCGCTCAAGCGGCAGTTCGCGCCTCCGCCGGCTCGCGGGTTCAACGTGCCCGCCGTCGACACACCGGTTGTTGCCAGTGACGCCCCACCTGCTCGCAGCCGCGCGGTCTTGGGTGCCAACGTGGGTGCCAACGTGGGTGCCAACGTGGGTGCCAACGTGTGGAAAGTCGCAGCGATAGTGATGATCAGCGGAGGCATACTCCTGTACTGCGCTATCGGGATTCGAGACACCTTCTGGCCGCGGGAGAATCTGCCGTCACGCGAGCTTGCCACCGTCTACCGCGAGGTCATCAACGCCGGCTTCACACCGCAGTGGGTATGCGAGACCGACGAAGAGTTTGCCTCCACCATCGAATATCGCCACGGTCGTCGACTGCTGATGGAGCCTCTGCCTTCCGGGACGACGTGCGTGGGCATGTCGTACTCGCTCGCGATGAGTCCACGGAGCACGCTGATGCTCGGTCAGGTCGGCGAACATCGCGTCGTCGTCTTCATCGACCGCGCGTTGTACGACCGCCGCGACACAATGCCGGAGGCGTCCGGCCTGCATCTCTTCAAGCGTGTGATTGGTGATCTGATTCTGTACGAAGCGTCGCCGCTGGAAGCGCCGGTGTTTCTGCCCTTGATTTTTGATCCAGCTGCGCGAGGGGAACCAGCCGCGCACCGTCAGTCCGGATGACCGGCGTCAAGCAGACCACGCGCCCGCACACGGCGCAGTGTTCGCGATCTGTCGAAGATGCAGCGCGTCGTGCGCAGTCCATGCTGCGAGCAGGTCGCCCCCACTGAGCAGTCTACAAGTCGCCCTTGACCGGTCGATCCCGCAGGGACACACTGCTGCGCATGCCGAGCCCCAACAAACCGAGCCCCAACAAACCGAGCCCCAACAAACCGAGCCCCAACAAACCGATCAAGGCGAAGAGCGTCGCAGACTACCTCGCGCGGCTCCCGGCAGACCGCCGCGCCGCGATCGATGCAGTGCGCGCTGTCATTCTGAAGAACCTCGGCAAGGGCTACGAAGAGGGTTTGACGTACGGCATGATCGGCTATTACGTGCCGCACAGCCTGTTCCCGGCGGGCTACCACTGCGATCCGACGATGCCGCTCCCGTTTGCAGGCCTCGCCTCGCAGAAGAATCACATGTCCCTGTACCTCAACTGCTCATGTGGAGACGTTGACGCGGAATGGTTTCAAAAGGCCTGGGCGAAGTCAGGGAAGAAGCTCGACATGGGCAAGAGCTGTATCCGGTTCAAGAAGGTGGACGACTTGGCGCTCGACGTGATCGGCGAAGCGATCCGGCGTCAGCCCGTCAAGCGCTACATCGAGCAGTACATCGAGACTCTCGATCGCACCGCCAAGACCTCGCCGGCGGAACGGCGCACTGCTGCGAAGAAGGCGGTCGTAAAGAAGATCTCCAAAAGGTCACCGCCTGTGACCGCGAAAGCGGCGACGAAGCGTGCGTAGCGCGCCGCTGATGAGGAACGGCCCCTTTCTTATCCGCCCTGTGAGTAAAGAAGGAATGAGCGGAAGTCGGCGGCATGCGCGGAGAACCGTTGATTCGGAGGCCGACTCAAGACCCCGCAATCCCGTGCCGATACTCCCTCACAGCGTCCGCCCAGCGTGGCGACGGAGCGTTGCCGTACCGAGCCATCTTTGTGCCGACTTCTCGTCTTCGAACATGCATCGAACCGGCCCTGATCCTGCTGCTGTGCGGCGCGGGGATCATGGCGCTGCTGACATCCATGTGGCCCGGTGCGGATCCGACCGATCGTACTGTGGAATGCGCTCTGCTCATGGCGGTCCTCGCCGGTCCGCTCATCGTGTGGAGACTCGCGCGTCGATCGACACGAACCATCATCTTCATCACGATCACCGTGCTGCTGACCGGTGCCGGGTTCTCGGCGATTGCCTGGGACTTGGCGCGGACGCAGATTCGCGACCAGGCCCAAACCGAGTTTGAAAAGCTCACCGATCGGCTGCGGGGTGACGCCGAGCGCCGCATCAACCTTCCGCTATACGGACCCAAGGGCGCGCGCGGGGCCTACGCCGCCAGCAAGCTGCTCGATCGAGCGGAGTTTCGTGCCTACGTGGAGTCGCGCGATCTGGCCAACGAGTTCCCTGGCGTGCTCGGCATCGGCTTTATTCAGCGAGTGATGCGCCACGATCTCGATGCGTTCGTCGCTGCCGAGCGCGCTGACGACGCGCCCGAGTTCACCGTGCGGACGACAGGCGACGCCGCCGATCTGTTCATCGTGAAGTTTATCGATCCGCTCGAGCAGAACCGCTCCGCGTGGGGATACGACGTCGGCTCGGAAATCACGCGGCGGATTGCGATCGAACGGGCGATGCGAACCGGCCAGCCGACGCTGACCGCATGCATCAGGCTGGTGCAGGACGAGCTCGACCGCGCGGGCTTTCTGTACCTGGTCCCGATCTATCGGCAGGGATCGAAACCGATGACAGCAGCGGAGCGCGAGGAAGCGCTCGTGGGTCTGACGTACGCAGCGTTGCTCACCGATGACATTTTCGCGGACGCCATCAAACTCGCAGACGGCCGACTCGACGTCGAGGTCCATGACGAGGGCTCGCCTGCGGGCAGCAGCCTGCTGTTCAGCGCCGTGGAAGAACGAGCATCTGCGCCCGACGATTCCCCCCCCGGCATGTTTGCGGATGTGAAGTATGTCCATGTCGGCGGCCGCACATGGACAATGTCGTTCCGCACGACTGCGGCGTTTGAGCAAGCTCCCGATCGAGCGTCGCCGGTCATCACGGCACTGCTCGGCCTGCTGGTGAGCGCGGCACTTGCGACACTGGTGTGGTCGCTGGCCCGCGGCCGCGAACGCGCCTTGCCGCTCGCGCAGGAAATGACGAAAGAGCTTCGCATCAGTGAAGCGCACGCGCATCGGGCCCGCGCGGAAGCAGAGCGCGATGAGCGCCGCTTCCGGACGCTGGTCGAAGGGGCCGATGTCATTGTGTGGGAGTATGACTCCGCGCTCTCGGCGTTCACGTACGTTTCGCCCCAGGCTGCGAAACTCGGCCACCCGCTCGAGCGGTGGCTCGTTCCAGGATTCTGGCACGAGGCGTTGCATCCCGACGATCGCGATGCCGCCATTGCGTTCTGCGCGGCGCAGGTGGCGGCCGGCAGCGATCACCGCTTCCAGTACCGCATGCTGCGCGCGGACGGACGGTCGGTCTGGATGGACGATTTCGTATCGCTCGAACGGGCCCCGGGATCAACGCCGATTCTTCGCGGTGTCCTCGTTGACATCACGCAGCGGAAGCAGAATGAAGAAGCGCTCGTCCAGGCACGTGTCGCCGCCGATGCGGCGAACAACTCCAAAAGTCAATTCCTGGCGAACATGAGCCATGAGATTCGCACGCCGCTCACTGCCATCCTTGGCTACGCCGACCTCCTGCGCGACGACAGCACTCTGGACATGGAACCGCAGCAGCGCCTGCAGACGATCGACACCATCCGCGGAGCGGGTCAGCATCTGCTCACCGTCATCAACGACATCCTGGATCTCTCAAAGATCGAAGCCCGGCTGCATGACCGTGGAGACGATTCCGACATCGATCGTCGACATCCTGCAGGAGATCGAGAGTCTCATGGGTCCGCGCGCCGCAGGCAAGGGCGTCGCGCTGTCGTTCAAGCTGCTGACACCGATACCCAACAAGGTGATGAGTGATCCGACCCGTCTGCGCCAACTGCTGCTCAACATTGTCGGCAATGCGACGAAGTTCACCGACATCGGCAGCATCACCGTCACGATCGGGGCAGAACTTCGCGAGAACATGCCACGCATAGCCATTGCCGTCGAGGACAGCGGCGTCGGCTGCGCGGTCGAGGATGCGGGGCGGCTCTTCAAACCCTTCACGCAGGGCGATGCGAGCGTGACGCGCAAGCACGGCGGAACAGGCCTCGGTCTCGTGATCTGCCAGCGACTCGCCGAGCTGATGGGCGGCAGCGTGCGCCTCGCGTGGACCGTCAAAGGCAAGGGCTCCTGCTTCCGCATTGAGATTCCGCTGATTGCCGCAGAGGGTGCGGTGATGATCGCCACGTACAACGCGATCCACGACGAACAGCGGGCGCCCGCAGCCAAAGGCTCGGTGATGCTGTCCGGCCGCATACTGCTCGCGGAAGATGGACCGGACAATCAGCGGCTGATCTCGTTCCATCTCCGCAAGGCAGGCGCCCACGTGGACATCGCGGAGCATGGCATCCAGGCGCTCGAGATGATTGCGCGGTCCATCACGGATGGTCGACCGTACGACCTTCTGCTCTCTGACATGCAGATGCCTGAAATGGACGGCTACACACTGGCTCGGACACTTCGCACGCGCGGCAGCACCCTCCCGATCATCGCTCTGACCGCCCATGCGATGGGCGAGGACCGCAGGAAGTGCATCGAAGCTGGGTGCGATGATTACGCGACCAAGCCCATCGACCAATGCTCGCTGCTGGCGATGTGCGGCCGCTGGATCCGTCCGACCGACGGCATGACACCGCGCACACGCGCGGCGTGAACCGCGCGTTCAAAAAAAAGCTGGAACTGCCCACCGTCGGCTGATCGCTGCGGTACCGGCTTGGGCCGCACGAACACAGCGGTCGACAGTTCGGGACGCGGCCCGTCGAGCCCGTAACGCTTGGCAAATGCGCGGAAGAGCATACCGATCTGTTCAGGGATGTGCCCTTCGCCACGCATGCGCACGCCGGGCCGCGCGTCATACAGATCGCTGCGTCGCGCCTGGCGCAGGAGGCTCTCGATGTGTGCGGCGCGATCGGGGAGTCGATGTCGGGCGAGATGCGCGAATCGATGTAGTTGATGACCTTGCGCGCCCGGTCGGGATGCACGTGCGTCGCGACGCAGACTCCGTCCGGATGTTCCTCCGCCACCCGGTCCAGCTCCTCGCCCAAGATCTGAAGATGCGCGGTGTCGAAGCGATTGCCCGGATTGGTATCGGCGGCAATGGCCTCGGACGCGCAACGGTCCTGAACGGTCGGAAGTCATCACCGGACTATGACCCGAACATTGACGATGGCCGCCGCAGAGCTGCCGGGCGCCTCTGATTCATCACCGCGCGCTGCTGAGTGCGCAACGTGGGTGTGCTGAATGCAGCCATGAATGCAGCTCGGCGCGTCGGGCGATCCCCTTACGCGGTGCGCCGGAGAGCTCATGCCGCCCTCATGCTAGTGCTTGAAGCGTCCAAGCGCAAAGCGTTGCGCGTGGTACTCTTGGCCCCCGTGACGGGCGCGCGTGCGGCAATCAACAAATTCGCGAATGCGGCTGTGGAGCGGGTGATAGTGTACCCATGGTCGGTGGGCCTTGCTAGAGGCGTCGACCGCACGACGCTGTGCTGATCCATGCTTACGGAGCGTTGCGGATGAAAACTGAGCGGAGTACCGACGTGAAAACCCCGGAGAATGTCGTCTCCACAGGTGGCATCGCAGGGCTCGCCGCCTCGCAGCCCGACAGCGTCGCGGCAGAGATGCGCGAGTTGCTCACGGCACTGCAGGCCGTCGATAATGGCGACTTCTCGGTGCGGCTGCCCGGGCATTGGACAGGACTCGGCGGAAAGATCGCCGACACGTTCAACTCGATCGTCGCCGCGAACGCGGGGATGGCGAAGGAACTGGACCGAGTCGGCGAGATGGTCGGACGCCAGGGCAAGACGAGGCAGCGCGCCAGGCTCGGCGGGCAGACCGGTGCCTGGGTCGACATGGAAGGGTCGCTCAACAATCTGATCGATGACCTCCTGCGTCCGACGGAGGAAGTCACGCGCGCGATCGCAGCGGTCGCCCAAGGCGATCTGGTGCAGACCGTGCGACTCGATGTCGATGGTCGACCGCTGCAAGGCGAGTTCATGCGATCGGCGACGCTCGTCAACACGATGATTCATCAGCTGGCGGTGTTCACATCCGAAGTGACGCGCGTCGCACGCGAAGTCGGAACCGACGGCAAGCTCGGCGGCCAGGCGGTGGTCCCCGGCGTCGCGGGAACATGGAAGGATCTCACCGACAACGTCAACTCGATGGCCGGCAACCTCACCGCGCAGGTGCGCAACATCGCCGAAGTCGCAACCGCCATCGCAGGCGGCGATCTGTCGAAGAAGATCACAGTCAACGTCAGCGGTGAGATTCTCCAGCTGAAGGAAACCATCAACACGATGGTCGATCAGCTGAACGCGTTTGCAGGCGAAGTGACGCGCGTGGCGCGCGAAGTCGGTACCGAAGGGAAGCTCGGCGGCCAGGCAGTCGTGCGTGGCGTCGCGGGCACTTGGAAGGATCTCACCGACAACGTCAACTCGATGGCAGGCAACCTGACCGCGCAGGTGCGCAACATCGCCGAGGTGACGACCGCGGTCGCGCAGGGCGACCTGTCCCGCAAAATCACCGTCGACGTGCAGGGCGAAATTCTCGAGCTCAAAAACACCATCAACACGATGGTCGATCAGCTCAACGCGTTCGCAGGCGAAGTGACGCGCGTTGCACGCGAAGTCGGTACTGAGGGCAAGCTCGGTGGCCAGGCCCGCGTCCCGGACGTCGCCGGTACGTGGAAGGATCTCACCGACAACGTCAACTCGATGGCCGGCAACCTCACTGCCCAAGTGCGCAACATCGCGGAAGTGGCGACGGCCGTGGCGCAGGGCGATCTGTCGCGCAAAATCACCGTCGACGTGAAGGGCGAGATTCTTCGGTTGAAGGAAACGCTCAACACGATGCTCGATCAGCTGAACGCGTTCGCTTCCGAAGTGACCCGCGTGGCGCGCGAAGTCGGTACGGAAGGCAAGCTCGGCGGCCAGGCGCAGGTGCCCGGCGTCGCCGGCACCTGGAAGGGTCTTACCGACAACGTCAATTTCATGGCGTCCAATCTGACCGCGCAGGTGCGCAACATCGCGCAGGTCACGACGGCCGTCGCAGGCGGCGACCTTTCACGCAAGATCACGGTCGACGTGAAGGGCGAGATTCTCGAACTGAAGAACACCATCAACACGATGGTCGATCAGCTGAACGCCTTTGCCGGTGAAGTGACGCGCGTCGCACGGGAAGTCGGTACCGAAGGCAAGCTCGGCGGCCAGGCGTTCGTGCGCGAAGCGAGCGGCGTGTGGAAGGATCTCACAGACAACGTCAACTCGATGGCGGGCAACCTGACTGCGCAGGTCCGCAACATCGCGGAAGTCGCGACCGCGATTGCAGGCGGCGACCTTTCGAAGAAGATCACCGCCGACGTGCGCGGCGAAATTCTGCTGCTGAAGGAAACGCTGAACACCATGGTTGATCAGCTGCGTTCCTTCGCCGCCGAAGTGACGCGCGTCGCGCGCGAAGTCGGCACGGACGGGAAGCTCGGCGGACAGGCTGTTGTTCCCGGCGTCGCCGGCACGTGGAAGGATCTGTCCGACTCCGTCAACGCGATGGCAGGCAACCTCACGGCTCAAGTGCGCAACATCGCGGAAGTGACGACGGCGGTCGCCCGCGGTGATCTCTCCAAGAAGATCACGGTCGACGTGAGCGGAGAGATTCTTCAGCTGAAGGAAACCATCAACACGATGGTCGATCAGCTGAACGCGTTCGCCGCCGAAGTGACGCGCGTGGCGCGTGAAGTCGGTACCGAAGGCAAACTCGGTGGGCAAGCCGAAGTGCGCGGGATGGCGGGCACGTGGAAGGATCTCACCGACAACGTGAACGTCATGGCGGCGAACCTGACGGAACAGGTGCGCGGCATCGTCAAGGTCGTCACCGCGGTGGCGAACGGCGACTTGAAGCAGAACCTCACGGTGAACGCGAAGGGCGAAGTTGCGGCGCTTGCTGAAACCATCAACAACATGACGGAGACGCTCGCGATCTTCGCGCAGCAGGTGACCACCGTTGCACGCGAAGTCGGCGTCGAAGGCCGTCTCGGCGGCCAGGCCAACGTGCCGGGCACTGCGGGCACGTGGACGGATCTTACCGGCAACGTGAACCTCCTCGCCGCGAACCTGACGACGCAGGTACGCGCGATTGCCGAAGTGGCGACTGCGGTCACGAAGGGCGACCTTACGCGATCCATTCAGGTCCAGGCGCGCGGCGAGGTCGCGGAGCTGAAGGACAACCTGAACACGATGATCAGCAATCTCCGTCTCACGACGGATCGGAACACGGAACAGGACTGGCTCAAGACCAATCTCGCGCGGTTCACCAACATGCTGCAAGGGCAGCGCGATCTGGTGAACGTCGGCAAACTGCTGCTCTCGGAGCTTGTTCCGCTGGTCCACGCGCATCAAGGCCTGATCTACCAGATGGATTCGGAAGCGGATGAGGAGCTGCGGCTTCTCGCCAGTTACGGAAACTCCGGTGAGCTTGGATATCCCGAACGTCTCCACATCGGCGAGGGGTTCGTCGGACAGTGCGCCGTCGATCGCCGGAGCATTCTCGTCACGAATGTGCCGCGCGACACCGTGCCGATCGGTTCCGTGCTGTTTCAGGCGCTCCCCCGCAGCGTCGTCGTATTTCCCGTGGTGTTCGAGGGCCAGTTGAAGGCGGTCGTCGGCATCGCATCACTCAATGATCTCGCGCCCGCCCACCTTTCCTTCCTCGAACAGCTGACCGGCAGCATCGGCATTCTGTTGAACAGCATCGAAGCCACGATGCAGACGGAAGGCCTGCTCAAACAGTCGCAGCAGCTCGCCGCCGAGCTGCAGACACAGAAGCGCGAACTGCAGCAGACCAATGAGCAGCTCGCGCAGAAGGCGCAGCAGCTGGCAGAGCAGAACGTTGAAGTCGAACGCAAGAATCGCGAGATTGAACAGGCGCGCGGCGCGCTCGAAGAAAAGGCCGCCGAGCTCGCGCTTACATCGAAGTACAAGTCAGAATTCCTCGCGAACATGTCCCACGAGCTGCGCACGCCGCTCAACAGCATTCTCATCCTCGGCCAGCAACTCGCCGACAATCCCGACAGCAATCTCTCGCCGCGCCAGGTGGAGTTCGCACGGACGATTCACTCAGCAGGAACCGACCTGCTCAATCTCATCAGCGACATCCTCGACCTGTCGAAGATCGAATCGGGAACGGTGTCCGTCGAAGCCGACGAGGTTCACTTCACCGCGCTCGTGGACATGGTCGGACGGGGCTTCCGCCACCTTGCGGAAAGTCGTCCGCTCACGTTCGGCGTCGACCTCGATCCGAACCTCGGCCGCGGCATCGTGACCGACTCCAAGCGGCTGCAGCAGGTGCTGAAGAACCTGCTCTCCAACGCATTCAAATTCACCGAGGCGGGCGAAGTTCGCCTGAAGGTGGCGCGCGCCGACGGCGGATGGAGCCTCGACCATCCGACGCTTTCCGCGGCCGGCACCGTTGTGTCATTTGAAGTGGGTGACACCGGCATCGGCATTCCGGCCGAGAAGCAGAAGATCATTTTCGAGGCGTTCCAGCAGGCCGACGCGGGCACCAGCCGCAAGTACGGCGGCACAGGTCTCGGGCTCGCCATCAGCCGCGAACTCGCTCATCTGCTGGGTGGCGAGATCCAGCTCCGCAGCACGCCGGGTGTCGGCAGCACATTTACGCTGTATCTGCCGATTCGATACGCCGGACCCACCGCGAGGAGCGTCAGCGCGCCGCCCGCGCGCCACCCGGGGCGCGGCGAGGAGCGACTGCCCGACCGCCCCGTTGAGCAGGTGCTGGACGACCGCAACTCGCTGCAACCGGAGGAGTCGTGCCTGCTCGTGGTGGAAGACGACGCACACTACGCCCGCGTGCTCCTGGACCTTGCGCGCGACGCGGGTTTCAAGGTGCTCATCGCGCATCGCGGTGCAGATGCGCTCGTCTTGGCGCGACAGTACCTTCCGGCGGCCATCTCGCTCGACATCTTCCTCCCCGACATGCTCGGATGGTCGGTGCTCAACCAGCTCAAGCAGGATCCGACAACCCGGCACATTCCTGTGCAGATTGTCACGCTGGACGAAGATCGTCAGCACGGTCTCGCACGCGGCGCCTTCTCATTCGTCACCAAACCAACCACGCCCGATGGCCTGCTCGACGCACTGAAGAAGATGAAGCGCTACGCGGCGCCGCGCCGCCGCAAGCTGCTGGTGGTCGAGGACAACTCCCATAAGCAGATGAGCATTCGTGAGCTCCTGGGCACGGAGGACATTGACATCGAGTTCGCGAGCACAGGCCGAGAGGCGCTCGGAGCGCTCCGCAAGGAAATGCACGACTGTGTGGTGCTCGATCTGCGGCTGCCAGACATGACCGGATTCGAAGTGCTCGACGAAATGCGGGGTGACGATGTCCTGCGCGACATTCCCGTGATTGTCTTCACCGGCAAGGCGTTGTCCCCAGACGAGGATGCGCAGCTGCACACGCTCGCGCGGAGTGTCGTTGTCAAGGGCGTCGAGTCGCCAGAGCGGCTCTTCGACGAGACGTCCCTCTTTCTGCACCGTGTCATTGCGGATCTCCCCCCCGCCAAGCAGCAGATGCTTGATCGGCTCCATCGCTCGGACGACCATCTTGTGGGCAAGCGGGTGCTCGTCGTCGATGATGACGTCCGCAACATCTTCGCACTGAGCAGCGTGCTCGAGCGGCGCGGCATGGAGGTGCTCACCGCCAGTACCGGCCGCGAGGCGATCGAGAAGCTCGAAGCAACCTCCGACGTGGCAATCGTGCTGATGGACATCATGATGCCCGAAATGGACGGTTACGAGACGATGCGGGCCATCCGCGCCGCCACTGACTTTGCGCGGCTGCCAATCGTGGCCCTGACCGCAAAGGCGATGAAGGGTGACCGTGAAAAGTGCCTCGAAGCGGGAGCTTCCGATTATCTTGCCAAGCCTGTCAACACTGAGCAGTTACTGTCTGTGCTCCGCATGTGGTTGCACCGATAGCCAAGGGATCCTCTCGTGAAGCCGCGGACGAAGGTCAACATTCTGCTCGTCGACGATCAGCCCTCCAAGCTGCTCAGTCTCGAGACAGTATTGGCCGAACTTGGCGAGAACGTGATTCAGGCGAACTCCGCTGATGAAGCACTGAAGCATCTGCTGTCGAACGACATCGCGGTCGTGCTGGTTGACGTGTGCATGCCGAAAATGGACGGATTTGAACTTGCTGAACTGATCCGCGCCCATCCTCGTTTCGGCCGTACCGCGATCATCTTCATTTCGGCGGTGCAGCTCACGGACGCCGATCGTGTGCGCGGCTACGACCTTGGCGCAGTCGACTACATTCCGGTGCCGATCGTCCCTCAGGTGTTGCGGGCGAAGGTCGCGGTCTTCACTGACCTCTACCGCTCGACCCGGGAGCTTGAACGGGTCAACCGCGATCTCGAAGAGCGTGTCGCTGAACTCGACACGTCCAATGAACGCCTGCGCTTTGCTGATCGCATGGCGACAATCGGAACGCTTGCCGCCGGGCTCGGTCACGACATGGGCAACCTGCTGCTTCCCGTTCGGCTGCGCCTCGACACGCTCGAAGCGATGGCGCTTCCCGTCGGCGCCCAAGACGATGTTGCGGCGATTCGCAAGGCGGCGGAGTACCTGCAGCGCCTCGCGAGAAGCCTTCGATTGCTGGCACTCGATCCCGAAAGCACGCCGAACGGCACCGCCGAACCGACCGAACTTGCGCAGTGGTGGCGGGAAACGGAAGGGATGATCCGTAACGGCGTGCCGCGCCATATCTCGCTGTGCGCCGAGATTCGCGATCGATTACCGGCCATGCGGATCGACAAGGCGGGACTGACGCAGATCGTGTTCAACCTGGTTCAGAATGCTGGTGACGCGCTCAAGAACGGCACGGATGGTCGGGTCGTCGTCGCGGCCGGGCATTCGCCAGGCGCTGATACGGTCTGGCTTTCCGTTTCGGATAACGGACCGGGCCTGAGCGAAGAGGCCAAACGCCGCTGTTTCGAGCCCTTTTTCACGACGAAGACACGTGAATTCGGAACTGGCCTTGGGCTCGTCCTGGTTGTCGGACTCTTGAAGCGCGCGAAAGGCACGCTGCACATCGAGACGTCTCCCGGGAACGGCGCCGTGTTCAAACTCGAGTTTCCCATCGCGCCGCGCGCGCACACAGGATCAGACGTGCGCCCCTCGGGGCGCCGAGGCGTCGCCGTCGTGACACTCGCAGATCAGCGCATGGTCGCGCACGTGCGGTCCGTGCTCAATCTGCTTGAGTTCGACGTGCGCTCCGAAGCGCCGAACGGAGAAGGCGGCAGCGTCGATCTGTGGATCCTCGAAGGCGGATCGCATGACTGGGTGAATGCTGCGAACGACTTTGTCAACGCACGGCCGAACCGGCGCGCCATCGTGATCGGCGGCGATCCATCCGTGCCGCGCGATGCCGATCGTATTGTCTGTCTTGAGCAGGCGATCAAGCCATCCAATCTTCGTTCGCGCATCACCAGTGCACTCTCCCTCCAACCATCCTCAACTGGAAGGCAAGTTTCGACATGAGCAATCCTGAGAAACGTCCGTTGCGCGTGTTGTGTGTCGACGACAACGAGCTGATGGCCGACGCCTTGCGCCGTCGCTTTGATCAGGAATCGGCGCTTGCATGGGAAGGCACCGTCACGCAAGGCTCGCTCGCATATGACCGGATTTTGGAAGTGCGGCCCGACATCGTGCTGATGGACATCGACATGCCGAACGTCGACACGTTCACGATCGTGGAACGGCTTTACTGCGAGGTGCCGGAGATCCGCGTGCTGATGTTCAGCGGACACGTGAGTCCCAAGGACATTGATCGCGCCTTGGACTGCGGCGCGTGGGGCTACCTCTCTAAGAACGACGACGTCACGAAGCTGATCGACGCGATCACGCGCGCCGGACGCGGAGAGCTCGTCTTCAGCTATGAGGTCGACGCGGTGCGTGGCAACCGCTGACTGCTCCGCTTCTTGTTAACAGGCGCGGGGGTAACAGGCGCGGTCAACGCCTCCGCGTCCGGCAAGCCCTGCTCGATCGAGAAGTAGCCGGGCCACACGTCGCCGCGCAGCGATCGCAGGCGCGAGGGCACCGTGTGCACGGTCCATGCATCGCCGCTCGCCACATCGCCCAGTTCTGTCCAGCGGATCGGCGTGGCCACCGCCGCCCCCGGCCGCGCTCGTGTTGAGTACGGCGCGATCGACGTCGCGCCGCGCGCATTCCGCAGGTAGTCGACGAAGATGCGCCCGGTGCGCCGCGCCTTGCTCATCACCGCTGTGTAGCGCTCGGGTTCATGCGCTTCGAGGGTCCGCGCGACGGCTTCGCAAAACGTTCGAACCTCGTTCCATGTCGGATGAACGATCGGACGCTTTGTCGGCGAACGAGTGAGCGGCGCAACCACATGCAGCCCCTTCCCGCCGGATGTCTGCACGAAACTCTTCATACCGGCTTCCTTCAGCAACCCGCGCACGAGTAACGCAGCGTCGGTGACACGCTTCCATGGAACGTCAGGACCCGGATCAAGATCGAAGACGAGCCGATCGGGGCGTTCCACGTGGTCCGCGTGGCAACCCCACGTGTGAATCTCGAGCGTTCCCATCTGCACGAGCGCCACGAGCCCCGCAGCATCGGCGCCCGTTCCATCGATGACGGCGTAACGGCCCTTCGATGTCTTCTCAGCGATTGTGACTTCGGACAGTCCGGTCGGCGGTGCGGTCGTCAAGTGCTTCTGGAAGAAACACCCTTCCCCGCTGCCGCGCGGACAGCGCACGAGCGTCAACGGTCGGCCTTGTACGTGCGGCAACATCCACTTCGCCACAGCGACGTAGTACTCGGCCAGCATTCTCTTCGTGACGTTGTCTGCTGGATACACCACGCGATCAGGATTGGAAACGGCGATGCCGGCAACAACGAGCTTGGCATCGGCCGTCGCCGATTTCGCCGCTCCGCGCGCCAGCGGCGCAGGCTTCTTCGTCTTCATCGCTATCTCGCTTTCACGCACGATATCCTTGGCGGGCTTGTCTTCGCGAAGGCCGCGGAACACGGGATGACGCAGCCTCCCGTCACTGGTCCACTCGCTGAACTCCACTTCGGCAACCAGCACAGGATCAACCCACGTCGCACCGCGGGTTTCAGCCGCAGTTGCTTTCGCCATCGGCGCGAGTGGTGACGTTGAGCGCCGAACGGCTCGCAACCGCTTCGCCAGATTCTTCAGCGCCGCGTCCGCGAAGCCGGTTCCCACTCGACCGCTGTACACGAGGTCGCCGTTCTCGTAGTACCCGAGCAGCAGCGCACCGAAGCCCGCGCGCGTACCTTCAGGCGGCGTATAGCCGACAATCACAAACTCCTGTCGGCGATTGCATTTCACTTTCAACCATGTCCGAGTACGTCCGCTGACGTAGCGACTGTGAAGCTGCTTCGACACCACGCCTTCGAGCGCCGCTCCGCACGCTTTGTCATGCAGGAGCGCGCCATGGCCGACCACGTGATCGCTGTACACCAACGGACATCCGCTGGTGCCGCTCGCTTCGGCAAGAGCTTCCGCAAGCAGGGTTTTCCGATCGAGGAGCGTCGCGGCCGTCAGATCAAACCCCTCGCAATACGGAAGATCGAACAGATGCAGCTGCAGGCGCGGGTGATGTCCAGCCTTGATGGCGCCTTGCAGCGCCTGAAAACTCGAGCGTCCTTTCGCATCCACGACGACGAGCTCTCCGTCGACGATCGCGGAACGAAACGGCAGCGTCGCGACGGAGTCGACCACGACCTGCAGCCGATGTGTCCAGTCGACACCGCTTCGCGTCATGATGCGCACGGCGCGATCATGCGCGCGATCGATCAGCGCGATGATGCGATACCCATCCAGTTTGATTTCATGCAGCCATTCATCGCCCTTCGGCACTTGCGCCGTCAACGTCGCGAGCTGCGGCGCAAACGAGCTGAGCATGCGATGGGCCCGCGCCCCCTTGATCACGGCCGCGCGACGACCCAGGTGCGGCGCCGATGCCGCGCGTTTCGGTTTCTTCTCGCGTTTGTGGGTGACTTTGTCCGGAGGGGCGCCGCCTGCGATCTCCTGCATCGTGCGCTCCGTCACGACGCTTGTGTCGTGCGCATCGATGGCGTCAACGGCACCCGACGCGAGCGCCTCCTCGTCCTTCGACTTGATGAGCAGCCAGTTCTTGCCGCCGGCTCCTTCCGTTCGGACCAGCGACCACGCGCCGCGCAGCCGCTTGCCATCCAGCCGCACACGAAGCCGCCCGCGCTCATAGGCCTGCCGTGCCGACTCGCCCTTCTCAACGATCGGCTGCCACGTGCCCTCATCCCAGACCATGACCGTCCCGCCGCCGTACTGGCCTTTCGGAATCGTTCCTTCGAAGGACGCGTACTCGAGCGGATGATCTTCGACATGCACCGCGAGCCGCCGCTGCCGTGGATCGAGACTGGGGCCCTTCGGCACCGCCCAGCTCTTGAGCACTCCATCCATCGCGAGTCGGAAGTCGTAGTGCAAATGACTCGCGGCGTGCTTCTGAACCACGAACGAGTGCCGCGACTTCGATGCACCAGCGCCACCTGCAGGCTCGCTCGTCACGTTGAAGTGACGCTTGCGCCGATACGGTTCCAGTTCAGCGATCGCTGCGTGAGCACGGCTCATTGGGCGCTGAGCAAAGTCATGCCGTGCGGCGGCGACGATCCGGCGCGCGCGACGATTCTCGCGCGGCTGTCTTGCGAGCGGGCTTGCGCGGCTCGCCGCGTGACGCTGTCACAGGCGGCGCCTTCTCTTCGCGTCGACCGCGTCGCGTTTCGGATTCCGCTTCCTTCAGACTCCGCTTCAGCGCGTCCATAAGGTTGTAGACGGGCGGAACATCGTCGCTGGCCGTCGCCGGCGTGACGATTTCCTCGCCCTCCGACTTCCGCTCGATGAGCTCCTGCACGTCGTGCCGGAACGTGTCCTCGAATGCGGTTGGATCGAAATCCTGGTCGAGCGCCTTGATGAGCTGTTCGGCGACCTTCAGTTCTCGCGACGGTGCCTTGAGTTCGCGCGACGATCCTGCCTTGCTCGCGAGTTTCTTGCGAACCGGCTTCGAGTCCTCCGGTCCGGGATCGAGCGCATCGGGCTCCAGCACCTCGTCGTGGTAATACAACGTATGAAGTACCACAGTGCCGTTGCGCGATCGTACGACCGCGAGGTTTTCGCGATTCCGCATGACGAATCGCACGACAGCCGCACGGCCGCTCTGCTCCATCGCCGCCGTCAACAGCGCGTACGCTTTCTCTCCGCCCTCATCGGGCAACAGGTAGTACGAGCGATCGTAGTACACCGGGTCGATCTGTTCGATTGCCACGAACTGCTCAACGTTCATCACTCGTCCGCCCTGAGGGCGGAGCGATGCGAGTTCGTCGCCTTCAAACATGACGTAGCGCCCGGGACTGATTTCGACGCCTCGCGCAGCCTCGCGATATTCATACTCTTGGCCGGTCTCCGGGCAATACAGTTTCTGCCGAAGTCGGCAGCTGCCGTCGGGGGTCATCAGATGAAACTGCACGTTTTGTTCGCGCACGGCCGGCAACAGTCGTACCGGCACATTCACCAGGCCGAAACTGATTGAACCACTCCAGATGGAACGAGCCATTGCGGTCTCCTGTTGAGGGGCTGCGTGCAGAGATCACCGGCGAACGCGGCATCTGTCTGCTGTCGGGCGCGGCGCAGTCTGGCCTGCAAACGGTCCGCTCTCTGATTCTGCGAGCTGGCGCAGGCGCTGAAGCGCCTCACCGACCAGTGCGCTCGCCTCCAGTTCAAACGCTGACCCGCTGGAGCCGAGCGTGTCTCCCGGTGGTACGTACTCGATTACGATGCGCACTTCCGTGCCGCGCGGCAACGCGCGGAAATGGATGGATCCGGCGTTTTCGGTATCAGCTTCCCCTATGGAGCGCCAAGCGATCAATTCGTCGGATCGATCATTGATGACTTCTGATGTCCATGAGTATTCAATGCCCCCAGGCGTACGAACGGTCCAGCGCGATGTCCGATTATCAATCACGGTCACCTCCTCAATCTGCCGGAGGATTCGCGGAATGTTTCGAACATCACGCCATACTGCGTACAGCGCCTGTGGAGAGCGGAGCACCGTGATGGCCTGGACGAGGTGGACACCATTTTCATACAATCGCACAGCTTGGGCGTCATGAAGCTTCATTGATTGCGTCTCCACGAGTCTCAGCCCGCTCTCAGCCCCGCACAATGCCCAGTACATGGAGAGCATGCGGGCAACGCGTGGTTGCGGAGACCGGGTGCTCGCCTGAACGTAGGCTGTGATTTGCAAGAGCGGCCGCTCCTGCCGCCGCGTCGTTGCGGTTCACCTGCAGCGCATTGGGGATGAGAAATGCGCCATGCAGACTGATGCTGTAGGATCGCGGCTGGAACCTGAACGCCCGGAGAGCCGAATGCGAAGCAAAGCTGCGTTGACCTCACGAAACCGGCCCCTCTCCGACGCTCGCCCGTTCACGGACGCGCTCCCAAAGCGAGAACAGCTGCTTGGCCGCGGCCGTCGACTGGTGATCGCTGCCAACCGGCTGCCGGTGCATCGAGTGGCGCGCGGTAGTGAAATCCGCTGGGAATCGAGTGCGGGTGGACTGGTCACCGCACTGGTCCCCGTCGTCCAGTCGACGGCCGGCGTCTGGGTCGGCTGGTCCGGCGAGTCGGGTCGGGCGCCCCGGGCGTTTGAGCACGACGGGGTGCAGATCAAACCGCTGAGCCTCACGGCCGACGAAGTCCGTAATTTTTATGACGGATTCTCCAACCGCACCTTATGGCCGCTCTATCACGACGCGATCCGGACGCCGGAGTTTCATCGCCCCTGGTGGAATTCCTACGTTGCGATTAATCAGCGATTCGCCCGCGCGCTCGCGCGGCACGCGGGCCGCCGTGACGTGGTCTGGATCCAGGACTATCACCTGCAGCTCGTTCCCCAGATGCTGCGTGCGTTACGCCCCGATGTGACGATCGGCGTGTTCATGCATATCCCGTTTCCGCCGGAGGAGCTGTTCGAGTGGCTTCCTTGGCGGCGGCAGATTCTCGAAGGAATGCTCGGCGCTGACCTGCTCGGATTTCAGACGTCGCTCGCGGCACAGAACTTCTCACGCGCCTGCCGTCATCACGATCTAGCGGAGGGTGTGGACTCGCGGCTGGAGATGGGCAATCGCGAGATCCTCGTCCGGCCGTTTCCTATCTCTATTGATTTTGACTGGTTTCAATCGCGCGCGGAGCACGCGGATACGCGGAAGGCTGCTGACGAGATCCGGCAGCTCGTCGGCCCGACGCGCAAGATCCTGCTGGCTGTGGATCGGCTCGACTACACCAAGGGCATCCAGCGGCGATTGCTCGTCTTTGAGGAGATGCTAAAGCGCAAGCTCATCAGCATCGACAACTGCGTGCTCATCCAGATTGCCGTTCCGAGTCGCGAAGCGGTCGACGACTACGCACGCATTCGCGCAGATGTCGAAGAGACGGTAGGGCGTATCAACGGCGAGCACAGCCAGCCGGGTCGTGTAGCCGTGCACTACTTTCGGCGGAACTTTCTGCGGGAAGATCTCGCGGCCTACTACCGCGTCGCCGATGTGATGGTCGTCACGCCGTTGCGCGACGGCATGAACCTCGTCGCGAAGGAATTCGTGGCGTGCCGCACCGAAACAGACGGTGTGCTCGTGTTGAGCGAATTCGCCGGTGCCGCTCGTGAACTCCGCCAAGCAGTCATTGTGAATCCACGGGACACCGACGGTCTGATCGCGAGCCTGCTCACTGCACTTCGCATGCCCAAGAGCAGCCAGCGGCTGCGCATGGCAGCGCTGCGCTCCGTGGTGCGCCGCCACGATGTGCACGCGTGGGCGCAGAGTTTTCTGGAGGCGGTCCCTCGACCGCCATCCAAACTCTCGGCGAAGCGACCAACGAAACGCGCACGGTCTGGTTCATCCCGCTGACTTCACACTGAAAGGCTGTTATGTCGCTGGAGCCGGTCATGGGTGACATCGCGGAGCTCGCCGCTACGCAGACGCTGCTCATCGCGTCGGACTTCGACGGAGTTCTCGCTGACATCGCTCCGGCGCCGGATGATGTCGTCGCAGACTCGCGGGTTATGGATCTCCTGTCGGAACTCGCGCTGCTCCCGCGCACATATGTCGCCATCATCTCGGGGCGCGATCTCTCAACATTGCGCGCGCTCACGGGCGACCGGCCGTGGCTTCATCTTGTCGGCAGCCACGGCAGCGAAGGCGAATTCATTCCGCCGTATGAGTGGACTGAAAGCGACCGTGCGCTGCTTGAGCACCTCGGAGCTTGGGCAGACTCGTTCGCCGCGAAGTATCGCGGTGTTCTTGTCGAACATAAGCCGTTCGGCGCCGCAGTGCATTACCGCGCCGCGGCGCAGGAGGCGGTGCTGGCAGAGCTGCGTGCGTTCACTGACGAATGCCGAGTCGAATCGCGTGCCACGGTGCGCGACGGCATGATGGTGCGCGAGTTCACTGTCGGCACACTGCACAAGGGCGACGCGCTGGAGTTCTTGCGCGCACGGCTCGGCGCATCGAATGTCATCGCGCTCGGCGACGACCGCACCGATGAGGACATGTTCGGCGTCCTGGGACGCACGGATCTCTGCGTGCATGTCGGAAGGCGGCCGACGATCGCTCGCCACCGGCTGCTCGAGCGGAGTGGCGTCGTCGATTTCATGAATGAAGTGCTGAAGCAGCGCCGAACCGCCACGGCGATCGCTGACGTACGCATCGATCATCACGCGCTCCTCAGCGATCAGCGTGCCATCGCACTCAGCGATCCGCTCGGGCGCATCACGTGGCTGTGCGCGCCCCGTCCCGAGTCACCGCCACTTTTCGGGGTTCTCGTCGGCGGGGAAGGCGCCGGATCGTTCGATGTCCACCCCGACACGGGACCGCGCGAAGGTCGGCTGACGTACGAGCCCAACAGCATGATCGCGCGCCTCCAGTGGCCCAACGTCACGCTGACGGACTACATCGACTGCAGCGCCGGCCGTCCGTTCCAGCGGCCTGGTCGGTCGGAACTCGTGCGGGTGGTCGAAGGTACAGGAAAAGTACGTGTGCGCTTTGCGCCACGTCCAGACTTCGGTCGCGCCGCCGTGCGCCTGCGCGTGCACGATCGCGGCATCGAGCTGCTCGATGTGGTCGATCCGATCGTCCTGCACGCCCCCGCCGTGCACTGGACGATGATCAGTGAGGGCCGTCATCAGGTCGCCATCGGTGAGGCGGACCTCGGCGCCGATCCGCTTGTCTTTCAGCTGCGATGCGGCGCCGCAGACTTCGCGGATTCGCAGACGAGCGAGACCCGTCGGCGCGATCAGACCCGCACATTCTGGAGCGCATGGCTCGGCAGCCTGCAGGTTCCTGCGCTGTACGCCGAGCATGTCAAGCGGAGTGCGCTGGCGCTGAAGGCTCTCGCGCACGGCCCGACGGGAGCGTTTCTCGCCGCAGGCACGACCAGCCTTCCCGAAGAGATTGGCGGCGTGCGCAACTGGGATTATCGATACTGCTGGCCACGCGACTCGGCCCTTGCCGCGACGGCACTCGCGCGGCTGGGCAACACCGGGCACGCCATGCGCCTCACGGACTGGCTGCTCGGCGTGCTTGGGCGCTGCGAATCGGCGGAACGCATGCGGCCGATTTACAGCGTAAGCGGCGGCGATCTCGCCGGGGAAGGCGAGGTCGGCGGCATCGCCGGTTACGCCCGCAGCGTTCCGGTGCGGATCGGCAACGCAGCATCGCTCCAAGTGCAGCTTGACGTATTCGGTCCCATTGTGGAGATGGTGAGCGTCATGGCGGAGCGCGGCGCGGTGATGTCGTCTGAGCATTGGCAACTGGTCGAAACGATGGTCGCGGCCGTCGCCCGACGCTGGCGCGAACCTGATCACGGGATCTGGGAACTCCGCATGGCGCCGCGGCAGCATGTGTATTCGAAGGTGATGGCGTGGCTGACCGTCGATCGCGGGCTGCGGGTTGCGGAGCAGTTCCTCGGTCATGCCCCCGCTGGATGGTCAGCGCTGCGCAGCGACATCGCTGACGATGTGACGACGCATGGATGGTCGCGCGCGGCCAATGCGTTCACGACCGCCTATGGAAGCGACGATCTCGACGCTGCCGCACTCCATGTCGGACTGAGCGGGCTTCTGCCACCCGACGACCCGAGCTTCCACGCAACCGTGCGAGCGATCGAGCGCGGACTGCGATCCGGCCCGACGGTGCTGCGCTATCGATTCGATGACGGGCTGCCCGGACTCGAGGGCGGATTCTTCCTGTGCGCATTCTGGCTCGTCGAGTCATACGTGCTGCTTGGCGAGCTGGACAACGCGCACGCGTTCATGCGCGAAATCGTCGCACTCATCGGGTCGACCGGGCTGATGTCCGAAGAGTACTGTCCCCGGCTGCAGCGCTCACTTGGCAACTATCCTCAGGCGTATTCACACGCCGGTCTCATCAATGCCGCCGTGCGACTGGCACTCGTTTGAGCGCTAAAACTACACCCCCCAGCTGTCGCGATACGGTTCGCGCAGCAGCGCGCGCGTGGCGGCAGTTCCGTTGATGAGCCCGCGCTCGCGGTCCCATTCGATGGTCGTCCCCGATCGGTATGCCACCGTTCCGAGCAGCACCATTTCCGTCAACGGCGCCGCGTACTCGAATCGACACAGCGGCGCGCCGTCGCCCGTCACGGTGCCCGTGCGCAGCGCGTTCAGCCATTCCCGATGATGTCCCGGCGAGTCGGCGATCGATCGCGGCGGCGGCGATGAATCGCCCGCCATGAGAATCCGCATCTCGTCGTAGTTCGCGAAGAGGAAGCCCTTCGTCCCTTGGAAGCAGACCATGTATTGATCGAAGTAGTTCGTGCGATCTTTGGCGCCGAGTTCCTGCACCGTGGGCGGCACCCGTCCGCCATCGAACCAGCGCACGACAAGGGGATCGAGCATTGTCTGATCAGGATCACTGGGACGGGGATATACCCATGTCGCTTCGAGCCATGCAGGGCAGCCGATTGCATCGACTGGCGGTCCCGCGGCGGTGACACTGCACCGCGACCACCGCGGCTCATCGAGACCGAGCGCCCACATCGGAAGGTCGAGGATGTGACAGCCCATATCACCGAGGGTGCCGGTGCCGTAACTCCAATAGCGCCGCCAATTCGCGGGATGAACGTCCGCGATGTAATCGACGAACGGAATGGGCCCCTGCCACAGATTCCAGTCGAGCTGCGGCGGCGGAACGGCACCCGGCGTGAGCGTGCCGCAGCACCAGCTCTTCGGACACCAGCAGTCAACTTGTGTGACGGAGCCTATGACGCCGGACTGGATCGCTTCAACGACGCGGCGATAGTTGCCGCCGGCGTGAATGAGCGTGCCCATCTGCGTGACGCACTCGTTCGTCCTCGCAAGTCTTGCAAGTGTCCGGCACGTCTCAATCGAATGCGTGAGCGGCTTCTCGAGGTACACGCCATAGCCGCGCCTCAACGCCATGGCCGCTGCTGGCGCATGCGTGTGATCGGGCGTTGAAATGACAACGCCGTCAAGGTCGAGTGTCGTGTCGGTCAGCAGGGCGCGGAAGTCCCGAAACTTCACCGCACCTGGTACGTGTTTCGCGGCGGCGTCGAGCGCGGTCAGATCAACATCGCACAGTGCAACGATGTGTTCATGCTTTACCGCGTCGAGATTCGCCCCGCCTTGTCCCGCCACACCGATGATGGCAAGCCGCATCGGTCCGCCGTGCGCCGCCCGGGCCGCAGTACGAGTTCGTACGCGGTTCCCGGGGGCGCGGCAGCCATTCAGGACAGCGGTCGCTCCGAGGCCAATGCCGATCGATGCGCGGATGAACGTGCGCCGATCCAGTGTCGATGCGATCGCCGAATCTTCGCGTCCGTCCTGCGTGTCGTTCATGCCGGAGCATGGTACCGGCACGCTTCAGGGAATGATCTCGCTCGATCAGGTCGACGAGGTGCAGAGGCCCCACGCGTCAAGCACTTGAAGCATGTCGAGGGTGTTGACCCCGCCGTCACCGTTTACGTCGCCGGACTGCGCTTGCGGACACCATGATGATTGTCCCCAGTTCTGCAGCACGACACCGAGGTCGTCAACACCAACAATGAAGTCGCCGTTCAGATCCGCAGGGCAGGAGTCGAGCGACTGGCCGTTCGCGTCCTTGTAGAGCAGGGAGACCTGCACCGTCGCGCTGTCCCACGCAGTCAACGAATATTGCTGCGCTTCGCCGATCGAACTGGAGACGATCGCGCCGGGGAGGCTCGGACCGGGCAGTCCGTAGATGTTGTTGGAACTCACGGTTCCTGAGCCCGTCGTGCTGAGATTGAAGGGACACCAGAACATTGACGCAACGGGCTCATCGTCCTGCATGATCTGCACGACAGGTAGGCCGTTGAAACAGCCAAGTGCGCCGGGACCCACAGCGGTGAGCGTCAAGGTGATGGCGCCACCGATCAGGGAGCCCTCGGTGATAATCGGACAGATCGGAGTTGAGAAGCCGGACTTGAAGTTGCGGGTCGTCGCCGAACTGTTGACCACTTTCACAGTGCCTGTCAGGCTGGTCTGGGGATTCGCTGAAAGGTCCGCGATGAGGTTGTAGGTGATGGACCAAGTTCCATCGGGAGCGGCGAATGTGGAAAGGAAAATGAGGTTCCCGTTCGCCAGGGGTATCCCGTTGATTTCAGCAGTCGTCACTGGCCCGTTATCGACGCCGAAGTAGACTGTTGCGACGGGACCGGACGGCGGTGGTGGTGGTGGCGGCTCAAACTTGTCGTCGGTGCTGGCGATTGATGCGGCACCGAGGACGACGGCCGAGGAACAAAGAACGGACGCGATGCTGCGAGAGCAGCGAGTGAAAGTCTGAGACATGAGGTGTTGTCCAACTTGCGCACTTTGCCGGAAGCGCCACCCCCAGCGGCGCCCGACCAGTCGCAGCTCCCGGGCTTTGGACCAGGAACTTCATTGCTGCGGTGCACTCTGAAGCAAGATCGCCCAGCGTACAAATTACATTCAGGCATTTCCTTGATTTACATGGGATTTCAGGCGAATTCGCTTGCCTTTGGCGTTTGGCGGTCACGCAACTTGTCCGCGGAGCTTTTTGATAGTGCGAACACCTTCGGTGACGTTCCCCACACGCCCCGCACGCGAGGCTGACATCGTCAGCGCCTGCGCGGTGCTGCGCCCCTCGCCACCACGTCCTTGACTCGAGCATCCTGCGGAGGCCGCATCGCCCTGCGCCAAACCGCCTCACGGCGCTGACACGCGCGGCAGTGGCGTTACCATCCGTGCATGTCCGAGGCCGCCGACGAGCGCGCGGGAGCTCTTAACGAGGTCCTTGAGCAGCTCAATCAGGGCGATGGTTCAGCTGCCAACCGCCTACTCCCGCTGGTCTATGACGAGCTACGCGAGATCGCGGTGCGGCGCATGCGCCAAGAGCGCGCGGGTCACACGCTGCAGGCGACGGCTCTGGTGCACGAGGCGTATTTGCGACTCGTCGATCAATCACGGTTCGACTGGAAGGGTCGTGCACACTTCGTCGGGGTGGCGGCCAACACGATCCGGCTGATACTGGTCGATCATGCCCGCAAGGTGAACGCCGAGAAGCGCGGTGGTGATCGACATCGAACCACGCTCCACGACGAGCTGCACGTTTCTCCCTCCGGATCGCAGGTCGATCTTCTCGCGCTGGAAGAGGCGCTGGAAAAGCTCGCGCAACTGCATGCGCGGCAAGCCCGTGTGGTCGAACTCCGCTTCTTTGGAGGGCTGTCGGTCGAGGAGACCGCTCACGTCCTCAGCGTGGCCAAGTCGACTGTCGCGGCCGACTGGGCCTTGGCGAAGGCATGGCTCTCGCGCGAACTCTCGAATGAGTGAGCGGAAGGCGGACGACACCGCTCAGCTCGACGTCTCTGCCTCGAGTGCCGCCCGCCGAGCCGCCAGGTCCTTGATTCCCTCCTCAAACGATGCGAGCCAGCCGCGCCCCGTTTCATCCAGCTTGCCGATGTCAGCCAGCTCCCGCAGGATCGCAGCCGCGGCGCCAAAGCGGGACATCGCCTCGTCGAGCAGCGCCTTGCGCGATGCGATCGGTCGTGACGCGTCCTTTGAGCGCGCCGCGGCGAGCTCACCGATCCGGTACTCCGAGACCACGAGGTTGGTCTTCGCAAGCACGTCGGAAGGATCCTCCCGCACCGCGGCCGACGCGAGCGTGTGCGACTGCTGCAAATACGGTTCCGCTTCATCGAACTCGCCGAGCTTCACCATGCGGTCACCGAGCTTGCCAGTCGCTGCAACGAGATCCGAACGCAGCTCGTGGTTGTCGGGATTCTCTGCGTACACCCGCGTCCGAATCTCCAGGCTCTTCCGGTATTCAACGAGCGCGGATTCGAGCTCACCGAGTTCCGAGTAGAGATCGCCGATCTTCTCGCTTGCCACCGTCAGGTCGCGCGTGGGCATCGGATCATCCGGCGCCGCAATGGCGACATAGATGGCCTGCATCGTGCGGTACGCGTCGAGCCCCTTCATCAGCAGCTCAGTGCGCCGCGCGGCAACGGCGGGATCGTCGGACTCCTTCGACAACGGGACGGCCATTTTGAGATACGTGTTGCCGATCCACTGATGACTGATCGCGACCGAGCGGCGTTTCTTTGGATCTTCCGGAGCTTTCGCCAAGATGCGCTCGCGATTGGCGAGGACCTCTTCGAACATCGCGAGCGCCTCCTGCGCGTGTCCGGAGTCCAGCTCGAGCAGCGCAATCTGATTCTGGACGCTGCCGAGGCCTCCGAGCCACTCCTCCGATTCGGGATCGCGCGCCAGCATGCGCTTGCGGATGACTTCTGCTTTGCGGAAGTTCTGCATCGCGCCCGCACGGTCGCCCAGATGGGCTCGCGATCCGTAGCCCTGCGCCTGCCCGACCTTCAGGTATCCCTCGGAAAGTTCCATCTGCAGCGCTTCATCGTCCGACTGTTCGGCGCCAAGCCGGTCGAGGTACTCGAGCGCCGTCGTCACGATCTTCTTGCGCGCTTCGGTCGAACCGGGGAGCACGGCAATCATGTCGTGGATGTCAAACACCAGCGTCTTCGCCAGCTTGCGTACCTCGTCGAAGCGCGCGTCCGCGGTGTTCTGCGCCGCGATCGCGGCATCACGCTCCGTGCGGGCATTGATGAATCCGATGCTCATCCCGACAAGGCCGAGCGCGAGCGCGAGAAACGTCGCGACGACGCCGCCGACCAGCACGCGATTGCGCCGCGCGAACTTTCCGATGCGATAGAGATGCGTCGCCGGCCGCGCGACGATGGGCTCGACCTGGAGATAGCGCCTCACATCAGCCGCGAAGCTCGTTGCATCGTCGTAGCGCCGACTTGGATCCTTGTCGATGGCCTTGGCGACAATCGTGTCCAGATCACCCCGAAACGTGCGGTTGATCGAGCTGAGCGAGGGCGGTTCGACGTCCTGAATGATGCGGACAACTTCACTCACCGTGCGCTGGCGCGAGTCGACAAGCGGCTTCCCCGTGAGCAGTTCATGGGTCAGCGCGCCGAGGGCGTAGACGTCCGTCCGCGCGTCGATCTTCGAAGGATCGCCTGAGACCTGCTCAGGACTCATGTACCCCAGCGTTCCGATGAGCTGACCGATGTCCGTTTGAATTGTCGTCACCGCGAGATCGCTGTCGGTCGCGCGGGCCACGCCGAAGTCAAGAACTTTCGGATCGCCCGCATGGTCAACGACAACATTCTGCGGCTTGATGTCGCGATGGATGATTCCCTGCCGGTGCGCCGCGGCCACTGCTTCCGCGATCATGGCGACGATTCGCATGCGCTCGCGCGTGCCGAGCGCGTGATGCTCGGCATACTCGAGGAGCGACATTCCGTCGACGTACTCCATCGCAAAGTACGGAACGCTCACTGAGCCTTCTGCCGTCTTCACCGTCGCCGTACCCGCGTCGTAGATCCGCGCGATGCCAGGATGCTGCAGGCGGCCGAGGACCTCGGTCTCAAGCTCAAAGCGCTGCCGAAGCCGATTCATGCTGCCGAAACCGGCTCGCATCACCTTCAGCGCCACTGTCCGGCGCGGCCTCTCTTGCTCTGCGAGGTACACCGCGCCCATACCACCTTCGCCCAGCAGCCGGATGATCGTGTAGCGGCCGGTGCTCGCGAACGCCGAACCGAGTCCCGGCCCCGGCGACTCCCCCAGCTTGTCATCCACCAGTTCGCTGATGTTGAACGCGCCGGTCACCAAGCCGGCGCCGGCATGCCCGGGAGTGGCAACTCCACGCTCGTGATGGTGCGCGAAGAGCGATTGGAGCTCGCGCAGAAGCCCCGCATCGTCTCCACAGCGCGACTCGAGGAACGCGTCGCGCACCGATGGATCAAGTCGCAGCGCCTCAGCAAACAGTTCCGAAATGCGCAGGTGGCGTTGGGAGTCGAGTTCGTGATCGCGTGGGGGACACAAGCATGCACCGTTTCATACACATTGACCATCAGGTATCGAACATCGACTGGCGCCACCCGCACGGACTGCTACACCAGGAAGAGATATTACTTGGCATTTCGATCAGGTCCAGGCACCAAGCAGGATTGAGACATCGGCGAAATCAACCAGCCCGTCCTGGTTCAAGTCAGCCGTGGCCGACTGCGGATTGCTCACTGGACCCCAGGCACCAAAACATATCGCCAGATCGCCCGCATCAACGTCACCGTCGAGATCCAGATCGGCGAGCGGATTGCCGCGCCTTGGAAGGCTGCCGATAAACGCTTCGAGATTCACCTGCGGCTCCGGATCGTTGGCCTCCGGATCGAGCGCATGCTCGCAGCGGTAAGCAAAGTGTTCGCCGTCCATCGAGACAGCGACGTAATTGCTCTTGGCCGGGTCACTCATCCCCGCAATCGAGATTCCGCCTGTGGTTTCTGTCAGCTGCGAAAGTTCGCTCGTCGCCCGTTCAAATCGAAAGAGCTCCCGGTTCTTGTCCCGGTTCAGCCCGACCGGATCGCGCTCCGATTCGAAAAGCACGTAGGCGCCATTGCTGCTGATGATGGGTTCGAGATGTGCTCCGGTCGGAAACGAAGGTGTGACCTGCGCGTAGCTGCCGTCGAAACGATCGGCAATGAAGATCTCGCGCGTCGACCCGAGGTTCTCGCCGACGATGTTGGCGCGCGACACAAACGTGACGTAGCGGCCCGCAGCGTCGACTGACGGCAGCTCGTTGATCTTGCCCGCGGGTGTCTGCGTCAGATGCACGACCGGGAGCCCGTCTTGCCAGCACCAGATCTCGAAGTTGCCCTCGGGGTTGCTGCCGTCGAAGTTGTACTTGCTGCGGAAGAGAATGATGCTGCCATCCCCGTTCACCGCCGGCATGTCGACCGTGAATCCGCTCACTTGCGTGATCGCCGTGAGCTCACCCGTCGCGCGCCGATAGCGCATGACATCGAGCGAGCCGTCAGCGCTTGACAGAAACACGGCGCTGCTTCCATCCGCACTCAGGCGCGTTGTTGTGAGCATCGAACCGCCAGGCGAGAACGTCAGCTGCTTGATGACGCCCGTAGCGACGGTGGCCTCGAACAGCTCCGCACTCCCATCGGGATTCTCGCCGGTGAAGTTGTAGAGGCTCCGAAACAGCACCGCGCTTCCGTCAGGCGTGATGTGCGGCTGCGTGTTGCCGAAGAAGACGCTCGTCTGCGTGATCTGCGTGAATTCCTCGGTATCACGGTCGAACAGAAAGATCTCAAAGTTGACGTCGGGATTCTGGCCGGTGAAGTTGAAGGCTGACCGGAACGCGATCCGGCGGCCGTCGGCTGAGATACTCGGCTCGAAGGCCGCCCATCCGAACGAGACGAGCGTCGCCTGGTACCAGTCGACTGAGGGTGGCGAATCGGCGCTCGCGTGGCATGTTCCCCATGTCCCCCATCCCACAGTCCCGATGCAAGCAGTTCCGATGCCAGCAGTCCCGGCGAATGCGGTGAGACGAAAGAGGGCATGCAGGGCTCCGAAAAAGCCTCGCGATGCTGGACGTTCTGACGACCCCGACCCCGGCACGAGTTGTCGCTGCATTCAAGCGCTCCGGTTGGATACGACCCCCCGGTGCATCACCGTAACAGCGCAACTGTGCAAACTCAATGCGCACGTTGTCATTGGCCTCGGACAGACGACGCTGTCGAAGCCAGTCATGTGACTGGTTCCCGTTCAGTCCTTGCTTGCCATCATCACCAGCATGTCGACGCATCGGCTTGCGTAGCCGAATTCGTTGTCGTACCAGGCGACGAGCTTGAAAAAGCGGTCGTTCAGCTGCACGCTCGCGCCTGCATCAAAGATCGATGACCGCGGATCGCTCATGAAATCGCTCGACACGACCTCTTCGTCGGTGTAGCCCAGCACGTCCTTCAAAGAGCTTTCCGACGCCGCTTTCATCGTGCTCCGGATTGCATCGAGCGACGTCGACTTGCTCGATCGGAACGTCAGATCCACGCACGACACATTGGCCGTCGGGACGCGGAAGGACACGCCTGTCAACTTGCCCTTTACGGCGGGAAGACACAATGCGACCGCCTTCGCCGCGCCGGTGCTCGAAGGAATGATGTTCATGTAGCCGTTGCGGCCACCGCGCCAGTCCTTCTTGCTCGGACCGTCCTGTGTGGGCTGTGTTGCCGTCACCGCATGCACCGTCGTCATGAGGCCTTCATCGATGCCGACTGTATCCAGCAGGACCTTGACCACCGGCGCCAGGCAGTTCGTGGTGCAGCTCGCGTTCGATATCACCGTGTGCTTTGCGGGGTCGTACTGGTCGTGATTGACCTTGTAGACGTACGTGGGAACATCTTCGGACTTGGTAGGCGCCGAAATGAGCACGCGTCGCGCGCCCGCAGCGATGTGCTTCCGCGCGTCGTCGCCCGTCGTGAAAAGACCCGTCGATTCAAGCACGTAGTCGCACTTGAGTTCCTTCCATGGAAGCTGCGCGGGGTCTTTGATGGCCGTGCACTTCGTGTGCTTGCCTTCGCACGTCAGTGTGTCCCCGTCGACGCGGACATCCTTCGCAAAGCGGCCGTGCGATGTGTCGTGTCGAACCAGGTAGCCCAGGTTGTCGGCAGGAACGAGATCGTTCACGCCGACAAACTCGAATCCGCCGCGCATCATTCCGATGCGATAGACGAGGCGACCGATGCGACCAAATCCGTTGATGCCGACGCGAATGGGATTGCTGGCCATGAGACTCCTGGGGGCGACGCCTGGGCAGGTGTGAAGGCAGGTGTGAAGGCAACTGTTGAGGCGAGCAGGATAGAGATCGATCCGCGAAGCAGCAACAGACGCAGCATCAGCATCAGCGAGCGTCGACCGATTCGGTGATCGGCGCGTCGGTTCTCGGCAACCACTTCAGCTGCGGCCGGAGAAAGAAGTCCGCGACCCGCGGAAACACCGTGAAAAGACCGGCGGCCAGGCGGGTGGGGAAGCTCGTCCAGACTTCGCTGCGCGGCCGACGAATGCAGGCGATGACCGCGCGGGCCACGCGCTCGGGAGGCTGTATGACGAACCGCGGCGCGTGTTCGGCGATCGCCGGCCTTCCGCTGGCGCTGGCGCGACCCGCCACTTCGAAGAATTCGGTCACTGTCGTGACAGGATGCACGCTCGAAACTTCGATCCCATCCGCGCGCAGTTCGTATCGCATTGCCCGACAAACGAGCGCTTGTGCGGCCTTCGTCGCCGAGTATGGCCCATATCCGGGCAGCGTGAATTTCGCAACGCACGAACTGCACATCAGCAGATGCCCAGGCCGTCCGTGCGCCCGCAGCCGTCGCGCCGCTTGCATGACGAGATCGGTCGCCGCGAAGAAGTTGACATCAAACATGCGGCGGAGATCCGCTTGCGAGTAATCGAGCACGCGCCGCTCGGCACCGTAGCCGGCATTCGCGAAGACAACGTCGAAACGCCCGAACGCTCGCTCCGCTTCGTTCAGCAGTCGGGCGCCGAACCCCTCTTCCGTCACATCGCCGACGACCGCGTGCCCGCGCCGCCCATGCGCAGCAATCGACGCGCACACCTCTACCAGCCGCTCCGCGCGACGCCCGCACACGACAACGTCCATGCCTGCCTTGGCTGCTTCGATCGCTGTGGCGCGACCGATGCCGGACGTGGCGCCGGTGACAATCAAGACCAGTCCGCTCAATGATCGTGCCATCGGTACGGTCGAAGGAACATGCGTTCGGGGGACGACGAGGAGAGTGCGCAGCGTACGGGCAAAGTCGCGCGGCGTGTCGCCGCCATTTACAGGCTCGTCACGGTGAAAGCCGCTTCAAACGGCCGATCGCGCGTCGCCTCCTGAAGATCGGCGCCGTCGGAGAGCGCCGCACCCGGCGCAACCATCGGCTCGAAGCAGATGAGGCCCGCGCGCGCAGGCGCGAAGATCTGGAGAAATCGATATCCGCCCGTCAACTCCATCGTCAGGCCGTGCGGCGCACGCAGAACCCCGCAGGACGCATCGCTGCGCACGCGGAAGAGATCGTCAAACGAGCGATCCCGAAGAAGCGACTCGCCCGCGTCCAGACGTTCAGCAACCACCAGCGTCGCGTCCTTACGCACAGGAAGCAGCTGCCCATCGAGAGCGATGTGTTCACGATCCGGAAGCATCACGCCGGTCGCGTCGCGGGTCGCAAGCGGCACATGGAAGTACGGATGCCAGCCGAATGCGACCGGCATCGCGTCGCACATCGGCGTCACACGTGTGATGACGCGCAGCGAGCGCGCTCGCAGTTCGTAGGCGATCGTCAGCACATGCTCGAATGGAAACGACGCGAAGACTGGCAGCGGCGGTGCCCAGCGGAGCGTGGCGGTGCATCGCGCTGTGTCGCGGTCGCTGTCCGAATCAATCGATGACCAGTCGCCGAAACGCAGCAGAAACCCGTGAATAGGCAGCTGATTCGCGTCGCGCTTCAGACCACCGGCGCCTGCGACGCAGACGTCACGATCGCGCCACCGGAACTGATCGCGACGGAGCCGGTTCGCAAACGGGTAGAGCAGCGGCACTCCGCCGGTCTTCGAACTGGCCGCAAAATCCGCCAGCGGTAGCGGCAGCGCAAGATGCTCCCAGTCCGCGACCTTCCACGAAACGGCGCAGCAGCCCAGCGCCGGCGCGATGTCGAGGGAGGCGTCGTCGACAGTCAGACGCACGCGCTCGACCGGCCCGTCAGTTTCGCGGGTCACGCCGCTCGGTGGAGTCATGATGGGCGCAGTGTATGGGAGCGGATATCCTCGCCTGCATGGGATCCCCGTCAGAAGCGTCGTCGACAGCATCGCAGGCGTCGCTCGTGGCAGCTGAACACACCGCTGCGCTTTTTGGCCGCGACCGGGCCGTCATCGGCATGGTGCACATCGGCGCGCTGCCGGGCACGCCAGGCTCGATCCAATCCGTTGCCGCACTCGCGAGCAGCGCGTGCGCTGAAGCGCAGGCGCTGGTCGACGCCGGCGTCGACGCGATCATGCTCGAGAACATGCACGACGTTCCGTACCTCATGCGGAATGTCGGACCGGAGATCGTTGCGGCCATGACGCACATCGCCTCGGCCGTCCGCGCTGTGGTGCCGGTTCCACTTGGCCTGCAGATTCTCGCCGGCGCGAATCACGCAGCGATCGCGGTGGCGCACGCCGCGGGACTCACCTTTGTCCGCGCGGAGGGTTTCGTGTTCGCATCGGTCGCTGACGAAGGATTGCTGGAGCAGGCAGACGCGGGCCCCCTGCTCCGCTATCGGCGGTCGATCGGCGCGACCTCCATACGGATCCTCGCAGACATCAAGAAGAAGCACAGCTCGCATGCGATCACAGCCGACCTGACCATCACCGAGAACGCAAGCGCGGCAGAATTCTTCGGAGCGGACGGGATCATCATGACGGGACCGGCAACGGGTC